>CAIQJJ010000700.1 GCA_903872065.1 uncultured Anaerolineales bacterium | reverse complement strand
TTGGGCGCAAATGGCCAGGTCTGCGAAAGGGAGCAAGACCTGGTTGATTTCGCCTCAAATGCGCCCCACGGCGTAAATTTCTGCTACAATCAGTTTGTCCTGAGAATATCTCAATTTGGAATGTCTCCACCAATCGCAGCGACCTGGTCGGCTTTCGCTGCGCCTGCTCGCTGCATGTAATTCCCACCGCCGCGCAGTCCGCCACGCCGAGCCGGACGCCGAGCCCCGCCCTGGGCGACTCCCCCACCGGCACGCCGGTGAGCACGGAGCAATCCGTCTCCCCCCTAGGGAAGTGATTCAGCCTTACCCTTAGGCGGGTGAAGGATCAAGGCATCCCATTGATTCCAGAATTTGGCATTGGCAAAAGCTGGAAACGCGATCATCCTCGCGTTAAACGTGATCATCCCACCCCTGGATGATCACGTTTAGGAGAACGGGCAGAGAAGCTCACTCCTTGAGCCGCGCCTGCAGCAGGTGGATGGCCGGCCCATCGGAGCAGAATAACCCATGCCGCCGGGCAAGCTCGCTGGCTTCTTCGGTAAAGCCGGCGCGGGAGATGATCCAGCCCTGCGCCGGCGCGGCCTGGATGTGCGCCAGCAGCCTCTCCACCTCTTTTTTGCCCACGCGCTTGCTGCGCCACTTCACTTCGACGATCCACTTGACCCCGCTGGCAGCCTGCCCAAGCGCGTCAAGCTGCACCTGGCCGTCCGGCGAGAGATAATCGCTCACTTGCTCAAACCTGGGCAATGTGACCTGGCCTGGGACGCCAAACACCGCGCCGTCTATCACTTGCCGGTTGAAGCGGCGCATCAATTCGCGGATGCGGCTTTCCTGGGCGCCCCCAAGCTCTTCTGAGACGCGCTGCAATTGGGCGTCCAGGCGCGCGACCAGGCTGGCCAGGTCTAACGGGCCGGCCGCCAGGCTGACCTCGACCCCGCGGACAGTGTTCGCCACCCAAAAGCGCAAAACGGGGTCGCGGTAGGAATAGGCGTGATCATGCTCACTCACCAGATCCACTTCGCGCAGCCAGCGCAAGTAGTCACTGGCTGATCCGTTGGTGACGTGCAGTTTGCGGGCGACCTGGCTGGCGGTCAGCCCTTCCTCAGTCGCCAGGATTTGCAGAACCGCTTTCAAAGCCCCATAACCCGCCGCCTGCTGCAAGGAGAGATCGTAGACATAGCGGCAGAAATCGTAAATCCGGCCATGAGGGGCCAGGGTTTCCACCAGAAAAGCCTGTTTGACAGTGTCGGCGTCCATTGGATGATGGGCCACTTCCACCAGGTTCATCAAGCGCCGGCACAAGGCCGTAATATAAAAAGGATGGCCATTGGTCAGGCTGTGGATCAACGGCAGCAGGTCGGGCGCGGCCTGCTCATCGGTCAACTTGCGCGCCAGGGCTGTGCTTGCTTCGCGGTTGAAGGCCTCCACCGCCAGGCGCGTGAACTGCGCAAAGAGCGGGCTGTTGGGGCTGGAGAGCAGATCGGTCAGCACGCTGACCGCTGAGCCGGCCAGCAGATACAGGATGCCGCTTTGCGACTGCATTTCGGCGCGCAGCAAAGCCAGCACATTCTGGCTGTTGGGATAGTGGATCAGGGTGCGAATCTCCTGGAATTCATCCAGGATCAACACCAACCCACAGTTGCGCAGCCGGGCGGCTTCCTGGGGAAAGTGGAAGGCCTGCCGCAGCAGCGCCTGGCGATCGGGACGCGCTTTCTCCAGTTCGTGCAGCAGCGGCTCAACCAATGGATAAAGATCGCCCCCCTGGTTCTGGAACAGCGCTGCGGGCAGCGCTGCGGCGTTCAAGAACGCGCCGGGATCGCCAGCGCCTTCGCCGCGCAGCAGCAGCCAGTAACACACCTGGCCCACATAGCCCAGGGCGAAATTCTCCGGCGAACTGGCCAGGGCGGCCAAATCCATGTAAACAGGCGTCACGCCTTGCGCTGCAACCGGCGTCTCAGCCAGCGTGCGGCGCATGAACTCCTTGAGCAGCAGCGTCTTGCCGATGCGGCGCAGGCCAAACAAGGCGACATGCTCTACCGTTCCGGGCAGATCACGCCGGCTCAGCGCCTGGCGATAATACGCCAACTGCGCCAATTCGTCTTCGCGGTTGGTGAAGAGGGTTTGTTGATCGAAGGGATAAAAAGTCAACACAGGTCGAATGCCCTTTAGGTTAATTAACCTACACTGGTCTTTCCAGGGATTATC
>CAIQJJ010000699.1 GCA_903872065.1 uncultured Anaerolineales bacterium | reverse complement strand
CCAACGCAGCGGCGGCAGCCTCGCGCACATAGTATTCGCTACCCTTAAGCGTGGCGATGAGCGGCTCGACGGCGCGGGCGTCGCCAACCTGCCCCAGTGCAGCGGCGGCAGCCTGGCGCACCTGCCAGTCGTTATCCTTGAGCGCGGCGATGAGCGGTTCGACGGCGTGGGCATCGCCGATCTTGCCCAGCGCAGCGGACGCAGTCTTTCGCACATCCCTATCATCATCCTTAAGCGCGGCGATGAGCGGTTCGACCGCCGGCGCGCCGATCTGCCCCAACGCAGCGGCGGCAGCCTCGCGCACATAGTATTCGCTACCCTTAAGCGTGGCGATGAGCGGCTCGACGGCGCGGGCGTCGCCAACCTGCCCCAGTGCCGCGGCGGCAGCCTGGCGCACCTGCCAGTCGTTATCCTTGAGCGCGGCGATGAGCGGTTCGACGGCGCGGGTGTCGCCGATCTGTCCTAGCGCCGCGGCGGCAGCCTGGCGCACAGCTCTATCACTATCCTTAAGCGCGCCGATGAGCGGTTCGACCGCCGGCGCGCCGATTTCGACACACTTTGTCCATTCCAGTTTGGCTGCCCAATACCAGGCGGCGCGCTCATCCTGGCGCGGCTGCCAGTTCAACTTGTTCAGTGCGGCAGTGGCAGCCTGGTGTATATCCTTATCACTGTCCTTGATCATGGCGATGAGCGGTTCAACGGCCCGATCATCGTTGATCTGCCCTAGCGCAGCAGCGGCTGTCTTGCGCACCTCCCTACCACTCTCCTTGAGCGCGGCGATGAGCGGATTGACCGCCGGCGCGCCGATCTTGACCAGCGCCGCGGCGGCTACCTGGGGCAAAAAGTACTCGCTACCCTTAAGCGCGGCGATGAGCGGTTCGACGGCGCGGGCGTCGCCGAGTTCACCTAACATTTGGGCGGCATTTTGATGAACTTCTGTATCTTGCTGATATCCGGTAAAAATTCCGCGGTAACTCAAAGCCTTGATCAGTCCTTTGACATCACCTTTAGCCTTCATTTTTCTGACATTGGGCGGCCCGAAAAGTCTCATACGCTGTTCCTTTGTGCTTTATCCCAATCGATCTCCATCGGCCGGCAGCCCTGCCGCCAGCCAGCGTTCAATGCAGACATCCAGCGCTTGCAGGGCGCTGGACAGCACCCCGCGCGCCCGCGCTTGCAGCGGGGCGCAGTCCACCGGCGCGGCGTCGGGGTCGTCGCGGCTCCGCCAGGCGCGGCAAAAGCCGCCGCACAGGTAGCGCAGGGCGCAGGCATGGCACTGTTTGTTGCTGTCCACGGTCACTTGCTTCAAAGCCTGGAAGCGCGCCGCGGCCAACACCGCCGGCAGGCCCTCGCGCCGGGCGTCGCCCAGGCGATAGCGTTCTCCCATTAAGGCATGGCAGGGGAAGCACGCCCCGTCCGGGGCAATATAGATGTTCATCCCCAGGCCGCAGGCGGCCGCCGGTTGAAGCTGCGCCACGCGTTCTTCGTCATCGGCGTCGAGCGATGAATAAAATTCCGGCTTCAGCTCGCGGCCGGCGGCGCGCCCCAGGGGCAGCGCCGGCTTGAAGCGCGCCGCCAGCCCCAGGGAGGCGGCCAGGGCGCGCACGGACTCCCCCTCCGCGCCCTCGACCTGCGCCGCGTTGAGCGTGGCCGCCAGCAAAATTTTCGCCCCGCCGGGCCGCCGGCGCGCCGCCAGGGCGGTGAGATTTTCCAGGGTGTGGGCGTAAGTCCCGGCCCCGCGCCGCGCCTCGTGGCTGGCGCGGTCGCCGTCCACGCTGACCACAATTTGATCGGCGCAGTCCAACAACTGCTCCAGGCGGGTCGGCGTCAGCGGGACGGCCAGGTTGGTGCGCAAGACCACTTGCAGTGGGCGCGCTTCCCGGCGCAAAACAGCCAGCGCCTCCAGCAGCGCCGCCGGCTGCGGGTAAGCCAGCGGCTCGCCGCCGGTGACGATCAGCTTGCGGAAGCCGGCCCGCGCCGCCTGGCGACCCAAGCTCAGCGCCTCGTCCAGCGGCATGAATTGGGCCGCGGCCGAGGGGCCGGCGGAGGCGTAACAGTGATCGCAGGCCAGGTTGCAGGCATAGGTGAGGTGCAAATAGGCGTTGACCAGGCCATCGGACGGACGGCGCAACTGCGCTTGCAGGGCGCTCAAACTTTGCCGGGCGACTTCCCGCCGACTGACCAGGCCGGCGCGATCCAGCTTCTCCAGCGCCTCTTCGAGGGAGGCGCTGCTCGCCAGGGCTACGGCGGCGACCGCCTTGCGCGCCTGCGGAGCGATCGCGTGCGGGTGCGGGCTGCCGCGCATCAGGTGCAGCAGCTTGCCCTTGCGCAGCAGGCCGTGTCGCCCGCCGCCGCTCTCCACCACCGCCGCCAGGTTGTCTGGCGCAAAGACCTCCGCCAGGGCGCGTTCGGTGATCGCCTCGAACGCCTTTTGATAGGCCGGGCAGTGCGGATCGCGCCGCGTGGGCGCGAAACTGCCGCCGTTGGCAGCCAGGGCGTTGTACGGGCAGCCGCCGCGGCAGGTCTCCAGCCAGGCGCAGCCGCCGCACTCATCCCGGATTTGCGCCTGCCTTTGCGCCAACATCCGCCAGGCCGGGGCGTTCTGGAGCGCCTCCCAGGACGGCCGCGCGTGGACATTGCCCAGGCGAAATTGGGGCATCCCGGCGAAACGCTGGCAGGAATAAATCCAGCCCTGCGGGTCTACCGCCAGGTACTCGCCCAGGCAGTCGCCAAAGGTGCAAATGCCGCCATGCCCGGCCGAAACGCTGCGGCTCATCGCGTCCAGGGTGCTGATGCGGATGCGGGACAGGTTGGCCAGGTAACGATCCAGCAGGTTCAGCAGCAGGTCGCCGTGCGCAGCGGGGGAAAGCGCCCAGCCATCCCCGCCCCGGCCGAGCGGCGGCAGGGCGGCGTGCACGCTGAAGCCCAGGCCCTGCTCCAGGAAGAAGTCGAAGACTTCTGTCCAGCGCGAGGCGGATTGGGCGGTGAAAGTGCAGATGCAGCCGGGTTGAAAACCGTGCTGGCGGGCGCGCCCCAGCCCGCTCCACGTGCGCCGGAAATAGCCCGCCCCGCGCTGCGCGTCGTTGAGCGCCTCTGGCCCATCCAGGCTCGTGCCCAGGGCGGCGTCGAACTGGCGAAAAAGCTGGCAAAACTCGTCCGTCAGCAGCCACAGGTTGCTCTGGACAGCAAAACGCGCCGCCAGGCCATCCCGCAAGATGGGCAAAGCGGCGCGATAAAATTCAAGGCCGGCGGCGAGCGGCTCCCCGCCGTGGAAGGTGATCTCGAGGCCTTCGGCGTCCCCCAATTGATTTTGCCAGTCCACGATGGCTTGCACAGTTTCCAACGGCATGACCGCGCTTTGAAGATGCGGCCCAAAGCAGTACGCGCAGTGGGCCGGGCAGGCTAACGTTGGAAGCGCCATCAGATGTTTAGCCAAACCAACCTCTCCCGTCTCAAATCCCGAAAGATAGATGGATTATACACCCGAAGCCGGATTCAGGCATTTTTAACCGCGAAGGCGCCAAGGACGCTAAGAAAAAGGTATTTAAGAAGTCAGAGATCATGTTTAGGCAACACCCCAAAGGATGAAAAAAGACGCTTTCGTAGTGACGGCTTCAGCCGTTATGGGCAAGGTTAGCGACTGAAGTCGCTTGTTGACGAAAAGTCAGCAGTTTTTTCATCTTGATCAATTAACCACGAAGGAGCCATGAATTTAACCAAAAAACTTGGCGTCCTTGGCGCCTTTGCGGTTAATTTTTCCCCGGCTGGATGCGCTCTTTCAATCCACCCGAGCATAGATCGCTTCAACAAAAGCGCCAATCCTGGCGACCGCCTGCCGGCCCTCGGGCAAAAAGTCTGCGGCAAAATGCCATTCGTGCTGCATGCCGGGCCATACCTCTAATGTGACCTCCACCCCGGCCGCCCTGGCCTTTTCGGCGAACTGCTCCACGTCCGACCGCAGAAGCTCGTAGGAGCCCACCTGGAGCAGCAGCGGCGGCAGCCCCTCCAGGTGGGCGTAGGATGGTGAAACGCGTGGATCGCGCGGGTCAACGCTCTTCAGGTAGATCTCCAGCGATTTCCGCTCCTTCCGTATGTCCAACATCAGGTCCTTCTTTAAGTTGGTCGTCCATGATGGGCTGGAGAAGGTCAGGTCGGGCGACGGCGACAGGCACACCGCGGCGGATGGCAGAGGGCGCTTGTGGTCGCGCAGGTGGAGAAGCAGTTCAAGGCCCAGATTGCCCCCCGCTGAGTCGCCGGCCGCGATCACCTGGCGGGCGGGGATGCCTTGCGCGAGCAGCCACTCGTAGGCTGCGATGGCATCCTCGATGGCGGCCGGAAATGGATGTTCAGGGGCCAGGCGGTAATCGAGCAAAAGCACGCGCGCCTGGCAGGCGAGCGCCACATTGCCGGCCAGCGTGCGGTGACTGGCGATCGAGCCGGCGTTGAACGAGCCGCCGTGGAGAAAGAGCATCACGCGCTCCGGGCGGGCCTCCGGCGGGACGATCCACTCCGCTTTGAGGCCGTTGACGGCGACGGCTTCGTGAGTGAACTTGCCGAGAGGCTTGAACATCCGCGTCATCTCTTCGACATCGGCGCGTTCTTTGGCCACGTCGAGCTTGCTTGAGCGATCGGAAAAGAGCCTGGTGAGCAGCAGGAAAATTTCAAGCAGCCGCATTTGTATGCTGACCATTTTTACCTCCATGCAGGGAATGTTGCAGGGACCTCGCCCAATCAGGGCTCTTTTATTGTACACCCCTTTCCCCGGGCGCGCTTTCAATGGACGGAAAACTCACCGCGGAGGCTTGCGCTTTTTCCCAGGCCCGGCGGCCGGCGCGCCAAAGCCCGGCAGTTCCGGCGCGCCGGCGGCGCGCATCTGCTGCTCCTCCGTCTTCTGGCTGACCGACGGCCCTTCTTTCCACTGCCCGCCGGCCAGGCTCTCGGTGGCCAGGCGAGCGGCATCCTCCGGGCTGTTCGCCCAGATCACGCGCCCAAACGGCTCTAAGGCCGCCCGCCCCCGGCCTTTCTTTGGAATGTACAACCCTTCAACCCAATAAGCGTTCATCGCGACTCCTTTCGTTTCTCTATAGGCGATTATATGCCTGTCTCGGTTAAGAGTTGTGCTATACTCGCCCCTGGCGGAGACGCCGTGACTGAATTGAAGGAAGGCTGGTTCAATGAACGACTCTAAACACGACTCGAATACCTTGTGGCTCTCTATCTTGTGGGGGCAGTTTGGCGCGGCGATAGATATGCTCGAAAATGCCCTGCAGAAGTGCCCGCCCGACTTGTGGGCCGCTCCCTTGTGGGACGATCCTGCCTCGCCGCCAGGATTGTCTGAATTTTGGTACGTGTCTTACCACACCTTATTCTGGCTCGATCTCTACCTCTCCGGCGCGGTGGAAGGGTTCACCCCGCCGCCGCCTTTTACGTTGGATGAACTGGATTCGGCCGGCGTGCTGCCCGAACGGCAGTATGCAAGAGAGGAACTGCTGACCTACCTTGCCCACTGCCGCAGCAAGTGCCGCCAGACGATTGGCGCGTTGACCGACGAGAGCATCCGTCAACGCTGCGTTTTTCCCTGGGGCGAGGTCAGCTTTGCTGAACTGCTCCTGGATAATATGCGTCATGTCCAGGAGCATGGCGCTCAATTGAACCTGGTGCTGGGCCAAAAAGCCGGAATCACCAACCATTGGACGACCACCACATCTGAAGATTATGGCTGATGAAATTTTTCGCTGGTGATTGGGGATCGCCCCTCTGGTTTGAGACGTTCACTGTGACCAGAAGCGCGCCAATTTCTCTTGGATCGCGGCGGTGCTTTGAACAATCTGAAAGCCCCGCCAATGCGCCGGGAACAAATGGCGGTAGCGGGCATGGGTAAAACGCTCGTCAATCAAGACAATGACCCCCCGATCGGTCTCGGTGCGAATGACCCGCCCGGTGGCTTGCAGCACGCGGTTGAATCCTGGATATTGGTACGCAAAGCTGAAACCCGCTTTGGCGGCGCCAGCCCCGCCAGATGCGCCGTCTTCCTGGCGATCAAAATAGTCTTTGATCAGATCCCTCTCCAGGCACACCTGCGGTACTCCTACGCCGACCACCACCGCGCCGATCAGGCGTTCTCCCACCAGGTCAATCCCCTCGCCGAAGACGCCCCCCATGACGGCCAGGCCGATCAGCGTTTCCTGGCCGCCGGCCGAAAACTGGGCCAGGAAAGCCTCGCGCGCGGCTTCCGTCATGCCCCGATCCTGTACGAGAAGCTGACTCGCCGGCATGCGCTCTTTGAGCAGTTCCAGCACCGCCGCCAGGTAGGCGTAGGAGGGGAAGAAAACCAGGTAATTGCCCACGTGCGCGCCGCAGGCGGCTTCAATCGCCGCCGCGATCGCGGCATAAGAATCGGCCCGCTGCGTGTAGTTGGTGGCGATTCCATTGTGGATCAGCAGGCTGACATTTTCGATGGGAAAAGGGGATTGGAAGATGCGCCTGGGATGCTCCGCCGCGCCGGTCAAGAGCTTCATGAAGTACTCCATGGGCAGCAGGGTCGCCGAGAAAAAGACGGTCGCCCGGCTGCGCTCCAACGGGCCGGCCAGCATGGGGGCCGGATCCAGGCAGAATAACCTGGCTTTGAGGTCGGCTTGATCCTGACGCTCGAAGTAGGACACGTAGAAAGTATCGAAATATTCGGCGGTGCGGAGATAGCTGTTGCACAAGAAATAAAACTCCAGCAGCGCCTGCCTGAACTCAGCCGCCTGGTTTAAAACCAGCCAATCTTCCGCTCCCTGGCTGAATTCACGGATTGCTTTGAGCAGCATTTCAGGGGGCTCATTCTCAACCAGCGCCGCCTTGCCTTCTGCCTGGCAGGCTTTGCGTTTCTCCAGCAAGACTTTATTGATCGCGCCTAGCTTTTTGGCCAGCGCCGGCAAATGGGGTTTCAACGTGTGCTGCAGATCCAGCACTGTCTTTTTATCCAGTTCAGCCGAATACATTGCCCGCGCCCGATCGGGCAGGTTGTGGGCCTCATCCACCAGGAAGAGATACGTTTCCGTGCTGAAATCAAAAAAGCGGTGCAGATAGACGCGCGGATCAAAGGCGTAGTTGTAATCGCAAATGACGCCATCCATCCACAACGCCAGGTCGAGCGAAAACTCAAAAGGGCAAAGCTGATAACGCCTGGCGATCTCTTCAATCACCGGGCGAGTATACGCTTGCGCCTGGTCTATTGCCTCCAGCGCCTTTTTAGCTTTGCCAAAATAATCCTGCGCGAAGACGCATCTCTCCGCGTCGCAGAGCACCGGCGGGCAAAAGCAGATCTTTTCTTTGGCGGTCAGGGTGATGCTTCTGAAGGCTAAATTGGCCTGGCGCATATCCTCCAGCGCCTTTTCCGCCGCCAGCCGTCCGGAAGTCTTCGCCGTCAGGTAAAAAATCTTGTCCGCCAGCCCCTGCCCTAGCGCCTTCACCGCCGGGAAAAGGGCTGCAATCGTCTTTCCTACCCCCGTGGGCGATTGGACGTACAAGCGTTCATTGTCGCGGATGGCTTTATAGACCGCCACTGCCATCTCACGCTGGCCTGGGCGATACGCCTCGTAAGGGAAATTGAGCTGCTGAATGGATTGGTCGCGCCTGGCTTGCCAGGCGTCCATCTTGCGCATCCAATCCAGGTAGGGCGTGATCAAAGCGTTGAAAAAGGTTTGCAGTTCGGCGAAGGAATAATGGCGCTCAAAGGTCTTTTCTTGCTGGCTGTCCAGGTGATAATAGGTCAGGTGAATGCTGATTTCGTTGAGCTGCTGCCGCCGGGTATACATGTAGGCGTAACACTGCGCCTGCGCCCAGTGCAGTGGATTATGCTGCTCATTGGCCAGCGCCAGGCTCAAGGTGGTGGTTTTGATCTCTTCAAGGATCACTGGCTCAGTGTTCGTGTACAGGCCATCAATCCGGCCGCGCACTTCCAGCGGCGGCTCCGCGCCTTCCACCTGGTAGGCGATTTCCACTTCGCTTTCGTAGCCGGCCGGGCGCGAGCGCTGCACGCGCCGGTGGCCTTGTGTACCGAGCTGGGCGCGGTCGCGCCGTTGAAAACCGCCGGCGGTCAAATCCCCTGCCTGCAAGACAAATTCCACCAGTCTGCCGACCGCGACGAGATGAGGTTGGCGGAACTCTGAACAGGCGTCATTACCCATTGTCAAAGAAATAATAGGGCGTGGTCATATAGCTTTGCAGAGGCGGGAACAACGCATCCACCAGGGGGCGGGCGGCGGGTTTCACCTGGATATCCGGCCAGGCGTCAAACAGGTCGTCCAGGCGGCGGTAGCCCAGCGCCAGGCGGACAAAAGCCTCTGGCGGGATGAGCAGATCGCCGCCGTCCGCGCCCATCGAAGAATCTACAAAGCCGAGTGAGTCCACCCCGGCCAGTTGGCCCTGCTCGAAGCGCAGCCGGTAAGCCTGCCGGTACAGGTTGACGATCAGCGCCCCACTGTACTCTTTCCATGCGGGGCGCAGGCGCGCCGCGAAGAGCGGCCCGATCTTCCTGAGAAACTGCGCCACATCGGGGAAGCGAACCAACCACTGCCCGCCAGGGATGGCCTGGCTGCCCAGGCTGCGCGCCAGGCTGACCAACGGCGCCGGCTGCGGCCAGTAGATGATCACTTGCTGGCTGGCCTGGCCTCGCAAGTGCTGCAGCAGCGCCAGCCCATGCCCGGCGTCGGGCAGGCCGTTTTCGTAGAGGACAATGGTTTCAGGGCGGCGCGACACGGTGACATATCCCAGCGCGCCGGCGGCGTCCTCAACGATGTGGATCGGGTGCTGCGCGGCTTCAAGCATGTAGCGCCAGTAGGCCGGCGAGCGTTGGTTGTAGAAATTCAACGCCCCAACCATTGCCTGGTATTGCCCGGCCAGGAAGGGAATGTCCGCGGTCTGCGCCGGGCGCAGCCTCACCCTGTCCGAGTCGCCCGGCGGGATCTTCCAGACCGGCAGCGCTTCGCGCACTTCTCCATCCAGGGCGTAAGCGTAGCCGAACTGGCGGTAGTAATACGGAATCCCCCAGATGATGGCGAGATCGTACCCACGGCTTGTGACGGTCTGGGCGAAATGTTCCATCTGGCGGCGCACCAGGCCGCGCCCGCGATAGGCAGGGTGCGTCAGCACCATTTCAAGCTGCGCCACGCGCAGGTCTATCCCGGCGAAGCTGCAAGTCCACGGCAGCAGGCAGGTGCAGGAGACAATTTCGCCGCTGGTCGTATCCTCGATGATCCAGTAATCGTCGAGGGTGGTGGTGACGGGGTGATGGCGCAGCAGGCAGGCGCAGGTGGCCCCTTCAGATGGGTTGTTGCAGACGGCATTGAAGGCGGCGAAGCGTTCACGGTCGGCGTCGTCGCGCAAAGGACGAAAAATCAGGTTGTTTTCAAGCGGCTGAGACATTGTTTTCCTGTCATAATTATACCGATATGTGTCATGCAGGGTATAGCTCAGGTTCAGGGTGGAAGGGCCGGCCTGCTAAGTGAGCATGTTGGGCCTCTGTGGTCATAGGGCATCTCTTACAGCACCCCATATTTGGCATACACTTCTTTCAATGTTTTCCCGGCCAGCAGTTCCTGGCGGGAGGCGTTTTCTTTGCCGACTTTCTCCTGCGCCAGGCGCAGGGCGTCCTTCTCCACTGCCCGCGGAATGACCACCACGCCGTCGAAATCGGCGAACACCAGTTCGCCGGGATGCACCAGCACCTCTCCGCAGCGCACCGGCACATCGTAAGCCATCACGCGGGCGCGGCCCTGGCTGTCGAGCGGACGGATGCCGGCGTAGTAGACCGGAAAGCCCATCTCAACGATGCGCACGCAGTCGCGAATCTGGCTGTCGCAGACGCAGCCGGCCGCCCCGCTGCGCTTTGCAATCGTGGACATCAGTTCGCCCCACGGAGCGTTGCTGCCGCTGAAATCGGACGAGTGGATCACCACATCGCCGGGGCGCAGCGAGTCCATGGCGTCCAGTTCCAACCCGTAGGGATCGGCTTCGACCACGTAGTCGGTGTCCATCCAGCGGATGGTGCGCGCCCGTCCGACGAAGCCGCAGCGGCGCATATCGGGCAGCAGCGGACGGATGCGCTGGTGCATGGCCTGTTGGCGGTAGCCGAGGCTGTCGAGGATATCGCAGACGGCGGCGACGTAGAGCTTTTCTTGGACAAATTGGAAAATTTCGGCATCTGTGTCAAACATAGGTTTTCCTTCGCGGGATGGGTGAACGATCGAGGCTAAGCGATCCGAAACTTCGCGACCATCTCCTCATCCACCGTCACGCCCAGGCCAGGGCCGGTAGGGACGAGGATGCAGCCATCCGTCAAGCCGATAGTTTCATGGCACAGGTGGTTGAGCAGCGAGGCGGAGGAGACGTTGAACTCCAGGTAGAGCGAGTCCATGAGATAGGCGTTGAGGTGCAGCGAGGCGGCCTTGAGCAGGTCGGTCAGCCAGGCGTGAGGGACGCAGTCAATCCCGCGGCGCTGCGCCATCTCGGCGATCTGGCGGCCAACGGTCAGCCCGCCGCAGCGCGAGAGATCGGGCTGCAGGGTGTGGGCGTGACCTTCCTCGGCCAGGCGCTCGAACTCGGCGTAGCCGGAAAGCTGTTCCCCGGCGGCGATGCGCAGGGTGCGCGTGGCGCGGGCGACCTCGCCGTAACCGGCAAAGTGATCGGGGTGTAAAAAGTCTTCGAGCCAGAAGACGTTCAGCGCTTCCAATTCCGGTACCAGGCGCAGCCAATCTTTGACCGGGCGCGGGCGGTAGGGATTGTCGTAGCCCACGCCATACCAGCCGCCATCCACCATCAGGGTCACCTCCGGCCCGACCTCCTGGCGCGCCGCCTGGACGAGGCGCACATCCAGCGCCAGGTCGTGGCCGAAAGCGCCCCAGCCGAACTTGATGGCGCGGAAGCCCTGCTCCAGGTAGCCGGCCGCGGCGCGCTTCATCGCATCGGGCGTGGGACGGAAGAGCGTAGAAGCATACGCCTTCACCCTGTCGCGATACTTTGCCCCCAACAGCTTGCACACCGGCTGCCCGAAGGCCTTGCCGGCGATGTCCCATAGGGCAATGTCCGCGCCAGAGATCAGGTGCATGCCCGCCCCGCTGCGCCCGTAATAGGCCAGGTAGCGATACATTTTCTGCCACAGGCGCTCGCGCTCCAGCGGGTCTTCGCCGACCAGCGCCTGGCGCAGTCCCTCAAAGCCGATCTGCCCGCCGGAGGGCGCTTCCACGATGGCGCGGGCGACGTGCGGCTGAGTTTCAATGTCCGACCAGCCGGCGATCCCTTCGTCAGTGCTGATCTTGAGCAGGGAGATAAAGCGCACGCCGTGGGCTTCAGCGGCGGCGGACGGATCGGGATAATCTTTGCCGGTATCAAGGACGAAGGCTTCAACGTTGGTGATTTTCATAGCGCCCTACGCGAGTCAAAATGTGAAGGCCACCTTCATGGCCTGCTGCTTGCCAAATTCAGCCAGTTCAAAAGCCTGGCGATATTCCGTCAAAGGGAAGTGGTGCGTGACCAGTTCGTCCAGGGCGGGGTCGCGCAGCAAGGGCATGGCCTGATCGAACAGGTCTTTGTCGCTGCACGCCCCCACGATCTCAAGCTCCTTGAGATGCACCGCGAATAAATCCACCGGCGTCTCGCCCGGCAGCGCCGAAAAGACCACCATGCGGCCGCGCGGCTTCAGGCAGGCCAGCCCATCGGCGAAAGCCTGGCGGCTGCCCACAGCCAGGATCGCCGCGTCGTAGCCGGCGTGATCGTTGGCGCGACGCATGGCCTCGACCGGGTCGGCGGTCTCTTTGACATTCAGGCGCATTCCAGCGGGGGCAAAACCCAGGCGAAAATCCATTTGCCCGGCCAGGACAACGCGCCCCAGCGGTCTCTTTTGCGCCAGGCGCGCCATCAGCACGCCGAACGGCCCGTCGCCGACGATCAGCAGTCTGCCGCCGGCAGGGAGCCTGGCCTGCGCCAACGCCTCCAGGCAGACGCACACCGGCTCCGCCAGCGCGCCGGCTTTAAATGAAACCTCGTCGGGCAGGGGGCGGGCGCGGTCTTGGCGCACACGGTAGAACTCGGCCATTGTCCCCGGCAGGTTGACGCCGAAATGGCCCATACGCTCGCACAGGTGGCCCAGGCCGGCGCGGCAGGCGGGGCAGTTCCGGCAGGGGTGGACGGGATGGGTGGCGACCCGCTGACCGACCGAGAATCTCTGCACCGCCGCGCCCACCGCGGCCACCACGCCGGCAGCCTCGTGGCCGATGACCGCCGGCAGGTCAATCCCAAAGGGATTGCCGCGCAGATCGTTGACATCCGAAGTGCAGATCGTCGTCGCGCCGGTGCGGATGAGCAGTTCGTCGGCTTGAATGGCGGGGATGGCTACATCCACCAGGGCAAGCTGACCGATAGATTGAAGTTGGATGGCTTTCATAGGACGCCTCTGGCAGGGGGAATTTTATCCTGGCTGGGGAAACAGCAGCGCCAGGGCATCTCGCTGTAAAATGCCCTCGATGGTTTCCGCGCTGACGCGCGGCAGGCCGCTGCCGCCGACGATGTGGTTAACCTGGCGCAGGCCGTCTATCGAAGCCTGCGCAGTGGCGAAGGGATAATCGGTGCCGAAGAGCAGCTTGTGCGTCACCCGATATTCCTGGGCGGCGATCAGCGTGTTGTAAAACTGCCACGGGCGGTAATACAGCGCCGACACATCGGCATAGACATGCGGATGCTTGCGGATCACCACCAGGCACTCCTCAGAGAAGGGATGGCCGCAGTGCGCCAATATCATCCGCAGATCGGGGAAGCGGATGGCAACCTCATCGAACAGCCAGGGGCGGCCATATTCGAGCAGGGCGGCATGGTTGAAGGTGGTACCGGTGTGAAACAGCACCGGCAGGCCGTTCTCCTGGCAGTAGCGGTAGATTGCGTTGCAGCGCGAGTCGCGCGGGTCAAAGCCGGCGTAGATCGGCCCCAGTTTGACGCCGCGCAGTTTGAACTGTTCGATGGCGCAGTGCAATTCCTCAAGATGTTCGGGCTGAGTGGGGTCGCAGGCGGCGAAACCGATCAGCTTTTCAGGGGCGCGGGCGACGAAATCGGCCACGTACTCGTCAGGAACCCAATAACCGGTGCGGCGCGCCTTGAGGCCAAAGACGATCACCTTGTCGAAAGCGGCCATATCGGCCAGGAAGGCCTCAAGCCTGACGGTGAGATCAAGCGGGTAGCCGCGCGACAGATCGCTCTCGCGGATCGTTGCCGGGGTGAAGTGCAGCGCGGCATCCCAGGTATGGGTGTGAACATTGTGCATGGCAGAGACTTCCTTCCTGTGGTTTCAATGTGGCTGATAGGGCGTTCAAATCTGGCATGGACGGTTGAGAGTGCATGGTGAATCCAAGTATACATCTGTTTGAGGCTTTTTCGAGTTGAAAGACGCAAATAGTTCTTTGTAAACAGGCAATATCTTCGATGATTCCACCACT
>CAIQJJ010000698.1 GCA_903872065.1 uncultured Anaerolineales bacterium | reverse complement strand
TCCAGGTGACGCGGTAGCGCCACTGGCGATAGCCGGGGTTGCCGACAGCGACTTCTTCCGTGGACAGCGGCAGCGGATAACGCACTTCAATCTGATCGCCGGCCAGGCATGGCCCAATCTGCAAGATGTTGCCATTGAGGCGCGCCGGGGGGCGTTCCGCGCCGGCGGGAAGCGCGGCGCCCAGGCCAGGCGTGTGCGGCAGTTCTACCCCATTGATAAAGACACTTGCCTCGGTGGATGAACCATAGCCGCTGTGGACGGTTTTGACGAATTCAGGAACGCGCACGTTCACCTGGCAGTCGCTCTTCATGGCTATACGCAAGACGCCGCGGTAGGGCTGCTCGCAGCGGATCTCGGCCTGCGGCAGCAGTTTGTCCAGGTGCATGTTGACGGACAAGGTATTGCTGGCGGCGTCGAAATGGGCAGCGTTCTTCCACAAGGTAAACAACCCATGCACGCCCGAACCGCCGCAGCAGTTTTGCAGCAGGCGGGTCTTGTTCTTGAGTTCCGGCCCGCCCCAATGCGCGTTCAAACTCTCGCAGTAGGCCAGGATGTGGTTAGGCGAAGTCCAGCCGGCCCAGGCTCCGACCATGCGGCGGGCCAGGTCGCGCCAGGTAAACTGCGGCGTGTCGGCGGCAGCCGGCTCCCCCTCCAGCGCCGGCCAGGAGGCCTCGGTCAACTGACTTTCGACGTACTGGTTGCGCGCCAGGCGTTCCATATCGCCCCAATATTCCGCATGACCGTGATTGGCCAGGGTCACGCCGACGCCGGCGAAGTCCATCAGGGCGCAGGTCTCGCAGCCGATCATGTCGCTTTTGCGCCAGTGGATGGCCTCAGGCAGGAAGCCAAAGCGCGCCCCAGTCCCTTTGACGAAGCGGTAGAGCGCCTCCATGCGGCTGTACAAGACGGGGTCGCCGACGGTCAGGGCATAATCCAGCGCGCCGGCCATCGAGCGCAGGTTGCTGTGGGTGTGGCCCATGGGGGCGAAGAGGTTGTCGGGCGTGAACAGGCGGCCATAGGGCTGGCGTCCGATGCCAACCAGGCGCGCCAGGAGCAGGCGGGCGGCTTCCAGGGCGGCCTCGCAGCCCAATTCACGGGCGGCGACCATCAGCCCTTTCACGGCAAAACAGTCGCCGGGATATTGGCCGTCCTGCAGGCGTTTGAGCAGCGCCTCTGCCATGCGCGCGGCCGCCTGGCGCAGGGCCGGGCTGCCGCTGTCTACGGCGGCGGTGACGAGGGCGTACAGCGTCAGGGAGGCGTCGCCCCAATCGGCGACGTTCTCGCTGAAGGTGGTCTTAGGACGGTGCAGCAGGCCGTCGGCGGGATCGATCAAGGACAGGATTTTGCGCTGCCAGACCGACTCGGTGGCGGCGGTCTCGCCGGTCATGCGGCGCAGGAAGATCGCGCCCTGCCACTGCCGGCTCATCACGTCGCCGAAATCGGGCCAGTCGTGGGCGGCTTCGAGCGCCGCGCCCTGGGTGGGATCCAGCCAGAAGACGTTGAAATAGGGCAGGCCCTCGGCGTCCACCAACTGCTCGAAGTAGTTGCGGCTGCGAAGGGCGTAGTGTTCAAGGTTAAAGGATGGGTTCATAATGGGATGTTGTCCGCAAATTCAGGATGCTCCGCCAGGTAGCGGTTGAACTCAATGAACAATTCGGTAAATTTTGCGCGGTAAAATTCATTCATTTGCTCTATTTTACATCAAGAAACGCGAAAACACTCAGCGAGGGAAGGGTAAGGCAGCAATTCCAAATCTGGAGGCGAGTTTGGTAAAAAACTGTCAACGGATTGGCAGAACTGATTGAACGGATGGCTCGCTGTCCAGTCCTCCGTTTAATCCGTTCCCAAAATCTGTTGGACAGCTTTGCCGGCAGGAAGGTTTCTTTCAGCAGCGGACGAACCAGCCCTTTTACCACTGGCGGCGCGCCCGCCTCACACCCTGACCTGGTACCACCCATGCCCAAAGACGGTCGCTTTGCCGACGTGGGTCAATTCGCCCAGGGCCAGCAGGGGCAGGAAGGGCTGCAGGTCGCCCTCGTATTCGGCCCAGCCGGCGAAGCCGCCCAGGTGCATGCGCTGCTGCTGGCGGGTGGAGTAGCGATCCCAATCCGACCAGGAGACCTGCTGGCGCAGGGTTTGCACCTGGGCGGCGGCGTCGAAGATGGCGTTGAAGTCGGTCTGCCAGAGGACGCCGGTATGAAAGTAGGCCAGGGATGAGATGCGCCGCGCCAGGGCGCGCACCAGGATGTGAAAATCGGACTGTGTGACGTATTGGTCGCGGTGTTTGATGCGGGTGGGGGTGAAGAAGTCAATCGCCAGGCGCTGCGGGTGGAAGGCAGCGGCGCGGGCGGCGATCTCGGCCGGGGTAACGGTCAGGTCGCGGCGGCTGACGTGCACTTCGACGCCGTCGAAGATCAGTTCGCTGTCGCTGCGCCAGGGGTGGAGCGCCTGGATGCGCTTGAGGACGGCGCGCCCGCCGTCTTTGCCCAGCCCGGCGCGGCCCAATTCCTCGAAGGCGAGCAGGAAATAGGGCAGGTATTGGATGGCGCGCCCGATCAAAAATAAGTTAAAGGAGAGCAGGTTACCAGGGAAATAGGCGGTGCGCAAATCGTCCAGGGCGGGTTCAAGGACAAAGGGAATCGGCACTTCACGCAGGCTGGTCAAGACCTGGCTGTCGGGAGGGACGCTGGTCTCGAAGATGTAGCCGTAAGGGCAGTCGTTGCCGCCCTGGCAGGGGTTGCAGGCGCGCCAATCGGCCTGTTTGCAGACCATTTTCTTAAAGGCGTAGCCAAAGCCGCCGCGCAGGGTGGCGCCTTTGTAGGCGGGCAAGGTCAGGGCGTCTATGACTTCCAGGTCAAAGCGGAAGCGCGCCAGGGGGAGGGGAGGGAAGTCGAGGCTCAGCATTGGTTGTGTGGGGGGGAGGATGGCGGACGAGGGTGCATATAGACTGCCTGTTTGGAGGGGAGCAGGTGGGATTTCCTTGTTGACGCATCTACGGCAAGTCAGTGTTGCAGGGACTGCGAGC
>CAIQJJ010000697.1 GCA_903872065.1 uncultured Anaerolineales bacterium | reverse complement strand
GGCGTATTCCGAAAAACTGACCCGCCCCTGGTGATTGCCGCGCTGTTCGATCCAGAACCGCGCCAGGTCTAAAAACTGCTGCGGCGCGTCCACCGCCAGCTTGCCGGCCAGCGCCGGCTCCTCGCGCAGCAGGCAGTAGAGTTTGATCAGCGCTTCCTCGGGCAGAGAGTGCGACGGGACGACATTATGCCTGGGGGCCGGGCCGATATACGCGCAGAGGTAATTGGCAAAATGGACGGCCAACGCCAGCAGGCTGGTCTTGCCGGTGGCGCGGTAGTGATGCACGCCGGCCTCCACCAGGCAGCCGGCGTCATATTCCTCGTGCGTCCACAACTGATCGCTGCCGCCGGCCCCCCAGCGCTGTGTGGGGCGCATCAAGGCGACGAAGGTGTTAATGTAGCCATCCGGGTCAGCGGCCTGGGCGGCGGCAATGCGCTCAATAAAACCGTCCAGGCGCGCCTCCAGGGCGGCGTCGGGCGCGGCCGCCAGGAAATCGGAGGCGGCGCGCAGGCTTTCATAGACCAGGCCATCGAACCAGGGAAAGCCGCGATGCCCGCCGGTCAGGCCCTGGGCGACGCGGTCAAAATTGGCGAAAGCGCCGTCGCGTTCAAATTTATCGAAGACATCGTTGATCGTCGTGGCGCGCAGTGTCTTCAGCCTGGGCTGCCAGAAGGCGTCTGTGACCTCGACGTTTTGCAGCGGCAAGGGGAACAGCCGCCGCGGGGAATGGGTTGCTGCAGGGGTAGTAGGGTTGAGGCTCATCGGTATCTCCTGCGCTATTTTAACCCAAAAACACAGCCGAAAGGTCTTTTGGTCCTTCAGGGTGTGCAGCCCTCGTAATCCTCTATACCAAATCTAAACCCGATTTTCCTGTTTCCTCCTATAATAGGCCAGTGACCAGTCCGAACATCACCGCTGTTTTTTTGACCCGCTTGAGGAATTTGAGCCAATGGAAGTCCAAACCGAATTGATCGCGGCTTCACGCCTGGCGCAGTGGCGCGCCGGCTGGCCGCGCCTCCGTGACCGCTTGAAGCGAACAGCGAAAGGGCTGCTGCCTTTCCTGGCCGGCATTGCCGCCGCCTTTGTGGGGATGCTGCTCTACGCGGCGCTCTACCCTGCGCCCACGCCGCTGACCTTGAAAGAGGTCAACACCGCCGTCCAGCAGGCGATGGCCTCAGCCACGCCGCGCCCGGCGTACGCCTCGCAGGTCTATCAGATCATCCAACCCTCCCTGGTCGTGATTGAGGCCAGGTCGGCGGAGGCCGGCGAGGAGGAGGGCGGGGCGCTGGGCAGCGGGGTAGTGATTTCAGATCAGGGCGATATTCTAACCGCCCTGCACATCGTCAAAGACGCCAGTGAAATTCAACTGATTTTTGCCGACGGCTCGCAGTCCAGAGGGCAGATCGTCTCCACGCAGCCGGAGAATGATATTGCTGTCTTGCAGCCGGAACAGCTTCCGGCGCTGCTCATCCCGGCGGTGCTGGGCAACCCGCGCGCCATGCGGGTGGGCGACGAAGCCTTTGCGGTCGGCAATCCCTTTGGCCTGTACGCCTCGCTCAGCGCGGGGGTGATCTCAGGCTTTGAGCGCTCCTTCCAGGCTGAAGGCAGCGATCAACTGATCGAGGGCCTGATCCAGATTGACAGCGCGGTCAACCCGGGCAATTCGGGCGGGCCGCTGCTCAACCGGCAGGGCCAGGTGATCGGCATTGTCGTGGGAATTCTCAACCCAACTCAAGAAAAAGTTTTCATCGGGATCGGTTTTGCCGTCCCGATCTCGATCGCCGGCGGGGCGGCCGGCGTCCCCCAGTATTAAGGCAAGGAGTCTTTCTATGGAATCGATTGTCAAATCCGAAAACCGCATCTTGGTCGAGCGTGTTTTGTACGAAGTGAAAAAGGTGATCGTCGGGCAGGATCATCTGCTGGAACGGATGATCGTGGCGCTGCTGGCGCGCGGGCACATCCTGGTTGAAGGGGTGCCGGGGCTGGCCAAGACGCTGGCGATCAAAACCCTGGCGGAGGCGATCGGCGGCGATTTCAAGCGCATCCAGTTCACCCCCCGACCTGGTGCCGGCCGACCTGGTCGGACCGCGCATCTATACCCAGACGACGGGCGAGTTCAATACCTCGCTCGGCCCGGTGTTCACCAACCTGCTGCTGGCGGACGAGATCAACCGCGCCCCGGCCAAGGTGCAGAGCGCCCTGCTGGAGGTGATGCAGGAGCGCCAGGTGACGATCGGGCGGGAGACTTTTGCTGTGCCGGATCCTTTCCTGGTGATGGCGACGCAAAACCCCATCGAGACCGAAGGGACTTACGCCCTGCCCGAAGCGCAAGTCGATCGCTTTATGCTCAAGGTGCTGGTGGGTTATCCCTCGCCGACCGAAGAGTTCGTCATTGTGGAACGCATGACCGGCTTTTTGGAGACGGTGCAAAAGGTGCTGACCACGCAGCAGTTGGTCGATCTGCAAAAGAAAGCCTATCAAGAAGTCTATGTGGACCCGGCGTTGATCGAGTACGCCATCCGCATCGTGACCGCCACGCGCCAGCCCAAAGATTTCGGCCTCAAAGAACTGACGCCTTACATCCTGTTTGGCGCCAGCCCCCGCGCCTCGATCAACCTGATCCTGACGGCGCGCGTGCTGGCGTTTGTGCGCGGGCGCAGCTATGCCCTGCCG
>CAIQJJ010000696.1 GCA_903872065.1 uncultured Anaerolineales bacterium | reverse complement strand
TTGATCTTCATCCTGTCGGATTTTATCAGCGCCCCGGGCTGGGAGCGCCCTCTCGCCCTGCTCAAGCAGCGGCACGAGGTGATCGCCATCCGCCTGTGGGACGCGTGCGAGGTCGAACTGCCGGACGTCGGCCCGATCTGGATGGAAGACGCCGAGACGGGCGAGCAGCTTTACGTGGATACCCACGATCCCCGCTTTCGCGCCGGGTTTGCTCAAGCGGCGCGCCAGCGCGAAGCCGCCCTGGCGGCGGCCTTCCACCGCGCCGGCGTCGAATCCTGGGCGCTTTCAACCGGTGAAGACCTGGCGCGCGCCATGGTGCGCTTCGTCACCCTGCGCAAGCAAAACCGCCGCGGCAGCCGCCTGCGCGCCCCTGGCCCCAACGCCGCGCCTCCTACGCCATGACCAGAGCGAGACCCCCCTCGCTCGATGCAGGTAGCCTATGACTTTTCTCTGGCCCTCTATGCTCTTCTTCTTGATCGGCATCCCGCTGATCGGGCTGTTGTATTGGCGCGTGCAGCGCCGCCGGCAGGTGTTGGCGGCCGGCTTTGGCCAATTGGGCCTCGGCCGGCTGGCGCAGCGGCGTGAGCCGGGCTGGCGACGCCACCTGTCGCCGCTGCTATCGCTGCTTGGCCTGGCGATCCTTTTGCTGGCGCTGGCGCGCCCGCAGGCGACTGTCAACCTGCCGCGCGTCGAGGGGACGGTGATCCTGGTCTTCGATGTCTCCGGCAGCATGTCCGCCACAGACGCCGCGCCGACGCGCATGGAAGCCGCCAAGGCGGCGGCGCGCGAATTCATCCTCAGCCAGCCGCAAACCGTGCAGATCGGCATCGTCTCTTTTAGCGGCAGCGGTTTTGCCGTGGAAGCGCCGACGGACAATACGCAAAACCTGCTGGCGGCGGTCAACCGCTTGCAGCCGCAGACCGGCACTTCGTTGGGGCAGGGGATTCTCGTCGCTCTGCACACGATTGCGGTGGACGCCGGCCTGGAAGCCCCCAAAGCCGGCGCAACGCCCACCGCCGCGGCGCCTTCCAACCAAAGCGGAGGCCAGGACGCTCAACAAGCCTCGCCGGATAATAACCTTTTGGCCCAACTGCCCGAAGGCATTTATCCCTCGGCAGTGATCGTCTTGCTGTCGGATGGCGAAAATAACCAGTCTATTGACCCGGCGCAGGCCGCCCAGGCGGCGGCCGATCACGGCGTGCGCATTGACGCGTTGGGCTTTGGCACTTCGGCCGGCGTCACGTTGGAGATCAACGGCTTCAGCGTTCACACCGCGCTGGATGAAGCCACCTTGCAGCAAATTACCCAGGCGGCCGGCGGGACGTATTATTATTCTGCCGACCAACAGGATCCGCGGGCGGTCTACGCCAAATTGACGCCGCAACTGGTGGTCAAGCCGGAACTGATGGAAGTGACCTCGATCTTCGCCGGGGTCAGCCTGGCCATCCTGCTCGCCGGCGCGGCGCTGTCCATGCTCTGGTTCAACCGCCTCCCTTAGCCCCCCTCTCAGCCATTCCCCACCCGGAGGTCGTGAATGAAATTTCTCTGGCCCATTTCGCTGATTTTATTGACAGTGATCCCGCTGCTGGCGCTGCTCTTTTGGCGTTTGCAGCGCCGCCGGCGGCGCTTTGCGGTGCGTTTTTCCAGCCTGGCGCTGCTGCGGCAGGCGCTGCCCAAGCAGTCCTGGATCAAGCGCTACCTCCCGGCGGCGCTCTTCCTGCTGG
>CAIQJJ010000695.1 GCA_903872065.1 uncultured Anaerolineales bacterium | reverse complement strand
GCTGAACACTTCAGAGACGCTGCTCTTTGAGTATATTGATGCGCCGCTGTTGGAAAACCTCCCGCTCAGCGAAGCGGAAATCCTGGCGCATGGGCGCAGTCTGCTGCACGCCCTGCGCCAGGTGGACGATCACGCGCCGGTGTACTGCGATCTCGGCTCGGCAGAAAAATGGCTCGTTCTGGTCGAAGAGGCTCTCAATAAGCTGGCGCGCCTGATTGCCGGGCGGAAGTTTCACCTGACGCGCCCTGAAATGATAGGCGTGCTGGAAGCATGGGCCAGATCGGCGGCGGCGCTGGCGGCGATTGAGACGGGTCCCTGCCTGGTGCATGCCGACTTAAGCGGGGATAATATCTTTGTCACCCCGGCCGGCTATAAGGTGATTGACTGGCAGTTCGCCCGTCGCGCGCCGGCCGCGCTGGATTGGGTTGGCTTTCTAGATGGGCAGGGAATTGACCCGCTGCGTTATGCAGATCCTGCCAGCGTGGGTGTCTTTTGGTTCGTCCGCCTGGCCTGGTTTGTCGAATGTAAGACGCGCCTCTTCCCGCAGGGAAAAATTTATGATCAACAAGTGGCAGAATTAGCCAAACAAATCAGCGGGTTAGGGTAGAATCATCCAATCCTATTTCACTTCTTCTTTCAATCCTATGACCACAAAACTTCTTCTCGATACTGATATTGGCTCTGATATTGATGATGCTGTCTGCCTGGCTTATCTGCTGGCCAACCCGGCCTGCGATCTGCTCGGCATCACCACGGTCAGCGGCGAAGCTGAAAAGCGCGCCCAAATGGCCTCCGCGTTATGCAAAGTGGCCGGCAAAGATATTCCGATCTTCCCTGGGCGCGAAGAACCGCTCTTTCCGGGGCTTGCCTGGCAGCCCAAGTGTCCCCAGGCCGAGGCCCTGGCGCGCTGGCCGCATGATGAAAACTTTCCCCGCGGGCAGGCGGTGGAATTCTTGCGCCAGACGATCCGCGCGAACCCTGGCGAGGTGGTGCTGCTGACGATCGGCCCCCTGACCAACGCCGCGGCCCTCTTCGCCGCCGACGCCGAAATCCCATCTCTGCTCAAAGGCATGGTGCTGATGAGCGGGGTGTTCACCAACCGGCTGGCCGGCGTTGGGCCATTGGAATGGAACGCCTTTCTCGACCCCGGAGCGACCTCCATTGTTTATCGCGCAGCTTCAGCAAATGGGCTGAAGCTGCATCGCTCGATTGGGTTGGATGTCACCTGCCAGGTGACGCTGCCAGCCGACGAGGTGCGCCGGCGTTTCCAGGCGCGCCTGCTGCGCCCGGTGCTGGATTTTGCCGAGGTCTGGTTCCAACACATCAGCCAGATCACTTTCCACGATCCACTGGCGGCGACGACCATCTTCGACAACGAGATCTGCACTTTCGAGCGCGGGTGCGTGGAGGTCGAGATGAAAAGCGACCGGCTGTACGGGATGACGCATTGGAAGGCCGACGCCAACGGCCCGCACGAGGTCGCCCTGCAAGTGAATCCACAGCGTTTCTTCGACCACTATTTCTCTTTCTTCCAACCCGCCCAGGAATAATGCCAGAGGTAGCGATGTACACTGTCCAATCCGTGATTGATACGATTTTAGCCGCTATTCCCGGCTCCACCACTACCGATACCGTAGATACCATCAAAGCCGGCCAGGCGGACCAACCCGTAACCGGGATCGTGACCACCTTCTTGGCCAGCCAGGCGGTGCTGCAAAAAGCCGCTGCGCTGGGCGCCAACTTCATCATCACCCACGAACCTACTTTCTACAACCACCTGGATCAGGTGGATTGGCTAACGGACGATCCGGTCTACCAGGCCAAGCGCCAGTTCATTGACGATCATCACCTGGCGCTGTGGCGCTTTCACGATAACCTGCACACCAACCAACCTGATCCTACCCTGGCCGGCATTGTTGAAGCGCTCGGTTGGGAAGCCTACACCACGACCAATGACACGCCTCTGTTCAATATCCCGCCCTGTTCGCTGCACGACCTGGCGCAGATGGTCAAAGAACGCCTGGGCATCCGCACGCTGCGGCTGATCGGCAGTCCAGATATGCTTTGCCACAAGGTGGGCATCCTGGTGGGGGCCTGCGGCGGCCGGTTCCAAATCTCGTTCTGGCGCAAAATGGAGGCAGATGTGCTGATCGCCGGCGAGATCGCCGAGTGGGAGACATCCGAATATGCACGCGATGCGCTGATTCAAGCGCGCGCCAAAGGCTTGATCATCACCGGCCACGCCAACAGCGAGGAAGCGGGGATGAAATGGTTGGTCCACTGGCTGCAGCCCAAGTTCCCCGACCTGCCCATCCAGCACATCCCGGTTGGCGACCCATTCCAGTTTGTATGAGGAAAATCGTTCAATGGCATCAGAACAAGTTCCACGAGAAAAAATACTGATCGTTGAAGATGAAAGCGTCATCGCGCTCAATATACGATCTACTTTGGAAATCTTGGGCTATGCT
Source organism: uncultured Anaerolineales bacterium (assembly GCA_903872065.1). Classification (GTDB taxonomy): domain Bacteria; phylum Chloroflexota; class Anaerolineae; order Anaerolineales; family UBA4823; genus CAIQJJ01. The sequence goes on along the minus strand of CAIQJJ010000695.1, from coordinate 3,664 downwards.
GTAGTCGGCTACGCGGATCAAGGGCTTATGGCGCTGAAAAAAGCTGAGGCGCTGCAGCCTGACCTGGTGTTAATGGACATTGGCCTGAAAGGAGATATGGACGGGATTGAGACGGCGCGGCAAATTCGCGAACAACTTGATATCCCGATCATCTTCCTCACCGGGCAGGCCGACCAGACCACTTTGCAGCGCGCCAAAGTGACAGAACCTTACGGCTACATTCTTAAACCCTTTGAAAAGCGCGAACTACATTCCAGCGTTGCAGTGGCATTGTACAAGCACAAAACGGAACGCCAACTGCGCCAAAGCGAACTCAAACATCGTACGCTGTTTGAAACGATGGCCCAGGGAGTGATCTATCAAAACCCAGACCTGGAAATTACCTCAGCCAACCCGGCCGCGCAGCGCATCCTGGGTCTCAGCCTGGAACAGTTGCAGGGCCGCAGTTCTATGGATGCAAGCTGGCGCGCCATTCACCAGGATGGCTCTGATTTTCCTGGAGAAACGCACCCGGCTGCAATCGCGCTCAAGACCGGCAAAGAGGTGCTGAATGTGGTCATGGGCGTCTTTAACCCCCAACAGAAAGATTATGTATGGCTGTCAATGAGCGCCCGGCCGCAGTTTCGCGAAGGGGAAAGCAAACCTTACCAGGTCTTTGCAACCTTTGATGACATTACCGCCATCCAACGGGCTGAAGCAGCCCTGCGTGAAAGCGAAGCGCGCTACCGCACCTTGATTGACACTTCGCCCGATGCCATCATGCTGATCGATCTGCAAGGTTGCTTTCTGGCCGCCAACCAGCAGGCGCTTAAATTGCATGGCTTTAACAGCCTGGAGGAACTGCAAGACAGCGGATTGCGCATCCAATTTTTGATCGCTGTGGACGACCGGGAACGCGCGGAAAAAGATATCCGCGCCACCCTGGCCGAAGGCAGCGTTCTGTACCGCGATTACAATGCTTTGCGCAAAGATGGCTCTGTTTTTTCACTGGAGTTAAGCGCCTCGATCGTGCGCGATGCAGAAAATAAGCCCTACGGGATCATGTCAGTGAGTCGCGACATTACCGAGCGTAAACAGGTCGAACAGATTTTGCGCATCAAAGACAGCGCGATTGCTTCCTCGATCAACGCAATTGCCTTAGCCGATTTGAACGGCAGCCTGACTTATGTCAACCCGGCTTTCCTCCAATTGTGGAAATACGAGACGGCGGCTGAGGTGTTGGGCAGGCCAATGGTCGAATTTTGGCGCTCTGAGGGGCACACAGATGAGGTGATCCAAAGCTTACATACGCAGGGAGCATGGATGGGCGAATTGACTGCCAGGGCCAGGGACGAGAGCTGTATCGAAATTGAGATGGCCGCCCACCTGGTCAAGGAGGAAAGCGGCAAGCCAATCTGCATCATGAGCTCGTTTATGGATATCACCGCCCGCAAAAAGGTGCAGGCCGCCGAACGCGAGCAGCGCCAATTGGCTGAGGCGCTGCGCAAATCCGCCGAGGCGCTCAACAGCACCCTTAAGGTTGAAGACGTGCTGGATCGGGCGCTGGAGAACGTGGGCCAGGTGCTTCCCTGCGATGCGTTCGCCGTCACGCTGTTGGATAACCATAAACTGCGCATTGCCCGTCATCGCGGACTGATCGAACATGGCCTGGCTAAATTCTTGCAGCGCGAGGAGTTTGCTGTAACCGATTTTCCCGGCCTGGAAGACATCTTTATCACCCATAAAATCTCGATCGTATCCGACGCGACCGTGCAGACGCCGCCTGAAATGGCCTGGGTGCATTCGTATGCCAGCGTCCCCTTGTGCATTCGCGAACAAATGATCGGCGCCCTGCACCTGTTCAGCGCCGTTCCCAACACCTTTGCCCAGCAGCACAGCGACCGGCTGAGGGCGTTTGGCGGCCAGGCGGTGATGGCAATTGAGAACGCCCGCCTGTTCGAGCAAACCCATCGCCTTTCCATCACAGATGAACTAACCGGTTTGTTCAACAGCCGCTATTTCTTCGAGGTCGCCAATCACGAGTTCGTCCGCATCCGGCGCTACGGCGGAGAATTATCGGTCATCATGTTGGATGTGGACTACTTTAAAGCAGTTAACGATAGATACGGCCATCCGGTTGGGGATGAAGTGCTGCGCGAGATCGCCCGCCAGATCCGTCATGGGCTGCGGCAGGTGGATGTGGCGGCGCGCTACGGCGGCGAAGAATTTGTCATCATCATGCCTGAAACCGGCTTGAACGAGGCGTTTCAGGTCGCGGAACGCTTGCGCAAGAATTTGCACGAAACACCAATCACTGTCGGGCAGCATTCCATCCGCGTCTCGATCAGCGCCGGCCTGGCTGCCATGAACGACTCTCATCCTAATCTCAACGCACTGGTAAAATGCGCCGACGACGCCCTGTATGCCGCCAAAGGCTCAGGGCGCAACCGGGTCTCTATCTGGCAAAGCGATCATGATCAGAAAAATTAGTTCCTATCTTTTTGAAATCCTCTTAATTATTCTGCTGCTCCTGGGCGTCTCTTATCGCCTGCGTTGGGTAGCCTGGAATCAGAAGACCAACCTGCACCCGGATGAATACGGCCTGACCAACACTCTAACGCAGCTCAGCCTGCCCAAAAACCTGGCCGATTATTTCAACACACGCCTCTCTCCACTCAGCCCCTACATGCGCTATGACGCCGCCGGCCAGCCGGCCGGCGATGGGGCCGATAACCGCATGCGCTGGGGACAGTGGCCGATCATCATGATCCGCTTTGCCGGCGAACTCAGCGGCCAGACCGGCTACGATGAAATTCGTCTGTTGGGACGCCGGCTTTCGGGCTGGGCTGACATCCTCTCGGTGCTGCTGCTGTTCCTGATCGGACAGCGCTTGTACGGGCGGCGGGTGGGCCTGCTGGCGGCGGCCCTTAGCTCCCTGGCGGTGATGCAGATCCAACAGTCGCACTTCATGACGGTGGACAATTTCGGCATGCTGTTCATCATGGCAGGGCTTTATGCCTGTGTGCGCATCGCTCAACAGCCGTGCGCCGTGCGCGACCCGCAAGAGAACTATACCTTCGAGCGCCAAACCTTGCTCTGGAGCGTATTGTTCGGCGTCGCCCTGGGGATGGCGGTCGCTTCGAAGATCAACCTGCTGCCCCTGGGCGGGATGATCCTGGCGGCGCTCTTTCTGAGCATCGCCGATCTCAAGCTGAAGAGCAGCCGCGATCTGCCGCGCATCCTGATCATCGCCGCGGCCTGCCTGGCGGTGAGCGTCCTGGCGGCCGGGGCAACCTTCCGCCTGACGCAGCCAATGACCTTTCGCGCCTTGAGCGGGGATACAACTCTCTTTACGCTGACCCCCAACCCGGATTGGCTCGCCAGCATGCAGTTGGCGCAGAACGAGTCGAGCGGGGTGGGCGGCGGCCCGCCCGGCGAACAATGGGCGCATCGCACCGTGATCTTGTTCCCGCTGATGAACATTGTCTTGTGGGGCATGGGCATTGCGCTAGGAGTCACGGCCTGGATCGGCGTCCTGGCAGCAAGCTGGCGTTTGGCGCGTCTAACGGAGTGGCGCGCCCATCTGCTGCCACTGCTGTGGACGGGCGGTTACTTCATCTTTATGGGCACGCGCTGGGTCAAATCAATCCGCTATTTCCTGCCCATCTACCCGTTCCTATGCTTG
>CAIQJJ010000694.1 GCA_903872065.1 uncultured Anaerolineales bacterium | reverse complement strand
TTTAATAGACTCTCAAGCGTAGCCGGGCTGGCTTTGCAGCACTTCAATAAAAGCCAGCATGTTTTCGAGCGGCACATCGCCCTCGACGGAATGCGCCGGGGAGAAGATATAGTTGCCCTTGCGCCCGGCGGCGATCAGCCGGCGAGTTTCGGCGCGCACATCCTCCACACTGCCATAAGGCAGCGTGCGCTGCGTCGAGAGGCCGCCGTGGAAGGAGAGCCGCCCGCGGTATTGATCCATCAAGGCCAGGACATCCATCACTTCCGGTTGGAAGGGGTTGAAGCAGTTCAAGCCGATCGAGATCAGATCGGGGAAAAGCTCATCCACATCGCCGCAAGAGTGGATGGAGAGGTATTTGCCAGAGTCGCGCACCACTTGGTACATGCGCTGAAGCACGGGGAAGATAAACTTGCGCCACAGGCGCGGCCCCATTTGCAAGCCGCGCTGCTGCCCCCAATCGTCGCCGAAATGGATGGCGTCAATATCATATTCCAGCGCCTTGTGCACCTGAGCGATATTGTAATCGGCGATCGTGTTCAACAGCTCGTTGACAAAATCGGGATGCTCGATGAAATCCATCATCAAGTTTTCCATGCCGCGCAGCGTCCAGGCGCGCTCATAGAGCGAAAAGCCAATCGAGAAGATGCGGAAGCGATCGCCGTAGATCGGCAATAACTCAGGAATATCGGCGAAGAAACGCGGATCGTGCGGATCGGGGAATTGGTAGCCTTTCAAGGTGGGTTCGGGCAGCACACAACCCTCCACAATGCCGATGTCCTTATCCACCGAGCGATCCCAAACCACACCGAACACATCCCGCATGCGATCATTGCCGATATCCTCGAAGAAGCCAATGCCATTGCCCAGGCCGAGGAAGTGATTTTGCAAGAACGGCTCCAAATCGGTCGTTCCATAATGGGCAACCAGTTTTTCATTTGCCTCCTGGGTAAAGCTCAAAGACCAGGGGACATAAGGCGGTTCTTGATGATCCAAGACCATCCGAATTACATCGCGCTTTTGCATAGAGATTTTCCTCCTCCTGGCCCCGTCCGGGGACGCTCCACTGCGGGACGACGCCAGGCCCAAAACCTAGGCAGCGTTATCTTTCACCCACTGCACAATCTCATCCACCGTCGCAAAGGCCATCGCGACGCAGGTATCCGCCGCGCCGTAATAGACCGCGATGCGATGGGTAGCAGCGTCGACGATCGTGGCGCAAGGGAAGGTCACGTTCGGCACATCGCCGACGCACTCATACATCATTTGCGGCGAGAGCAAATAGGGCTGAGCGCGGGCGATGGTCTTCCAGGGCTGGTCGAGGTCCATCAGGGCGGCGCTCATGCTGTAGACAAAACCATTGCACGAGAGCAGCACGCCGTGATAGATCATCAACCAACCTTCAGAGGTCTCAATGGGAATCGAGCCGGCCCCGACTTTGGTATAGCACCAGGGCAGCGTCGCGCCGAAGACGTAGCGATGCCGCCCCCAGTAAGTCATGTCCGGGCTTTCGGAGTAGTAAATGTCGCCAAAGGGAGTATGGCCGTTGTCTGAGGGGCGGCTGTACATGGCAAAATTGCCGTTGATTTTGCGCGGGAAAAGCACGCCGTTGCGATTGAATGGCAAAAAGGCGTTTTCAAGCTGGTAAAACTTTTGAAAATCGTAGGTGTACCCGATGCCGATTGTCGGGCCATGGTAGCCATTGCACCAGGAAACATAGTAGCGATCTTCGATCCAGCCCAGGCGCGGGTCATAGCGATACTGGAACCTGGCAATTTCGGGGTCTTCGCAGATAAAATCAAGCGGGCGATCGTTGATCTTCCAGTTCAGCCCGTCCTTGCTTTCGCCAAAGTAGATATTCATCACGCGGCGGTTATCGTCCACGCGAAAGACACCGGCAAACTCGCCTTTATAAGGAACGACGGCGCTGTTGAAAGTACTGTTCGCCTTGGGGAAGGGGTTGCGCGGGATCACCGGGTTGCGCGAATACCGCCAGATGACTGCGTCGCTGCCGGCCGGGCGATCCTCCCAGGGAAGATTAGGGACATTTTCGGCAATAACTTTGAGGCTCATGAGGGAATCCTTAGAAATTGAGTATGATGGGTAAAGGGTTGGGTAGAGTGACGCTGGCGGGCAGAAGCTCGTCAGCAAAATTGATTCTACCATTTTTCCTATCGCCACCCGCAGATTGGGCGCGCGCACCAGGAACTGCCGCCAGGCCAGGCATCCTGAGCCTGTCGAAGGATTGCCGAAGGACGCAGCGGCTTCACCAGGGTCACAGGCGGATAATCCTCTGAATTGATCGATTTGATAGAAAAATATTCAGTCTATTGACATTTTTAACATGGGATCGACTTGGTGTTGGAGCACAATCAGCGCCAGGAATTGTGGGCTTTCCAGATCACCTTTGCCGCCAAAGACTCTTTTTCCAAAGCGTTTGACGTCTACCAGCCGGCGCGCGCCTTCGTCGTTACGCCGGAGAATGCGTACCGATTTTGTTGGTAAGAAAGTGTCTTTTTACCCGCCATTACCCCACCGGATACACCGCATGCGCTTTGATTTCGCGTTCTAACCTGTCTCCCAAGTTATCTTCTGCGATATCCAAATCATAGTCAGCCTGTAAGCCCAGCCAAAATTGCGGAGAATTGCCAAAATAGCGCGCCAATCGTAACGCCGTATCCGCGGAGATGCTCCGTTTCCCTAACACGATCTCGTTGATCCGCCGCGGATGGACGCTTATAGCGAGTGACAGCCGATTTTGACTCAAATTCAGCGGCTTCAAAAATTCTTCCAGCAATACTTCCCCTGGATGTACTGGCGCTAACTTTCCTTCTGTACTCATACTTCCCTGCCTATCCTTACCGTTAGTGATAGTCGGTTATTTCTACGTTATAGGCAGTATTCTCTGCCCACTCAAAACATATCCGCCATTGATCGTTTATGCGAATACTATATTGTCCTGCTCGATCTCCTGATAGCTTTTCTAAATGATTTGCTGGCGGTATTCGCAAGTCATTCAGGCTGAGCGCATTGTTGATCATACGAAGCTTCCGCAGAGCAACTTGCTGAATATCAGGCGGATATTTCCGCGAACGCTGGCGGTGATAGATTTTCTCAGTTTCGTCGCTCTTGAAAGTTTTTATCACAGTTTTATTGTATAACGCAAGACGCTAAACGTCAAGCGTGTATTCTCTTGCAATTGAATAACTTGTTATAATTTCTACTATTGCTTATGCAGAGATCACATCAATGAGTGCTTTATCGAAAGTCACGTTCAATGAAGGATAGTGTATGGAAATCTCCAGTAAACCGATCGCCGCGGGAAGAACCGCCGAAATCTACGCCTGGGAAGAAGGCCAGATTCTCAAGCTGCTCCGCCC
>CAIQJJ010000693.1 GCA_903872065.1 uncultured Anaerolineales bacterium | reverse complement strand
GGTTGGCCGCCCTCCAGCCCCTCAAGCTGCCAGACGATGATGCTGCCGCTGGAACTGGCGCTGGCCATCCAGCGCTGATCGCGGCTGAACGAAATATCCAGGATGCGCCCTGGCTGGGTGACAGTCGTAACCGAAATCTGCCGGCTGATGTCCCATAACCAGATCGCATCTTGCCCGCCAACTGCCAGGTAGGTATTGGCGGCATTAAAACCGGCCATGTATACTGGTGTGGGATGGGCAAACTGCATAAGGCGCTTCCCGCTGCTGGCGTCGAGCAGGTTGACCAGGCCTTCCATCGTCGAAACAGCCAGCCAGGCCCCATTTTTGCTGAAAGCAGCCCGCGTAAAATGCGCCGTCTCGTCTGTTTCGATCACTTGATCGTTGTCCAGGTCTATCAGGGCTACCTTGTAGTCGCTGACCATAGCGACCTGGTTGCGAGTTGGACTGGTGGTGATATTGCGAATGAAGCCGCTTTGGATCTTGTAGAGGGTTCGGGTGGTCACACTGGCAACCCGCGCAAAGATGCCGGCGGCATCCCAGGCGCGCACAATGCCATCGTCCGCGCCGGTGATAAGCCACTGCCCGTCATAGGTGAAGTGGATGCTGCGGATCAATTGATCCTGCACGACATGGGTTAGCAAGGCATCCAGGTATGATAAATCCCAGATGTGGATGACCCCATTTTCGTTGCTGGTGATCAACCTCCGGCTGTCGGGACTGAAACTCAAGGGACCGCTTTTTCCATCCAGAGGGATGCGCGCCATCTCTTGCCCACTGACCGCGTCCCAGATGCGGGCGGTGTTATCGGCGCTGCCTGAAGCAATCCACTTGCCGTTTGGGCTGTAGGTGACATACAGAACGAAGCCGTTTTGCCGCAGGCGCAAGACCTCGCGCCCTGAAGCGACATTCCAGACGCGCACCGTGTTATCGTCCGAGGCGGTGACCACGGTGCGCCCATTCGGGTTAAAGTCTACATCTTCGACCCAGTCATCGTGGCGGAATTCGCCCAAGACCCGCCTGCTGAAGATATCCACTACCTTGCTGGTCTGGTCGCGGCTGGCGGTGGCGAGGCGCTGGCTGTCAGCGCTGAAAATCGCCCAGTATACCTCATCCCCGTGGATGACCATCGCCTGTAAGACGCCGCTTAACGGCTGCCAGATGCGCACATGCCCATCCTGAGTCGCCGCGGCCAGGAACTGCCCATCCGGGCTGTAAACCAGGGCGTAGAGGAAACTGTAATTGTGCAGGGTTTGAACGATCGCCCCGCTGCTGAGATTGAGTACACCGACGTCGCCGTTGGCGTACCCCATGGCTGCTGATTGGCTATCCGGGCTGAGGGCCAGGGCGGTGATCGTTCGCTGCTCGGGCGGGATGTCTGCCGGCGCAGCGACGCGCCTGACCTCGCTGCCATCGATCTGCCAGATTGTGACCCAGCCCTCTTGGCCGCCGGTGACGATCCGCTTTCCATCCGGTGTGAAAAAGCCAATCGTCGCTTCGTCTTCCTGCGCCAGGGCTGCGATCTCCGCCCCAGAGTGGGCGTCCCACAGATGCGCAGCGCGATCCCCGCCGCTGGTCAGCGCCAGGTCTCCATCCGGGCTGAAGACAGCCCAGGTGGGCATATTCCTTTGCTGCATCGTCGCTACAGGCGCTGGCATTAATCCCAGGTTTTGACGCAGTACCTCCTCGGCTTCTGAAGAAGGCGCCAGGGAAATGCTGTGGATGGCTATCAGGGTGCTCTCATACAAGGCCGCCGGCTGCTGCTGCACCAGTTTCGCCTGCGCCGCGCCGCGCTGCGCCAGCGCCAGGCGCTCATTTTGGCGCGCCAACTGTTCGCTGGCGACAGCTGTGGCGGCGCTGTTTGCCGCCAGGATGGCGTTTTGCGTGGCGCGCACGCTTTGTACAACCGCCAGGACTGCCAGGATCAGACTGACCACCAGAGCCGTGGAGATGGCGACCATCGCGATGCGCTGCCGCCGCCTGGCCTGTTCACGGCCGGCGCGGATGTATTCGACGTGGATGGGCAGAGCTTCACGGTCAGCCTTCAGGTTGGCTTCGCTCAACCAGCGTTCGGCGTCATCCAGGTCGGTGCCTTGCAGCAAAAAACTGTGGTCGCGCGCTTTGGAGTCCCATTCCAACGCCCGCTGCAGCAAGCGCGTATGCTGGCGCAGCCAATCCAGGTCAGTTGAGATTGCCTCCAGCAGCTTGGGTACAGTCGCGTCGAAGTTGTCTTCCGCCCGCATGTAAACCCAGTTGGTGGCGGCGATTTTTTCGTGCATCGCCTGTTCTTTTTCGGGCGGGCGATATAAGATCGGGATCAGTTTTTTGTTATAACGCAGCCCCAATCCTAATTCGTCCCCACAAACTTTGGAGTTCAGCGAATCGGGGCTGATGATAAACAGAAACGCGTCAGCGCTCTGGATGGCAGTAGTGATCTCGGCCATCCAGTCGGCGGAGAGAGGAATGCCCTCCCAATCCACCCAGGCATTCATCCCGTTGGCATTCAGCGCTTCGTGTAATCGGCGCACAAAATCTTTGTCCTTGCGGGAATAGGAAATAAAAACCTTTCCCGCAGGAGCAGCAGATTCGGCCATAAGGGTAACGGTTTCCTTCGTGGGGTTATCCGGCGCAGCCGGTTTTACCGGTTGACATACCAGGCGGCCACGTAGCCTTCGCTCCCTTTCGGGTCTTTCACCTTGAGCCACTGGTTCATCACGCCGATCTTGCTCTCCGCGCCGGCCTCAGTGATCGTCAGCTCTGTTCCGAGAGTCACCCGGTAGATTAAGGTATTGTCGGCTACCAGGGGTTGGCTGCGCAGCGCCACATCCTCCGTGTTCGTCTTGACCTTGATCGTCCCGGCGGCTGCCGGCGCTGACGGAGCGGGAGGCGTGACCGGTGTGACCACGGTATCCGCGCCTTGCGCGCCGGCCGGGTACTGCACATACCAGGCTGCCACATAGCCCTCAGTACCGGCGGTGTCCTTGATCTTGATCCACTGTCCTTGCTGGCCCACTTTTTGCTTCACCTGGTCGGCCGGGTCCAGAGATGTCAGTTGTTCGGTGATCGGCACGCGCTTGATCAGCGTCTCAGGGGCGATCAACGGCTTGCTGCGGATGGCCAGGTCGGTCATCGTGGGGATCAGCGTAGTGACGCCGGTCGCAACCTTTTTGGCCGGTGTGGGCGTGGGAGCGGGAGCCGGTGTGGGGGCTGGCGCGGGCGCCGGGGCGGGGGTCGGCGTGGGCGCGGGAGCTGGCGCATCCACCGTCGCCACGTACCAGGCGGCCACAAATCCCTGGTCGCCCTTCGGATCCTGCACATTGAGCCACTGCCCTTGCTGGCCGATCTTGGCCTGGGCGGCGCTCTTGGTTTCCAGCACGATCAGCGGCGTGGCGGCGGCCAGGCGGCGGAGCAGATAGCCGCTGACCGACGGGTCGGCGCGGAAAGCCAGGTCATCTTCCACTGCAAAAACCATGAATTTTTCGGCTGGTACGGGGAGTTTTGTCTTTTCCGGCGGTTTGGCCGCCTGGCCGGCCATCTCGAACCAAAACACGGCTGAGATCGCCTGTTCGGGGGTGTTCCCCTGGAATTTGTAGCGGCTGGTCAGCAGCAGGTCTTTGCCGGGCGCGTCGCCGCGATACTGATAAGGATCGTAAATTAAATAATCGTTGTCTTTCTTTTCCTTAAGCAGCACCCAGTGCGTCTGTACTCCCTCCTCCTTTGGATTCCAGTCCACGCAGACAATGATCGGTTTGCCGGCGGCGAGCGCCGCGTCCATTTGCGCGGTTGGGGCAGCCCGTCCCTCGCACGGTTCGAACGCCCGCAAACTCACATTTGGGAATACATACGGCACCATGCAGGGAATCAGCATTGCGCTGTCAAAGCCGCCGCCTTGTTTCAACTTCTCATTGGCTGTGGCGGGGGTTTCGTTGTATCCGGCTGCGTTCAGCATCATCGTAATCGAGGTGAGCAAGCAGCCCCAGCTTCCAATCGTTTCGCTGGCCTGGTTACCGAGCTTCGTATCTTTCCATTGGGGATCGTTTTGGTAAAGGTTACTGGTTTTGAACATAATCACTCCTTGATCAAGTGGGTTGGCTGTCTGGAGGAAAATATGACGGCGGCGCAAGCTTTTTTACGCCACTTTTATAGGGTTAATTATACATGGAGTCCCTCAAAAGCATTTGTTTATTTTTAAGAAATTATACTCCACTTTGCATAAGTCAGGTCGGCTGGCGGCCCGAAACCCTAAAGGTCTCCAAGACCTTTAGGGTTTTCTTCTACACCTTTAGGGTTTAAAATGCCGGTTGGCGAAGTCCATGAACCATTCCCAATCTTGTGCAGTGACATCGTGGGCGCCGGCGCGCAGGTGGTAGCCGATGGTGTTCCCGATTGGCTGCCCGATCGCCGGTGTGTCCTTTTCATCCAGCCCTTCCAACCCGAAGAGCGCATAGACCGGGCTGGCGGCGCAAGCTGCCAGGAACTCGCCGCGCGGATCGGCCCACAAATCCTCCGTGGCGCTGGCGACATACACCGGGCGCGGGGCGATCAGCGCCAGCAGTTCATGCTGATCGAAGGGCAGGCGATCTTCGCCGTGGTTGTAGCGCCGGAAGCGTTCGCAGAACCAGTGGGGAAAGCGCGTGTTGATCTGCTCCAGCGTTTCGCCGATCCGCCGCCGCGAAAGCGCCGCCCCGCCGCAGCCCGAATTGTTCGAGATCGCCAGCGCGAAGCGCTCGTCCTGCGCCGCGGCCCACAGGGCGGCTTTGCCCAGGCGCGAATGCCCAATCAGCGCCACCCGCCGCGCGTCCAGTTCCGCTTCGCCTTCAATAGCGTCCAGGGCGCGGCTCAAGCCCCATGCCCAGGCCCCAATTGCGCCCCATTCATCCGGCTTGGGGCGCGTTTGACCGGCTTCATAAAACAGAGGGTGAATGCCGTTTTGAAAGCCGTCATGAAAGTCCGGGTCGAGGTCGCCGTAATAGACCGTCGCCAGGGCATAGCCGCGCGCCAGGATGCGCTCCACCGCCCAGCGCGAGGCCTCCGAGCCGCGCCCGGCCTCGCCGGCGCGGTGGTTGACGACGCCGGGGACGCGCTCGGCGAACCAGGCTGACGACAGGCGGATGCCGGGGTCGGTATGCACGGCGTGGTTGCCGTTGAAATTCAGCCCCAGGAAGACCGGGTGCGGCCCTGGGCGTCCGTTGGGGATGAACAACAGCAGATCCATGCCGCCGGACTGTGCGGAGAAGTGCAGGAGGAGTTCTTTGCGTGTAGCCAGGCCTCCCAGCGCCGCCGGCTCCACCGCCACACACTCCACGCGCAGCGGCAGCTTTTGGGCGGGCGTCTTGCCGAACATCTCTTGGGCAAAGAGCGCCAAAAGCTCTGGCCGGCGCGCCTCGCGCCACTGCGCCGCGTCTGTCACGCGCTGTCCATCGGCGCAGCGCAGCGGGTCGGGCAGTTCATACGCCGGGATTTGCGCTTCATCATAATGGATCGCTGTCTCCCGCAAGTAGCGCGCCAGGGCGCGCCCCAGGTCTTGCCCAAAGCGGCGGGCGCTCTCTTGATTGACCTCGCCCTCCCGCGCCGTGGCGTAGGGCAGTTCCAGCGTGGCCGCCAGGCGCGCCCCGGGCAGCGCCGCCGCCCAGCCGTCGAAGCACTGGCGCGGGTTGCGCTCCGTGTTCCATGCGATGCCGTAGGGCATGTTGTCTGCCTCGCGGTAGGGGAGCGACCCCTGGCTCTCTTGCTCCAGGATGCTGCTCAGGACGCCTACCCCCTGCCAGACGGATTCGTCGGGCAGTCCGACGAAATAAGTCCACTCATTGCTCTCGCCGCGAATCCATGGGCAGTGCAGATCGAGCGCCGCATGCACCTCGCCCCAGGCCTCGGCCAGCGCCCGGATGGCGCGCGTCTCGGCGTATAGGCCGGCCTCGTAATCGCGATTGTGATCGTGCGGGCGGCGGTTCTTGCCCTGGTCGCCGTTCTCCACCCCATCCTTGTCTACAAACGGAATAACGGCAAATTCGACATTTTGGCGCAGCCAGCTGCCGGTCTCGTCCTCCGCCAGGATCGTCTCCAGCAGCCCCTCCAGGGCGTAAGACGCCATCATCTCGCAGCAGTGATGGCGAGCGGCCAGCAGCACATGATAGCTTGCGCCGCCGTCCAGCCGCCCGGCGCGCGCCATCTCCACCGCCCGCCCCTGCTTGGATTGGCACAGCACCCCACTCACCAGGGCCGGGTTGCCTGCCTGGCGCGCCAAAAAGCGCTCCCAATTTGCCTGGGTATAGGGCATGCCCATCGAAAAGCGCACTTCTTCCACCCCTTCCGCCGCCTGGTAACTGAAGCTCTGCCCGTCCACACACTCCAGCCCCAACCACTGCCAGGTCAGGCCGCCATCCAGGCTGACCGCCGGGCCGCGCGTACCGATCACATTCGAGCCGGTGAAAACCACCTTTAGCCGCCGCCCGCCAGCCCCGCGCACGCCAAAATACCAGTAGAACCAGTCGCCCTCCGTGTCGCGCAAATCCTGCCGCACATAGATCGTGTCTTCAACCACATTCTCCAGCAGGATGTTGCCGCCGGGGAAATCGCAGTGTACCGTGATGTTCATTCTTTTATCCTCCGGGGGTTGTCCCCAGCTCTGGGGCCAGCGGTTGGCGCGGCTCGCCGCCGCCGCCGATTGCCGTTGGCCCATTGTTGTCAACCACATACAGGTTGGTGTAAATGCGCTGCATATCGCGCGCCCAGGGCGTCAGCGTGCTGGGCGGCGTCATCGTAAAGCCCCAGGTCTTCTCGAACTCATCCACCACGCTCCCATCCGGCCCGGATTCCGCCAGCAGCGCGTAAACGTCCCAGGCGGTGTCATCCACCAGGTACGCGCCATAATCCTGGAGAGCCCGCGCCAGGATCAGCGCCGCCTCGGTTTCCAGGCCGAGTGAGTTATCCGCCAGGCTGCTCAGGTTGACGGAGGGATGCAGCGCCAGCAGCGCCCCCATCTGCAGGGCGGGATTCTGGCCGCCGTAGCGGATCAGGCTGTTGGGGTCGTTGGCGTAGTTATCGGCCTGCACCGCCGGCCAGCGGTAGCCCGGCGTCTCTTCGTTGGCGTCGTAAAAGCAGTTTTGGCGGCAGAACAAATTGACCTTCAGGGCGTGGCGGATGACGCCGCCGGGGATCAGTTCCCCCAGGCGCAGCGTGCCGCCGATGGCCGAGAGGCCGCTGCCGCCGTGCGCGCCGGCGATCCCCTCGCCAGCGATGTCCACATCCGCGAACACATAACCGGTAGTGCCGTAACCCGTCTCCAGGCAGCGCTGGAACGGCTGGTTTTGGGCGATGGTGTGTCCATCCGCCAGCAAAATGGCGGTTGAATTGTTGGGCGTGCCGCTGCGATGCGGCAGGAAGAAATCGGACGGTACCGGGAAGCGCCCTACCAGTTCGCCTTGTTTCTGGCAGCGATTGTTGCCCGACCAGCCCTCGTGATTGTAATACACGTCCAGCAGCGGGGAGGCCGGCTTCAAAATCAAGATGTCTTCATCCACCGTCATGCCGTAGCTGCCGGCCGGCGCGATCCTGGCCGGTGCATAGACCGCTTGCGAGCCGATGGGCATATTCCAGATCGAGGTGGAGGCGAACGGCCATTTCATGCGGTCGCGCGTGGTGGGAAAATTGGGGTCGGGGGTGTGGGGCATATACGTGGGAGTTGGCGGGGCAGGGGTGGGCGTCAGGGGGATGGGGCTGGGGGATGGCGTGACAGAGGGGAGCGGCAAGGCGCTTGGTGAGGGGCTTGGTAATGCAGTCGGCGAAGCCGTAGGAATGGGGGCGGCGATCGTGCACGCCGCCAGGCCGGCCAGGATACACAGGCAAGAGAGCGATTTGCGCAGAGACATAGCAGAATTCTACCCGCGCTCTGCGAAAGCTGCAAACATCTTGCACACAACAAAAAAGCGGCGCAGCGCAGACAAAGCCAAAACGCGCTAGGATGAAGGGGCAGGGGCAGATATAATGCAGTGCCATTTTCATTTATGAGGGTGTGGGCATCAGCCCGGCGTCGCGACTGGTATGAAAATAGCGCAGTTCAAGGCTTTCCCGCGGAATGCAGAAGGCAGAATGCAGAAGGCAGAGAAAAGACTCAGCGGTCTCTGCGATCT
>CAIQJJ010000692.1 GCA_903872065.1 uncultured Anaerolineales bacterium | reverse complement strand
TGGGCGTGCCCTTCGTCTCGCTGATCGACAGCAGGGCGCCCAGTGGAATGGGCAACCTTGGCCACTGTTAATTGCTGGTGGGCCGGGTGTGACCATGAACCCAGAACCCATGGCGCCCTTTTTTGACGCGATCCTGATTGGTGAAGGTGAAGAAGCCGTACCCCAGTTGATTGAGCTTTGCCGCACTGCGCTACACGAGGACCATACGGCCCTACTGGCAGAGCTGGATCGTACGCCCGGCTGGTATGTGCCAACATTACGACCCTCGAACCGCACACATGACCAATTTCGGCCGGTGGAACGACTGTGGGTACGCGCGCTGCCTACCTTCGATACGAGCAGCACCTTCTACACGCCCGACACCGAATTTAGCAATATGCATCTCATGGAAATTGCACGGGGTTGCGGGCGCGGCTGTCGTTTCTGCCTGGCCGGCTATGTCTACCGCCCGCCGCGCGAACAGCCGCTTGACAAACTGCTCCTTTCCGCAGAGGCGGCAATTCGGCAAGGCTACACGAAAGTGGGCCTGGTCAGCGCCGCAGTCAGTGACCATACCCAAATTGATGAACTGGCCACCGCCTTACAAAGCATGGGCGCCAGCCTGAGCGCCAGTTCCATGCGTATGGACCCGATCAGCGTGCCGTTGATCCGGGCGATGGCTGAAACCGGGGCCCAAAATCTGACCGTAGCGCCGGAAGCGGGCAGCCAACGCCTGCGCAATGTGATCAACAAAACCCAGACCGAAGAGCAGATGATGCGCGCCATTGCGCTGGCCCAAGAATTAAACTTTCCGCAACTCAAGCTCTACTTCATGGTCGGCCACCCCACCGAAACTGAGGATGATATTCAGGCGCTGATCGACTTTACACTGGAGGCGCGTAAACGGTTTAAGCGGCGCATTGCCATCAATGCCACACCCTTTGTACCAAAAGCGCATACCCCCTTTCAGTGGGAAGGGATGGCCGATGTAGCGCTGTTGCGCCAACGCCAAAAGCGCATTCATCAGTCGCTGGCACGGCATGGAGTAGATGTACGCGCCGATTCACCGGATTGGGCTGAAGTGCAGGCTGTGTTAAGTCGCGGTGATCGCCGTTTAGCAGAGGTCTTGTTGGCGATGCCCGAAGGCGGCGTGACTGTACGCAACTTTTTTGAGACGATGGCTGCACTCGGCTTGGAAAAAGAGCACTATATTGGTCGCTGGGCGGTTGGCGCCCCCTTGCCGTGGGACATTGTACAGAGTGGCGTCAGTGAAAATTATTTTCATTATGAATTGCGGCGGGCTGCCCAGGATCAGACGGGACTCAGTTGCCCGCCTGACTCAGCCGGCTGCCTTAGCTGTCAGGCATGTGACACCGATTGGGCGTTTCGCTACGGCGACAATGCCAACCGGCCTATCCCAGAAGTCAAAGGGGGACCCTGGCGCGCCCAGGATTGGCAGCCATGGACGAAAGTCAAGGGCGAAAAGCATGGATTGCTCACGCCGATTGAACTGCAATAGAATACAAATCGAAGCCTACACCACGAATAACCATGAAAATGTTGCGGATGCGGATAAACGCGGATTTGTTTTTATCTGCATCCGATTTTCTCATTAATCACCATGAACAGAATTTCCCCATACCGATGAAAAGCCATCGTCTGGTCTGGACCAAGTGGCCACATGACCACGCGACGATGGACAATTT
>CAIQJJ010000691.1 GCA_903872065.1 uncultured Anaerolineales bacterium | reverse complement strand
GGCTGATATGTTCCAGTGCTGCCTGTTCGAGCACGACACCCGGGATGTCGGCCAGCAGTTGCACGTACACTTCGATGGCTGAACTGCTCAGGTGAAACGAGGGGTAGATATCCCCCAGGGTTTTGAGGACGCGCAGGATTTCAATTTCTGTCGCCATTGGGAATGCCTCCATGTTTTTTGAGATAGTCGCGAATGCCAGCGTGCGCCGCCGGTTCACGATCGGCAGCCGGGATTTCGCGGCGGGGTGACTTGGGTTGGGGAACGGTTTTTGCCGGCATTTCACGGCGACCGTTGGCGATCCAATCGCTCAAAACAGCATCGGCGTAGTTGAGCAGGTTGTTCGGCTTTGCAACGCCCAGCGCGCCGGTCAGCGCATCGGCCAGCCAGTCGCCGCCAGTGGCGTTGGCGGTGTGGGCGGCGGCATCACAGCGCGCCGCCATCAGGCGGAAGCGCGCCAACAGATCGCCGCTGATTTCGCGCCCGGCGCTGCGATACACTTCCACGGCGCGCGCCAGGTGGGTTTCGATGATTTCGACAGGAACTGAGGGCGTTTGCGCAGGCGACTGGTCTGTTTTTTCAAGGGTTTCCGGTTTTCGGGCTTCCGGCAAGTCTGCATTAGCAGATCGGGCTTCCGGCTTTCGGGATTCCTGCTGGAAACGAACCAGGTCGCGGGCAATCGCCGCACAGTGGGTGAAATATCGAGGCTGATCTGAACGTGTACAGGCTGTATCAATCCCGGCCACGATTTGCTCGAAGGTGAATCCATCGGCAAGCAGTTTTTCGAGCGCCGCCTGCTCTTTGACGGTCGGGTGATAGTCTGAAGTACCTTTGCATTCGGCAAAGTAAGCAAAAACGCGCTCGACAAGGACGGCGGGGGCTTCCACCTCCTCCTCTTCTTCATCCTCTTTAAGTAGATGACCGCGCGTATCAAGTTCGGTAGGCAGCGTACCGGACTTTTCAGGTTCGGTAGGTGTACCGGACTTAAAACGTTCGGTAGGCTGTGTACCAGACTTAATAAGTCCGGTAGGCAATGCAACGGTAGAACCATTTGCCGGCTCAGGCAGATTCTTCAACAAAGCCTGGGCTTTCGCAGTCCACCTGGCCGGGACAGGGTAGAACACGCCTTTCAAGATATCCAAAGCGACTTCCCCTGGCAGCGTGATTTCATGAGCATAAGTCTCCGGGAAGTTGTAAACCGGCTTGCGCCCCTTGCGCCCCCTGATTTCCCAGCGGGAGGTCAGTTCATTTTGGCCTACCTTCCATAAGTGCGCGATCTGCTCCAGGTTGAAAAACAAGGAGCGCATGTCCCAGCGCTGCGCCTGCATGTGAGGTGGTTTGCCCGGATTCGGAGGGTAGTAGATGCGCTCGGTGAAAACCAGGCCCAGGCGACGAAGCGCCTTTTTGTCGCGTTCTAACGTAATCGAACTGCTGGCCATGGGCACGTTCTCTATCCGCAGTTCATAATCCTGTGTGTTGCGCAAGAGCAGCACTTGCAGCAAAAGCGCATACTGGCGATCGTTCAAACGTTCGCCATCTGAAACCAGGAGCGTCCAAAAGCGCGGCAGGATTTTGGGCAGGGTCGCAATTCCCATATCCAGCGCCGGATTGCCGAAATAGATTTCGATAGGCGCCCCATGTTCATCGCCTATTTCAAAACCATCATTGGGAAGCAATTTGTCAGTCAAGGCCTGCCTCCCTGGTTGCGTTTTCGAACTTCGCCAACGCTTGGCGGAAAACCAGTTGGACGGTACCAGTCGGCCCGTTACGATGCTTGGCAACGATGACTTCTACCTGGTTGGAGAGATTGCTGTCTTCAGGGCGATAAAGGAACATGACCACATCCGCGTCCATCTCGATACTGCCCGATTCACGCAGGTCGCTGAGGACGGGGTGTTTGTCGGCGCGCTGTTCGACGGCGCGCGAAAGCTGCGCCGCGGCCAGCACCGGCACGTTCATCTCACGCGCCAGCACCTTCAACTGACGCGAAATGAACGACACTTCCTGGGTACGATTCTCAAAGCGTTGTTCTTTCCCGCCACCGCCGCTCATCAGTTGCAGGTAATCCACCACCACCAGATCAAGCCCATAT
>CAIQJJ010000690.1 GCA_903872065.1 uncultured Anaerolineales bacterium | reverse complement strand
GCTCAGGATGCCTGCGGCAGCGCTTCGACAGGCGACGATCTTTGTCGCGGCTCAGCGCGCCTGTGATTCGGGATGCCTCCTCGCCACGTCCTCGGCCTGGGCAAATTCCTGCGGCGTGTTGAGATTCCAAAAGGCCAGGGGAGCGCCGGGGTTAGAGGCATCCGCCGGGGATGGCTCACCCCGCGGCCCGCCATAGAGCGGATCGACCTCTGCCAGTTCCGCAGGGATGATGTAGCGCACCTTTGCCCGCGACAACCAACTGATCAATTTCCATTCGCCGGCGTCCAATGCGGCGCGCACCAGGGGCAGGCAGGTCTCGCGCCGGTAGACGGCATGCAAAGGTTCGAGGCCATGTTCGCCAGATGGCATCGCCGCATCCACCGAGAAGGGAGCGGCTTGCTCGACGAACGTTGTGCTTTGGTCAACGAACGGTTGGCCGGCGGCAAGGAACGCCGCCTCGTACGCAAAAAGCGCCGCGCTGGCGAATGGCATGTCACAGGCTGCCACTGCCAGCAAATGCGCCTGCGCAACAGCCAATGCCGTGTACAGCCCTCCTAACACCCCGCGCCCCGGGATAAGGTCAGAGTAGAGGGGGAGGTTCAGAAAGGTGAACTGCTCAGGGCGGTTGGCGACGACGAAAATCTCGTCTGCCAGCCCGGCCAATCGCGCCAGCACCCGCTCAATCAAAGGACGGCCCAGGAAGGGCTTGAGCGCTTTATCCTGGCCCATCCGCCGCGATCCGCCGCCGGCCAGGATCGCCAACCCCACCCCAGCCCTCCCCATCGCTGGTTTTCGCGATGGGGAGGGAGAGGGGGGTGGGGTTTCCATCGCTCCACTCATCATCCGCCCCACGGCATTTGAGCGTACTCATCGAACGCCCGGTCGTGCAACTGCTTAAAGAGCGCGGCGTGCCGCCGCTCCCAGGTGGCCAGGGTTTCGAGCGCCCGGCGCGGCTCTCCCTCGGCTTTTTGGGCAGCCTGCTCATAAAACTCAGCAAAATCGCGCTCAATGAGATACGCCATGCGCAAAATGGGCAGATCGGGCGTCATTGCCTCCATCACCGTCTGATCAATAAATTCAGTCTCCGCGCGGCGTGCAAAGACGCCGGACTTGTTCAACTCCTGATCGACAGCAGCGATCGTGACGGCGGCCGGCTGACCGCTGCGCAGCGCATCCAACTGCGCCTGGACAAACTCGATGTGGCGCTGCTCTTCCGCCGCCAGGCGTTGAAACGCCGCCACCGCCGCGGCGTGGCTCAAGCGGGCGGCGTTGGTCTCAAAAAAGCGCTTGCCCTCGTATTCTCTTTGCAAAGCATACTCATAAATCTTGCGAATATCCATAGTCCTCACTCATCTCTCCTTGTACGTCTCTCGCTCTCTCCTGAGCGGTGATCTGTACCGCCGCGGTGTTCTGTACCGCTAAGCGCTTCAACCCTCACCGCACAGACCTTAAACTCCGGAATTTTCGCAATGGGGTCAATCGCCAGGTTGGTCAGGACGTTGGCGGCCGCTTCGGCAAAGTGAAAGGGAATGAACACCACGCCGGGCTTGATGCGTTCCGTCACACGCACATTGAGCTCAATCTGGCCGCGCCGGCTGGAGACGCGCACCCGCCGGCTCCCATTCAGCCCGATCTTTTGCGCGTCGTCGGGGTGCAGCTCAAGATACGCCTGGCGCGCCTCGCTGTCCAGTTTCTTAGAGCGGCGCGTCATCGTGCCAGTGTGATAGTGGAACATAATCCGCCCGGTGGTTAAGGTAAAGGGGTAATCCTGATCGGGCAGTTCGGCGGGTTCTTTGAAAGGCACCGCAAAGAAATGCCCCAACCCGCGCGAGAAGCGGTTTTTGTGGAGATAAGGCGTCCCCGGATGCTCGGTCGTCGGACAGGGCCACTGCAGCCCGCCCAGTTCTTCCAACCGTTCGTAGGTGATGCCGCCGTAGCTGGGGGTTAGCTGCGCTACCTCCGCCATGACCGCCTGGGGCGAGACGAAGTCAAACCCACCAGCGCCCATCTTGCCGGCGAGATGGCAAATAATCTCCCAGTCCGGCCAGGAGTCGCCAACCGGACGGACGGCGCGGCGGACGCGTTGCACGCGGCGGTCGCTGTTCGTAAAGGTGCCATCTTTTTCAGCAAACGAAGCGCCCGGCAGCACCACATGCGCCAGTTGAGCCGTCTCGGTTAAAAAGATGTCTTGCACAATCAAGAACTCAGTTTTCTCCAGGCAGTGGCGGGTGTGGTTGATGTCGGCCTCGGACAGCATGGGATTCTCGGCCATGACGTAAAGGGCGCGAATTTTCCCCTCCCCGGCGGCTGAGATCATCTCGGTGACGGTCAGGCCAATTTTGTTGGAAAGCGGAGAGTTGGGAGTGGGAAGCGAAGAACTCCAGGCTTTTGAGAATTTGGCGATGGTTTCGGGGTTTGTAACTGGCTGGTAGCCGGGGAAAACATTGGGCAAGCCACCCATATCGCACGAGCCCTGGACATTGTTTTGCCCGCGCAGGGGATTGACCCCGCCGCCAGGGATGCCCAGGTTGCCGGTCAGCATTGCCAGGTTGGCCACCGATTTGACATTATCCACGCCGGTCGTATGTTGAGTGATGCCCATGGCGTAGAGGATGGCGGCAGGTTTCTGCGTGGCATAGAGCCTGGCGACCGTGTACAAGCCCTCAACCGGCACCCCGGTGAGATCGGCGACCCTCTCCGCCGGGAACTCCGCCACCAGGGCCTTCATCTCCTCAAAATTCTCTGTTCGTTCGGCGATGAAAGCCTGGTCGGCCAGGCCCTCGGTAATGATGATATTGAGCAGGCCGTTGAAGAGCGCCACATCGGAGCCGGGGCGAAAGGTGTAGAACACATCCGCCCAATGGCCAATTTGGTTCTTGCGCGGGTCAAGCACGATCACTTTGGCGCCGCGCTGTTTGGCGCGCAGGACACGCGTGGCAATCAGAGGATGCCCCTCCGAGGTGTTTGAGCCGATGATGAGAAAACAGTTGCTGTCCGTCTCAAACTCAGGGATCGAGTTCGTCATTGCGCCACTGCCAAAAGCGGCGGCCAGACCGGCCACCGTGGGGGAGTGTCAGAGACGGGCGCAGTGATCAACATTGTTCGTGCCGATCACCGCGCGGGCAAACTTTTGGATCAGGTAATTCTCTTCATTGGTGCATTTGGCCGAAGCAAATACGCCAATGCTATCCGGGCCGCTTTCCGCCTTGAGGGCGCTCAACTTCTCAGCGATCAGCGCCAGCGCCTCATCCCAGGTCGCTGTGACCAGTTTGCCCCCTTTGCGGACAAGGGGCGTCTGCAGGCGGTCTTTGTGGTTGACAAAGGCATGCGCATTCCAGCCTTTGATGCACAAACCACCCTGGCTGATGGGGTGATTTTTGGCCGGCAGGACGCCCACCAGTTGGTGATCCAGCACCTGCAAGTGCAAGGCGCACCCCGTCCCGCAGTAGGGACAGGTCGTCAGGACGTTATGGTATTCCATCTATTTCTCCTAGACCTTTCGGGCAAGAGCTTTAGGGTTTTCTTGAACCCTAAAGCTCTTTTCTTTATGGCAGCCCGCTGCGTTCATAGTCGCCCTCTTCCAACGTCAAGAGCTGGGGAGGCTTCTGCTCAATCACCGCGCCGGTTTCGTAATGGAACATCTCTTTCACATCGCGAGCCACCAGGCGAAAATGGATCGCCAGGGGGATGCCGGCAGGACAGGTTTCCTCGCACTCGCGGCAGGCGACGCACTTGGCGGTCATGTGCATGGCGCGGATGATGTGATAGAGCGATGGATTGGGCAGCGGCAGGCGGCCGGTCTCAACCCACTTTTCATCTTCCAGGGCGCAGACATTGCAGAAACACTGCGGGCAAATATTGCGGCAGCCGTAGCACTTGATGCAGTGCTGGAACTGTTCCTTCCAAAAGGCCAGCTTTTCGGCCTGGCTTTTGGCGGCGAAGGCCTCGGTCAACGGGTCCGGCACGCCGGCGATCGGGCTGCCGACCGTGACCCTGGCATGGACTGTATATGGCTTGGCGCAGCGACAGAAAAGGGCTTCTTCCTGCACACATTGCAGCCCGATCAGGGTCAGGTTCTCTAAAGAGACCTGGGCGTGCTTGAACATCTCCACCACGCCGCGCTCCTCGCATCCCCGGCAGACAATCGCCAGGCGGGCATTGGGATAGGCTTTTTGGATGATTTTCAGGGTATCAGGCACCGGCTCTTTGGGCCACAAAGCCAGGGAGTCGAGCATCTCAGGATGGCCTGGCTTGAAGAGATACGGCGCGACAATGCCGGCCGGGCCTGTTTTCAGCCCGATCACCCCATCTACCTGGGGCAGGATTTGTCTAATCGTTTCACGTAAGGCAGTCAGTCGCTCGCTCATTGCATTTCCTATTGAGACCTTTAGGGTTTTCTTAAACCCTAAAGGTCTTTTTTTCGCTCATTGCATGATCTCCACAAACGGCGCCAACTGGCGCACTTGCTCGGTAAAACTGGCGATCAGAGTGGCGAATTTCTCGCCTTCGGCCGCGGAGACCCAATCTACACACAACCGCTGCGCTTCGATGCCGTTGTATTCCAGCAATTGGCGCAAGATCGCCATCCGCTTGGCGGTGCGATGGTTGCCATTGGCATAGTGGCAGTCACCGATGTGGCAGCCCAAGACCATGACGCCATCTGCGCCCTCGCGAAAGCAGCGCAGCACCAGTTCGGGGGAGATGCGCCCGCTGCACGGCACGCGGATGATCTTGACATTGGGAGGGTATTTCATGCGCGCCATGCCGGCCGTATCCGCGCCGCGATACGAACACCAGTTGCACAAGAAACCGATAATTTTTGGTTCGTACATGTTATGCTGTCCTTCGATAATTCTTCTACAACGCTTCGACAACGCTTCGACAAGCTCTGCGCGCCTTCGGCAACGCTTCGACAAGCTCAGCGCGCCTTCGGCAACGCTTCGACAAGCTCAGCGCGCCTTTGACAACGCTTCGACAAGCGACGATCTTTGTCGCTGCTCAGGATGCCTCGAATAGTTTCATGGTTTGCATCGCGCCGACCATTTCGGCCACCAGTTGATCGTCCGTGAAGTGCTTCAAGTTGATGGACTTGGACAGGCAAGCGCCGACGCACGTGCCGCAGCCCTTGCACAGCGCCTCGTTAATGTACGCCTTACGGACGTACTCAATAAAGCTGATCGCCTGGTAAGGACAAGTGGGGATGCACTCCTTGCAGCCCACGCACGTGCCATCGTCCACCACGGCGGTGGCAGCCTCGATCTCAATCTCGCCCTGCCCAATCAGAGACATGACGCGGGCGGCGGCGGCGGAACCCTGGGCGACCGAGGAGGGGATATCCTTAGGCCCCTGGCACGCCCCGGCCACGAAGACGCCGTCGGTCATGGTGGCGACCGGATCAAGCTTGGGGTGCTTCTCAATAAACCATTCATCCACGCTGCACGAGATGCCAAATTTGATGGCCACTTCTTTAGCGTCGGCCCGCGCCTGCAGGCCGACCGAGAGAATCACCATATCCACCGGAATGCGGCGCTGCTTGCCGATCAGCGTATCCTCCACCTGGATGATCAGCTTGCCATCCTCGCCGGGCAGGCAGGCTTCGTTGGTCACCTCGGCCACCCGCCCACGGATGAGCTGCGCGCCTTCCTTCAGCACTCTCTGGTAGAACTCATCATACGCTTTGGCCGGGGTGCGGATGTCAATATAGAACTCGTAGACCTGCGCGCCGAGCTTTTCTTGCACCAGGTGGGCAAACTTGAGCGACTGCATGCAGCAGATGGCCGAACAATAGTTGTTGTAATTCACGTCGCGGCTGCCCACGCAGTGGATGATCCCGACCGATTTGGGAGTGGTAACGCCGTCGCGCAGCACCACCTTGCCTCCGGTAGGGCCGGCGGCGTTCGTCAGGCGTTCAAACTCCATGCTGGTAAAGACATTCGCCAGGCGGCCATAACCGTACTGCGGGATGCGCCGGGCGTCGAAGACCTCATAGCCGGTGGCCAGGATGATGCTGCCCACCTTCACCGTCAGCAGTTCATCTTGCTGATCGAACTTGATGGCCCCCGTGGGGCAAAACTTCTTACATGCCTGGCAGGTTCCCTTGATGAAATAGGTGCAGTTCGGGCGGTCAATGACCGGGATATTTGGCACAGCCTGCGGGAACGGGGTATAGACCGCCTTGCGATAGCCCAGGCCGGTCTCAAAAACGTCATCCAGAACTTTCTTGGGGCACTTCTCCCAACAGATGCCGCAGCCGGTGCACAGTTCCTCGTGAATATAACGAGCACGCTTGCGGATGGTAACGGTAAAGTTGCCAACATAGCCGCTGACCGATTCGACCTCGCTCCAGGTGAACAAGGTGACGTGCTTGTGTTTGCCCACATCGGTCATTTTGGGCGTCAGGATGCAGGCGGAGCAGTCCAGGGTGGGAAAGGTCTTATCGAGCTGCGCCATGTGTCCGCCCAGGGACGGCTCACGCTCCACCAGGTAGACATGCCGCCGGCTGTTGGCGATTTCGAGGGCCGCCTGGACGCCCGCCACGCCGCCGCCGACCACCAGAACACTCGGATCCATCGGCACGAAGAGCGACTCAAGCGGCTTCTGGTAGGACACACGGTAAACGGCCGCCGCTACCAGAGCTTTGGCCTTTTTGGTCGCTTCGAGCTTGTCGGTAGTGACCCACGAATCCTGCTCGCGGATATTGGCCATCTCGAAAAGATAGGGGTTCAGTCCCCCGCTCACGCAGGCGCCGCGGAAGGTGGATTCGTGGAGGTGGGGGCTGCAAGAGGCAACGACAACGCGGTTGAGACCCTGCGCCTTAATATCTTTGGCGATCAGTTCCTGGCCGGGGCTGGAACACATGAACTTGTAGTCGCGGCTGAGGATGACATTGGGAAGCTCCCCCGCCCAGCGGGAGACCTCGCCCACGTCCACCACGCCGGCAATATTGGTGCCGCAGTGGCAGATATACACACCGATGCGAGTTTCTTCGGCCATTCTTACTCCTTGCTCTTCGCAATCTCCGGCGCTGCACTTCGCGCCGGAGAGACTCCCCCCTCCCTATCGCCAGTCTTCGCGATGGGGAGGGCCGGGGTGGGGTAGCCCCCCTCCCTATCGCTGGTCTTCGCGATGGGGAGGGCCGGGGTGGGGTCTGGCATCTTGGGCATGGGCAGCGCCTCTTTAGACGCTTTTTTCGCCGCCGCCGGTTTTTCCGCCGCCGGCGCTTCAACGCCAATCTTCGCCAGTGCAGCGCGGGAGCTCACCAGTTCCGAGCCGATCCCCAGGTCGGACGCATTCATCCCCAACGCCAGGCCGATCATCTGCGTAAAATACAACACCGGCATAGAATATTTCGTCTTGAAATGGCGGTTCATCGCGCCCTGGAAACCATCCAGGTTAAGCTGGCACATCGGGCAGAGTGTCACAATCAGATCCGCCTCGTATTCCACCGCGCCCTTAATCAAACGCCGGATCATTTCAAAACCAGTCTTCTCGCTGATCTGCGTCATGTGCCCCCCACAGCAATGCGCTTTCATCGGATACTCCACCACCTCAGCGCCCAAGTTTTTGAGCAAGATGTCTAACGTCATCGGGTACTCACACTTGTCCAGTCGCCCTAAACTTGTCGAAGCGGTGTTCTGTCCCGCCGCGCCGCTCTGTCCCGCTGCGCTCTTGTCCAGGCGCGCTGAGCTTGTCGAAGCGCCGCTCTGCACCGCCTCCCACTCGCCACTCCCCACTCGCCACTTCCCACTTCCCACTTCCCGCGACTTTTCAAAATCCGGGCGCACAATCATGCAGCCGTAATAAGGCGCAATCCGCAGTCCCTTCAGCGGGCGAGTCACTTTGGCGGCGATGGCCGCATAGCCAACATCATTGACCACCACATCCAGCAAGTGGCGCACGGCGAGCGATCCAGCCTGGTAAGCCAGGCCGCCGGCGGCCAGCGCAGTGTTGATTTTCTTGTCCAGCTTGGGGCTTTCACGCATGGACTGATCGCATTTGCGCAGGTTGAGATAGCAGGCGCTGCACGGCGCGACAACCTGGCGGGTAGCCTTATTCTGGGCGGCCTTAGCCAGGTTGCGAGCGATCAGAGCGTAAGCCGCTGCCAGGTTCAGCGAAATGTACTCGGTCGCCCCGCAGCAGTTCCAATCGTCAATTTCCAACAGTTCGAGGCCCAACGCCCCGGCAATTGCCAGGGTGGAAACGTGGTAGGCGGCGGCGTTATATTCCAACGAACAGCCAGGGTAATAGTGATATTTCATTCGCTCCCCTCCAATTCTTTGGCTTTGGCCAGGATGGCGGCCAGGCTGTCAAATTCCTTGATGCGGGTCGGAGTAAAAGCCATCCGGCCTTTGGCGACCAATCCCACGCCCATATCGGCGATTTTGAACGCGCCAAAGGGGTTGTGCCTGAGCATGTGAACGCCCATCAGCCCCAATTCAAAAGAGCGCCCATAATTTTCCACCCAGGTAATAAAAGCCTGGGAAAAGTTTGGCGCTTTGGCCTTCTCGCGCGGCGTATTCTTGACCATACCCTCTTGCGTCGCAATCCGCTTGAGAGTGTACATAATATCGGTGATGTGAATGTCTTGCGGGCAGCGCACCGTGCAATAATAGCATGAGACGCAGTACCAGGGCGTATTGCTGTGCAACACAGCTTCTTTCATATCCGCTTTGATCAGGGCAAAAATAGCCCGCGGAGTATGATCCATATCCGCCCCGGAGGGGCATGACCCACCGCAGGTGCCGCATTGGATGCAGGCTTCCAGGTGCGATTCACCCGGCGTTGCCGCAACCACCTGCTCAAAAAAATTAAGTGGCTCTACAGTGGTTTGTACCGTCACTGCACTCATTTCACATCCTTCCTTTCCGCCGCGGTGTTCTCTACCGTCGAGGCATGCTGAGCTTGTCGAAGCACCTCCGCCGCGGTGTTCTGTACCGTTCTTTCCTGACAAGTATAAACGCTAAAACGGTAATCTGTACCGCCGCGGTGGTTTGTACCGCTGCGGCCGCCTCGCGCATAACCAATCAGCAGAATACCATACTGCTCCGCCAGGCGAATCGAAAGAGAGCTTGGCGAGGTGCAGGATATCACCCGCGAAGCTCCGATCCGGATCGCCTTTTGCATCATCTCCGAACTGATACGCCCAGTCGTCACCAAAGAATAATCGTTGGAGGAACCTCTCCCATTCAACAGCCATAACCCGGCGATCTTATCCAGCGTGTTATGTCGCCCAATATCTTCTGCTGCCGCCAAGACTTGCACCCCGTCGCTCAAGATCGAAGTATGCACCCCGCCGGCGGAGCGATAGAGCTGCTGCGTCTCGAACAACAGCCGTAGGAGGTGGTTGACTTCTTCAGGTGTGATG
>CAIQJJ010000689.1 GCA_903872065.1 uncultured Anaerolineales bacterium | reverse complement strand
GCTTATCTTAAAGTCAGTGACGCCGGACAGTTTGATCGTATCGTCATCTGCTGAAATGGCAATGACTTTATCGCCAGCTTGCACTACCGTATCCGTAGGAGGATTGAGCTGAACTCGACCATCCTGGAAACGCAGCCCAATGACGCTTGAGGTTTCGTACGCCATTAAAATGTCGCCAAATCGCTTGCCGGTCAGGGCTGGTTCGTGCTTGAAATAGATTTCGTCGCCGCCGAAATCGAGCAGTTCGGTGTAGACGATAGAAAGCCCGGACTGGCGACAGGTTTGGGCAGTGATACGCGAGATCAGATTGCCGGCGAGAACCAATTCGGCTTCGCTGCGCCCTACCAGGCGGGCGGCTTCCATATTCTTGGGGTCGCGGATCTCAGCCACAATATGATAAGGCTCTGGACGGCGATTGGGGTTGTTGGTAATGGCAAGGATGGTTTTGATGGTTTGGGTATCTGCATCGCCAGTTTCAGACGCCAGGATGATGATAGAACGCGAAGTCTGCAGGTTGACGATCTCCAGGTCGGTCAGATCGAGTGGGCTGCCACTGCGGCAAACGATGCGAGTATTTTTGGTATCGGCAACTTTGGCGCGAATTTCTTCCTCCATCTCGACCTTATCCTGATCGCCCATAATCACAATGCAAGGATTTTTTTGGTTTTGGTTGGCGATGACCAGTTCAGAGATGATAGAAAAAACTTGCGCCGACCACCCTAAAATGACGGTGTGGTTTTGTTCAATGACGCGACTGCGCCCCTTGCGCAGTTCTTCCAATTTGCCTTCGACGCCGCTGGTCAAAACGCCGATCAGGGTCGAGATGATAAAGATGCCGCCCAGGGTTGGGAGGACAAACATGACAATCCGATAGCCCCAGCCAACGTCTCCACCCATGGTGCCGGCATCCATGGTGCGCATTAAACTTTCCCAGACGGCTTCCATAAAGGTCAGGCCCTCTGAACTGCCCTCGGGCGCCAGGGCGCGCCCGCCTACACTTAAGACAGTGGCAGCAACTAAAATCAAAGCCACCGACAAAACACCCAATCCGCCGATCAGGGCGATGGTGCCTTTGGACATGTAATTGTCAAACCAGTAGCGTAGACGATCGGAAAAACGGATTTCTTTCATAGTCTATTCCTTCGAGGAAAATGGATTCGTTAGTAATGGGTAGGTAGCGGGAGATGCCTAAGTTTTTCGTGGTCTCATTTTGTAGCCTCTGGCGCTTCCTGCTTTCCTGGGTGACAGGTATTGATTGCGTCGCGCTCCGCCTTCTTCCTTGAGACTGCGCACTTCTTGCTCAGTCAGATAGCGCCATTCGCGCGGTTTCAAATTGCCTAGCAGGAGCGACCCAATGCGCACACGAATCAAGCGTACAACCGGCAGCCCAAGCAAAGCGCAGGTTTCACGTAATTGACGTTTATGCCCTTCTTTTAGTTCCACCCTTAGCCAGGCGCCCTTGCCCAATAGCGCATCCACGCGCACTTCGGCTGGCAGGGTGCGGTGCCCATCCTCCAATACGACACCGTGGCGAAATGCGTCAAGCTGCTCTTCATCCGGCTGGCGCGCCGCCAGGATGCGGTATTCCTTCGTGTGCCCATAGCGGGGGTGGGTCAGCTTATTGGCCAGATCACCATCGTTGGTCAGCAGGATAAGACCCTCACTCTCAGCATCCAGGCGGCCAACCGGATATAATGTGCCAGGCAGCTCTACCAGGTCGCGAACGGTCGGACGCGGATCCGGTTCTTCCACCGTTGAGAGAACGCCGCGCGGTTTATTCAGCGCCACGTACACCAACGCCTCAGATGCCTTGAGTTTGTGACCATCTACGGTGACTTGATCAGTTTCCGTATCTGCTTTGTCCCCTAATTTCATAATTTGCCCATTCACGCGCACACGCCCAGCCGCGATGATTGCCTCACAATCGCGGCGTGAGCCATACCCGGAACGGGCGAGTAGTTTTTGTAGTCGTTCTTTCATAAGGGGTTATTATACATCAGACCAGCAATTCTCATATTGACAACTCCTTTTTCCCGTGATATTATGGTAACGTTACCATGTAGATTGTACTCAACACTCCTTATCCTCTATGGCTACTATTCGTGATGTTGCGAAACTGGCTGGCGTTGCCCCCATCACCGCGTCGCGGGTGATCAACACTTCTGGCTATGCCAGTGAGGAGGTGCGCCAGCGCGTCAGGCAGGCCGTCGAACAACTGGGATATGTACCGAACAGCCTGGCGCGCAGCTTGCGTTCCCATCAGACTTTAATGCTGGCGCTGATCCTGACAGATGTCACCAATCCCTTTTGGACAACGGTAGCGCGCGGCGTGGAGGATGCAGCCAGCCAGGCCGGTTTCAATGTCATTTTTTGCAATACTGATGAGGCGCAGGAGAAACAAGATCGCTACCTGGAAATGCTGATCCAAAAGCGGGTAGATGGGATCTTGTTGGTGCCAGCCCGCAGCCATGCTCAATCCATCCGTTTCATTCGCCAGCAAAATGTGCCGTTGGTCTTGCTCGATCGCCGTCTGCTCGGCATTGATGCTGATATTGTGCGTTGTGATTCAGAAGGAGGGGCTTATCAGCTTACGCGTTTGCTCTTGGGGCGGGGGCACCGCCGGATTGCCATCTTGAGCGGGCCGCCGGGCGTCTCTTCAGCCGATGACCGCGTCGCCGGTTACTGCCGCGCAATCTTGGAAGCTGGCATCCCGCAGCCCCTCATTTACCGCGGTGAATTTACGATCTCCAGTGGTTATCAAATGACCTGCGCCGCCCTGGGCGCGGCAGCAGGCTCTGGTCGAGCGGTGAACGCCCCAAGCGCGTTGTTTGCCAGCAATAACTTTATTGCCATTGGCGCGTTGAAGGCGCTGCACGATAGCGGCGTTGCTGTCCCAGATGCGCTTTCGCTGGCGGCGTTCGACGATTTGCCGGCTGCGACAATGATTGAGCCATTCTTAACCGTTGCCGTTCAGCCCGCTTATGAGATGGGGCGGCAGGCGACGCAATTGCTGCTGACCCGTCTGAATGATGCTGCTTCAGCCGCCAATACGTCTGTCCATCGTTCTTTTCAAGAAATTATTCTGCCGGTGGCCATCATCGAGCGTCGTTCCATCCGGCCGCCGCAGATACCAGTCGTTTAATATTTTCAATTCAGGAGTATATCAAATGAATAACATGATTGCCGCGACCGATCCCAGCTTAAAAAAGGACGATTTGATCCTTGTTGCGGGCGCGGGTGGTTTTATTGGCGGCTCACTGGTGCGCTATTTTCGTCAGCAGGGCTTCTCCCGCATTCGCGCCGTGGATAAGAAGCCGCTCCCCGATTGGTATCAACGTGTGGAAGGGGTGGAATGTATCTCGATGGATTTGAGTGAGAAAGAAAACGCCGTGCGTGCAGTTGTCGGCGCGACGGAGGTGTATAACCTGGCCGCGGATATGGGGGGGATGGGCTTTATTGAACGCTTTCGCATCGAGTGCCTGCGCAGCGTCTTGATCAACACTCACCTGATCGAATCTGCTTACCGCGCCGGGGCGCAGCGTTACTTTTTCTCGTCTTCCGCTTGCGCTTACAATACCATATTACAACAAGACCCCAACGTGCGCGCCCTCAAAGAAAGCGACGCCTATCCGGCGATGGCTGAGCGCGGTTATGGTTGGGAAAAATTGATTTCAGAGATGTTTTGCCAGGAATATTGGGCCGAACGCGGCCTGAAGACGGCGATCGCTCGCTTTCACAATGTGTATGGCCCGCATGGCACCTGGGATGGCGGACGGGAGAAGGCCCCCGCAGCGATCTGTCGCAAAGTGATTGAGGCGAAAGATACAGGAAAACATGAAATTACGATTTGGGGCGACGGTCATCAGACGCGCAGTTTTATGTATATTGATGATTGTGTCTTCGGCATTGATCAAATTATGCACTGTGATCGCCTGATCGCCACACCCATTAACCTCGGTTCGAGCGAACTGATCGCCATTAACGCATTGGTTTCGCTGGCCGAGGAGATCGGCGGCGTGACCTTGCAGCGCCATTATGATCTGAATGCCCCGCGCGGCGTCGCCGGGCGCAACAGCGACAATACTTTTATTCAACAGGTTTTGGGCTGGGAACCGAAAACCCCCTTCCGCGATGGCCTGGCGAAGACTTATGCCTGGATCGAAGAGCAGTATTCCGATCGCAAAGCTGGTAAACGCATCGTTCACGATTAGCCGTCCTCATCATTTGCACCGTGTCACCCTTACCTTCTCTTTCTACTATCATTGGCAATATTCCCTATCGCATGGCTTTCGCCGGCGGTTGGATTGATCAGCCTTTTGTCTCGCGCCTCAATCCGAATCCACCTGGCTCGATGGTGGTGGTAGGGTTGCAACCCACCTTTCGTTTTATGGATCGCTGTGGGATGGGAATCAGTACGCGCAAAGTAGCCGCCGCCCTGTGGGGAGATGAACTTCCCCAGGGCGACCCCGCCCAATTGGTGCGCCAATTGTACGCTGCTGAAAACCAGGGCAAGCCCGAACCATCCGGCTCGCAAGATATGGCCGGCTTGATTTACCCAGGCATCAATCGCCTGGATTATGATTTTGCTTGTGAGGGCGGTTATTTTCCGGCGCATGTCGAGTCGTGTCGCGATCCTGAAGTTGCAGCCTGGCTTGAAACCGTGATTTATATGCTGCCCGTCAACCAACGCCCGCCGGGGTATTCTCCTCTTGGCCTCCAAAACCTCGACCCACAATGGATTGACCGCCTGGGGCGCTCTGGCAAAGAGTGTTATGACGCCATCCTGGCTCGCGATGTAGCCCGCCTGGGGGCGACGATGAATGAATGTATGCTCTGCTGGCAGACCATTTTGCCGCATACCGTTCACCATCCTACCCTGGCGGTAGATTTAATGAGCTTGCTGCATTACTATCAGTCCCATTACGCCGGGGCAATGTATTCCGGCTGCGGCGGCGGCTATCTCTATATTGTCTCGGAGGAGGCGGTCGCGGGCGCTTTTCGGGTGAAAGTGAGGATTTAAAGTGTGATGTCCTCCCTGGTCTTGGGCGCGTTTGATACCCTCCAATTCCCCCCGGTGCGCTTCTTATCCGCCGCGGCGCAAAATGGCCCTTTGCAAGTCTGGCTTTTCGACTGTCCCGGTTTACAAGTCCCTCTTGCCGAGCGCCGTTACCTGCTGGAAGCGCTGCGCTGCGTTAGCTCTGTCAGTGTAATCAGTCTGCCTGGGTCGCTGCGGGAAGTTCCTACACCCGAACAGACCTTGAGCCTTCTCCAGGCCCTGCGCAGCGCGAATTTCGCTGCGCTGCCTCTGGTGCATATCCTCGCCGCTTCCCGCGCCGCCGACTTCCAGCCCACCCCTTTCTGGCAGCAAACATTTTGCCAGCAGCAAGCCATTCCCCACCGCCTTTTCGCTGAGGCCGATCTGCCCTCCCTCAAAGATACGACGGAGCTTTCTGCCGGGGAGCCGCCGGCTGCAAGCGCGCCGGCGCGCAAAAAGATTATCGTCACCGGCTGTTTTGATTGGCTGCATTCTGGCCATGTGCGCTTTTTTGAAGAAGTGTCTGCCTTGGGCGATTTGTACGTTGTCGTCGGCAATGACGCCAATGTGCGCTTGCTCAAAGGTGAAGGTCATCCCCTCTTTCCGCAGGAAGAGCGCCGTTCCCTGGCGGCTTCCATTCGTTACGTCAAGTCCGCTCTGATTTCGAGCGGTTCGGGCTGGATGGACGCCGAGCCGGAGATCGCCTGCCTGCTGCCCGATGCTTACGCCGTCAATGAAGATGGCGACAAACCTGAGAAACGCCAGTTTTGCGCCGATCACGGTTTGGAATATATTGTCCTGAAGCGTACTCCTGCGCCGGGGCTGCCGCGCCGTTCCAGCACAGATTTGCGAGGCTTTTGAGAGTCTCGTGTTGTGAAAAAATCGAGAAACAATTTGTATTTGGAGGATCGCTATGCAACCCAACCCAGTCTTGAAAAAACTTGGCTTTTCTGTCACCGATCGCCTGGCTATTATCCATGCGGATGATATTGGTATGTGCCAGGCGAGTGTGGAGGCTTTTGCCGACCTGCAAGAATTTGGCCTGGTCTCTTGTGGGGCGGTGATGGTACCGTGCAGTTGGTTTCCACAGGCGGCTTTGTATGCGCGCCAGCATCCCCAGGCAGATTTGGGCGTGCATGTGACGCTGACCAGCGAGTGGGATACTTATCGTTGGGTACCGCTTTCCACGCGCCAGCCCGAATCGGGTTTGCTGGATGCGGAAGGGTATTTCCATCGCCGTTCGCAGGATGTGCAGCGCCTGGCTGATGCTCAGGCGGTGGCGCTGGAGATCGAGACTCAAGTGCAGCGCGCCCGCGCCGCCGGCATTGCCATCACTCATCTGGATACGCACATGGGAACCGTCGCGCATGCGCGTTTCATGCAGAGTTATCTGCAAGCCGCGCTGACCCATCGCGTGCCGCTGATGCTGCCGCGCCTGGATGAGGCCGGCTGGCGGCAGTTGGTGCAGAATCGCGGCGCTGCTTTGGATGAAACGGCGATCCAATCTTTGACGCAGATGATCGCCTCGCTGGAAGCCAATGACGTTCCTCTGATTGATAACCTGTTTGGCATGCCGCTCGACGCCGACCCCGATCTGCGCCTGGAACAGGCCAAATACGCCTTCAAGCAGCTTCCGGCCGGCGTCACGCACTTCATCATTCACCCGGCCAAGGATACACCCGAACTGCGGGCAATTACGCCGGATTGGGCCTGCCGTGCCGCGGATTACCGCGCCTTCCAGAGCGATGAACTGCGCCGTTATTTGCAGGAGATCGGTGTACAGGTGATTGGCTATCGTGCGTTACAAAAGCTGATGTAAGTCTTCGGGAGAAAATCTATGTCCACCTCCACTTCGCTTCCGAGCGGTTCTTTGCCCCTATCCTTCAAGGTGGTGTGGGGCGTCGCCGCTCTGGGCACTGCTATGATTTCCGGAACATTTGGCGCGCTGCAGCCCATCTTTTACCAGGATTATTTGGGCCTGGAGGCCAGTTGGATCGGCGTTGCCGCTATCATTTATGCGATCTGGAATGCGCTTAACGATCCAATCTTTGGCTATATCACCGACAGCACCCGCTCCAAACATGGTCGGCGCATCCCTTATATGCGTTACACCGCTCCTTTCCTGGCGCTGACCTTCATCCTGGTTTGGTTCGCGCCGCCGCAGGCCGGTCAGCAGGGGATTTTCTGGTGGATGTTGATCAGCATGCTGCTCTACGATACCGCCTACACCATGATCGGCCTGGTTTATTCCGCTTTGCTGCCTGAGGTAACCGAACTGGACGCCGAACGCAATTCCTTGCAAATCTCCTCGTCGCTGTTTGGCCTGTTGGGAACTTTGTTGGGCTTCATCATTCCTGATCTGGTGCGTCCGAAATCAGGCGATCAGTCTTTGCTGCCGCTTCAGACAGCAATGATTGTGATCGGTATTGCCTGCGCCCTGCTCATTATTGCCACCACGTTGAAAGTCAAAGAGCGCCCAGAATTTACCCGCGTCGATCAGCCCATCCCGTTAATGCAAGCCATCACTTTGACGTTTAGCAGCAAATCTTTTCTCATTCTGGTCGCAGCCAACTTCATGTCCATCTTGATGCAGTCGCTCTTGCTTGGCTCCATCTTTTACCTGGCAGATTATGTGTTGCAAGTGCAAAACGTGATGCTGGTGCTGGCGGCGCTCTTCATCCCCTTGATCGTTGGCGTCCCGATCACTACCCTGATCCGCTCCCGCGTAGGGGTCGTGCGGGCGCAGCAAATTTTGCTGGTCATCGCCGGCTGCGGTTTGATCGCCATTTCCTTTGCGCCCAATTCTCTTTTGCTGCTTTGCATCGCCCTGGCCGGTTTTGGCCTCTCCGGCCCGCAGACTTTAAGCAATGTCCTCTTTGCCCAGGTCGCCGATGAAGATGAACTGCGTTCCGGCGTGCGGCGCGAAGGGGCCTTCTTTGGCGTCAATGCGTTGATCACCAAGCCGGCCCAGTCGTTAGCCCTGGTCTTGATCGCCCAGGTGTTGGCGGCGGCGCAGTTTGTCACACGGGATGCCAATCATGGCCTGATCTTTCTCGATCAGCCGCCGGCGGCCCTCTTTGGCATCAAAATGTTGGTTGGTTTGATCCCTGGCGTCGCGATGTTGATTGGCGCCTTGATTTTGCACTGGTACCCCTTAAAGGGCGAATACTTGAAACAGGTGCAGGAAAAAGTGCATGCACTGCATGCCAGCAAACGTTCCAAATTGGTCTCCAGAGGTTAATGCGGTGTCATTTCCCGTCTACCAGATCGATCGCCTGACCAAGAGATACCCCTCGCAATCCGTCCCTGCCAACCAGGACATCAACTTGCAGATCGATCAAGGTGAGAAAAAATGATGGTTTCGGTTGGTTGGCGAGCTAATTCAGCCGCGCGTTTTAACTGGCTGAATAAAGTATCAGAAAGATGGATAGTAATCGTATGAGACATACAGAGACTCGCTTTTCATTCTAGCACCAATATTATACATTCATTGCACGGGAACGTTTATATCAGCTATGAGCTGATGATTTTTAGGCAACGCTTTGCTTCCGCATCCGCTTGTCTGTATACATGCGTTCGTCTGCTTCACGAAATGGCGTGTTCAAATTGCCCTTGTCGGCGGTGGCGACGCCCAAAGAGAGCTGTAAACCCGGCGCGGCATGCCTGGCGTTGGCGTCAGCGATCATGCGCTTCACCCGTGTTAAAATTTGCCCGGCCGAAAACGAGTCCGCGCCCGGCAGCAGCACGGCAAACTCATCGCCGCCGAGACGGGCGATGATGTCGGAGCCGCGAAAAGCCGAGCGAAAGACGGATGCCACCTGCTTGAGCAGTTCATCTCCCGCGGGATGGCCCAACAAATCGTTTGTGATCTTCAGATTGTCAATATCTGCGACGACGATGCTGATCGGGTATTCACGACCTTGCTCCAGGCGCGTCATTTCAGATTCAAAGAAGGCGCGGTTGTACAGCCCAGTCAGCGCGTCGTGGGTGCCCAGGTAGCGCAGTTGCGCCTCCGCCTGGCGGCGGGCGGTGACATCGTGAATGATTGAGTACAAGACCACGTTTTTGGAGGTCTGGATGGGTACGGCGTAAATTTCGACATCACGCAGTTCGCCGGAAGCCAGGCGGTGTGGAAAGACGAAGTAATTCTTAGCCCGCGTCAAGATCTCGTGGCGGGTGCGCGCCACCAGGCCTGTATCCAGAGCATTAATCTGGCTGATATTCATCTGGCGCAAAGCATCGAGCGGATAGTCGTAAAACTCAGCCGCCGCCATGTTCGCATCCACAATCGCACCTGACCCGGGATCAAGCAGCAGCATGACTGCCGAGTGCTCGGCAAACATCTGGCGGTACAATTCCTCACTGGCGCGCAATTGTTCTTCCATCTGGATG
This sequence comes from uncultured Anaerolineales bacterium, assembly GCA_903872065.1. GTDB lineage: Bacteria > Chloroflexota > Anaerolineae > Anaerolineales > UBA4823 > CAIQJJ01. The sequence continues at coordinate 19,715 of CAIQJJ010000689.1, read as the reverse complement.
CGTTCGGTCAGGTCTGTGATGACGGCGATCGCCCCCACTACATTGCCATCGCGCCAGTTTGGTACGCCTGTGATCAGCGCATGAACCTGGACGCCATCCGGTCGCAGGAAGCGCGTTTCATAGGTGGTCGTCCGTCCAGCCTGTCGATCGGCGATGGCCTGGGCCAGGATAGCCTGATCTTCTTGCATGGTGACGTCCTGTGGCCGTTTGCCAAGCAGTTCCTCCGGCGTTTGCCCAACCATGCGCGCATAAGCCGGGTTCACCAGTACAAAGCGACCGTCTTCTGTGGCAGTCAAGCCCTGTCCCATGGTGTTGATGACCGTGGTCATAAAATTGTGCTGCGTTTGCAGTTCGCTTTCCAGGCGTTTGCGCTCAGTAATATCCAGGCTGACCCCCAAAATTCCATTGATGCGCCCATTGTGATCACGCAGTGGTACTTTACGGGAAAGGATCCAGGCCTGCGCAGAGCCGGAAGGCAAGGGAAACAGTTCTTCAAATTCTAATGCGGCCTGGCGAGTAATAACCTTTTGATCGGTCTCGCGGAAGGTCTCGGCAATCGCGGGCGGCAGCAATTCAGCATCAATGTGATCCAGAGGATTGGTTGATAAGTACTTTAGAGCTTCCTGGTTGCAACTGGTGTAACGACCCTCCAGATCTTTGGTGAAGACCGGAATGGGCAGGTTTTCAAACAGGGTGCGATAGCGCTCTTCGCTGGCGCGCAGCGCTTCTTCTGCCCGCTTTCGCTCGGTGATATCGCTCATCATGGTCAGCAAGACGCGCTGATCTTGCAGTTGGATATACTCGGCTGAAAACAAGCCGTACAGGTGCTGTCCATCCTTATTTTGGATCACGGTTTCGAAGTCGTGCAAGCGACCCTCAGCTTGCATGATCTGTACTGCCTGGGCGCGCTGATGCGGATCGCTGAAGATGTTCAATTCCAGCGATGAGTGGCCGATGACTTCGGCGCGCTGATAGCCCAAGGTACGTAAGAAGGTTTCGTTGACGTCGAGATAGCTGCCGTTTTCCAGATCGCTGATAGCCAACAGAGCAGGGCTGATCTGGAAAACTTTAGCAAATTTTTCTTCGGAGGCCTTGAGCGCGGAGATGTCTTTGGTGACGCCAAAGATGACCTTTTGACCGCTCCATTTGCCTGAGATGACGCGCGTCTCAACCGGAATTTGGTTGCCCTCCTTGGCGACCACGGGTACCGGGCAATGCTCGGTTTTACCTGCCAACATATCGGCGACGATCTGCGCCGCTTCGGAACGGCGCTCGGCCGGGTGGATGGTTAACACATTTTGCCCATACAGTTCTTGCGCCGTATAATGCAAGCGCCGGCTGACAGCCGCGTTTGTCCATAGCATATTCCCTTGCTGATCCAACACAAAGAGCATATCGCCAATCGTATCGAAAAACGATTGGTAGTTTTGCTCATTTTCACGCAGCGCCGCTTCGACGCGCTTGCGATCGGTGATGTCAGAATGAGTCCCGATCACCCGGCGCGGTTTGCCATTTTCGTCCCAACTGACCACCTTGCCGCGATCGAGAATCCACTTATAACTTCCATCTTTGCAGCGCAAGCGATGTTCGCTGGTGTAAAGCGGCGTGCGTTGAGCCAGGTGGGCGTTAAGGGCAGCTTGCACGGCTTCTTTATCGTCTGGATGTACTCGCTGCTCCCATTCATCGAGCATTCCCCCAATTTCATTGTCTGCATATCCGAGGATGGCTTTCCACTGGCGCGAATAATAGACCTGGTTTGTTTGGGCATTCCAATCCCAGACCCCATCGCCTGAGCCTTCGAGTGCAAATTGCCAGCGTTCTTCCGATTCATGCAGCGCCTGTTCGATGCCTTTGCGTTCGACCAATTCATGTTCTGCCCGTACCAGCGCCTGGCGAGCAGCGCTTAATCCCAAAAAGCTTAACGCTCCTGTCAAGACGAAAAGAACCGTGTAGGCTGCCCATTGCGTCGCGGTGAGTGAAAACCCCGCTTCTGGCAGCAAATGAGCGCCTTCTGCGCTGCCCAGGCCAAGCAGCAGCAGCGAACTGACGGTGGCAGTGACGAGAATGCCCAGCAGATCGAAAAGCACTGTTTTCATCAAGTTGGGCTGGTGAATTTGGTCATTGAGGTAGCGGTATAGTTTGCCGCGGATAGGTTGTTGCATGGCTGCTCTTCTCCTACGAAATGGGTCTGATACAGGACAGATCACCGCTGCGGCTCCGCGCCGCCAGCGTATCAGTTATATATTCCACAACGACCTGGCGCGGGCGACCATTTTGCGCCACAATGTTCCTTCGGACTCCGGCGCTGGCCCAAGTGGATCGTCCCACGGACGACCAAGCAAGGCGGCTGCCACGGCTTGCGAACAAGCCGCGGCGGCTTCCAGATCGTAACCCCCTTCGAGAAAGACACTAATGCGACCGCCAGCGTGAGCATCTGCCCAGGCCGTCAAGCGGCTGATCAACTGCCCATAAGCCCTGGCTGAAAGCAGCAACGAACCTAATGGGTCGCGCCAGTGAGTATCAAAACCATAACTGACCAGGATCATCTGCGGCTTATAACGCTCTAGCAGCGGCAAGATCAGTTCATCCATCACCTTGCTGTAAGCTTCGTCGCCTGAACCTGGCGGCATGGGAAAATTGGCGCTGTAACCCTCGCCGCGCCCGCCGCCGGTCTCGTCCAGGCGTCCTGAAAAGGGATACAGTGGGCTTTGGTGAACCGAAAGAAAGAAGACATCCTGGCGCTGCCAGAAGATCTCCTCGCTGCCGTTGCCGTGATGTAAATCCAGGTCAACAATGGCCAGCTTTTGCGCCGCCTCATTTTGGATCAGCGTCTCAGCCGCCAGCGCAATATTGTTCAACAAGCAGAACCCCATTCCCTGCCCGTGGATAGCATGATGTCCTGGTGGACGGCACAAGGCCATTCCACGCTGCGCCTCGCCGCGCCAGACGGCAAGGGCCGCCGCAATGGCTCCGCCGGCGGACTGCTGTGCAATTTGCCAGGAGGCCGGCGTGGTATAGGTATCTCCATCAATCTGCCCGCCGCGCTGGCAGGTTTGCCGCAGCATGCTCAAATAGGCCGGATGATGCACCGTTTGCAGCACTTCAGGCGAGATGGGCGCCGCCGCCAATTTGGGAAAATCTTCCCACCAGCCTGCCTGGCGCAGAGCCGCTTTGATCGCCTCCACCCGTTCCGGGCGTTCGGGATGGCCGGCCTGTCGGTGCGCCTCATGCCCCTCAGGATAGAAGTAAACAAGTGGTTGCATTGGACTCAGATTCGCATACAGTGTTTTTTAGTGGGTGGCAGCGCCCTCACGATGGGGAGCGGCGTAATAATCTTCGCAAATGTTCCCAGACGAGCTGCACCAGGCTGGCTTGCTGCGGCGCAATTTCCAGCCGACTGTAGCGCGCCACGCTAAATGATTCGGTCAATGTGGTCACATCCTCTTGCGCTTCAGGAAACTGGCTGTTCAAAGTGTGCGCGTATTCTGATGGGGTTTGCGCCGGGGCGCGCGGCGCGCCGGCCTCGCCGGCGCGTCGTACTAACGCCAGGTAATAAAAGAAGACACGCTGACGCGGCGAGAGCCGTCTCAGGTTAAGATACCCCCAGGCTTGCGTGCTTTGGGCGCGTCCCAGGGCTCGCAGGCGCGCCAGCCCAGCCTGCACCGCGGCGGCAGCAGATGCGCCCAAACTGCCCAACCCGCTGCGCATCCAGCCCCACGCCTGGCTCAACCAATGCCACAAGAAGATGCGGCGCAAAAGGCGCAGCAACTGCTGATTTTGGCGTATGTATTGTACAAGCGCATAAACCACAATGCCGATCAATACTCCCCAGAAGAGGATGGATTTGAGCAGCTCCACCCAGGGGATCGGCGCCTCGGTAATTTGTTCTAGCACGGGCGGCGTGGGCGGCGGCGCGCTTTCTGCCTCTGGGCCTGGCGCTCCGCCAAACAGCCGGCTCAACAGACTCATCAAAAAAGCGATCGGCAGTAAGATCAAAGAGACGAGCAAACCAATCACGGCGATGATCAACTGAATCAAATAATTGATCGTTGGGAAAAGCCCTAGCGCATAGCGCGTGGGCAAGAACAGCGCTACCAGGCACAGTCCCAACAAGAAGAGCAGGCTGTAGATGCTCCAGCGGACGGCCAGATCGCGCTCGATCACCGCGCGTTCGTATCCCCAAGAGGCGCGCCAGGCGGCAAAATTGCTTTGACCCAAAAAGGCCAGGCTCAGGACGAAATAAGCGACCACCGTCAGAATGCTGCGCTGATCGTTAAGCGCCTGGCCAGGAATTGGAATGTACGTCTGGCGTGTGATCCCCTCCAGCAGCGCCAACCCCACCCCCAGAAACAGTACCCGTTCCACCAACTGCCGGTGAATGCCGCGCCGGTTGCTGGGAACCGCCTCTTGACTGGCCTTGTTCAAGATGAATTCGTCGCCTTCCAGCTCGGCCAGATCATTGGCAAAGATCGAACTGATGACCCAGATGACGGTTAGTACGAACAGCGCCAGGAAAAATTCACCGCTCAAAAAGTTTTCAAAGAATTGGTTGGGCCAGGATGCGAAGATCTGCGCCAATCTTTCGAAACCGGCCAGCAGACCGTGGCGCAGCTCCACAAAGAGCCGCAGAGCGACCAAAATCGTGACTACCTCGGCCGCGCGGTAGGTGAGAACATCATTGCCGATTGTGGGCAGGCGGCGTGCAACCCGGAAAGAACTGACCGCCTCAATGCTGATCAGCAGTCCCAACCAGCCCAGGTAGGTAATATCACGGGCAAAAAAGGAAAAGAAATGCGCTAGCGATGCGGCGACACAGCCCATCATCAGACACAGCAGCAGATGGCTGATGGCGATAGTGACCTTTTCATTTATTGTCGCCATAGATCCAGCTCCTTTGTGCTTTGGAACCGATAGAGCGGAATGCCGAAGTGTTCCGCGCGCTGTTGGGCTTCCTGGCTGCCAGGGAGACGCCCCACCAGGATTAAAACCACATCCAACCCACGGCGGCGAACATGGAACAGTTCATCAAAGACTTCGTCGTCCACTTTGCCGGTCAGGACAATGGCTGTAGTTCCCCAGGCGAGCGCCGGCGTCTCCTGGCGCAGCAGGTCTATCAGCGGGCGCGTCTCCCCTGCCTGGACGCGCGCCAGGACATCCAAAACGCGCATCAAGTGACCGCGTCCCTTGCGCGGCGGAAGGGGGACGAACGGTTGCTGCGGATCGAGCGGGTCAATACCATTGGTCAACAGCCCAACCGTCTGTTTCTGGCCGACGATCCAGGCGGCGAGTGAAGCCGCTACCACGATGCCCAATTCGGTGGCGTCAATGCACACATTGGATGGGTATTCCAGCGTATTCAGATTCAGGAAAATCGCCGTCTCCAGGGCGATGGATGGCTCGAACTGCTTGACTTGCAGACGCCCGGCGACGGCGCTCGATTTCCAGTCCACACGACGCAGTGAATCGCCTGCCACATAGTCGCGTTTGCTCAAGACGCGCGTGGGGTCTTCAAAGATCGGCTGTGTGTGGCGCAGTGTGCCTTGCGGCGAGCGCGAGGGCAGCCTGACTTTGGTGAGGGGAACGATCTCTGGATAGACCGTCAGGTAGTCTGTCGCGCCCTCGCGGCGTTCTTCATTGCCCAGGCCCAGGATATCCCCGGTAGAGATAAAGAGAGGTCCCAGCTTGTAATAGCCGCGTTTGCGGGCGTGCAAGGTGTACTCCAGGGCGGTTTTGCCGCGTGGGGGCAGGCTGACCACACGGTTGACCAGGTTCGGCGCGGCCAGTTCGGTCGGCAGGCTGTCATAGACGTGCAGCCAGGGCGCCGGCAGCCAGCCTGGGTTGCGCACCTCCAACCGGACGGGGATATCCTCGCCCAGGAAGGCGCGCGTGTTCAGTTCTCGCTTGAAGTCGGCGTTTTGCAAGATGCGTCCATTCCACCAGCGTCCGGCCAACAAGGCTCCCGCCACCAGGTAAACGGTACGGAAGATAAAATCTCCTTGCACCAGCGAGGCGATGCCTACCAGCAGGATTAAAATAACCAGATAGCTGCCATTCATACTTTGCCCAGGTCGAGGGGCGTATTTTTGAGCAAATCTGCCAGGACAGTATGGGCGTTGCGTCCGCGCAATTCAGCTTCCGGGCGCACAATCAGCCGGTGACATAAGGTGGGAAGCGCCAGGTATTTGATATCTTCTGGGATGACGTAGTCGCGTCCGCGTAAGGCCGCCAGCGCCTGCCCGGTCTTGAACAGCGCCAGGCTGGCCCGCGGGCTGCAGCCTAACGCCAGGTCCGGATGGCCACGCGTCGAAGCTACCAGGCGCACAATGTACTCTTGCAAAGTATCATCTACATGGACTTCCCATACCTGTCTTTGTAATTCGAGCAGTAAGCTGCCATCCACTGCCTGCTCTAGCGAATTGACCGGGTGCTCGCGCTGCAGATGCGTCAGAAGCTGTTTTTCGTCTGCGGCGGAGGGATATCCCACCGTCAGGCGCATGAGAAAACGATCCAACTGCGCCTCAGGCAGGGGGAATGTACCTTCGTATTCCACCGGATTTTGGGTTGCAATCACCAAAAAGGGGCGTGGAAGTTGGCGGGTGGCCCCATCTACTGTGACTTGCTGTTCTTGCATGGCCTCCAGCAAAGCCGATTGGGTGCGTGGCGTCGCACGGTTGATTTCATCCGTCAGCAAAATATTGACGAAGATTGGGCCAGGGCGAAACTCAAACTGGCCAGTTTGCTGGTTGAAGACCGATACGCCGGTCACATCGTTGGGCAGCAGGTCGGGAGTGCATTGTAAACGTTTGAATGCGCCGCCCAGGCTGACCGCCAGCGAGCGCGCCAGCATGGTCTTGCCCACCCCTGGCACATCTTCTAACAAGACATGCCCTTCGCAGAGCAGCGCCACCATCAACAGTTCAATGGTGGAACGTTTGCCAATAATCACCTTTTCAACATTTGCTGTCACCTGAGCGGCAAAAGTTTGAACAGCAGTCATAAAGAGTCCTTTTACGGATAGATTTCATCGAGGTATGGATTATAGAAAGCGCGACAACCCAGCGGGTGAGAACATTGCTCGATGGGCAGCCGCGGGACTTGGTCTTTGGGATAGGTGCCGGCCAATGCCTGGCAAGCTGGACAGGCGTCCGCTGGCGCAGAGACGACAATGTATTTTACACGCGGGTTGGCTTGCAGACGTTTCAGGGCCTGCGCGGCGGGGGATGTTTCCCAGCGATCCAGCGAGCGATCGCTTGGTTGAAAGGCGGATTCTTGAACTTCAGACACAGCAGCTCCTTAAAGTATTTTTCTTTAATTCTACCTTAAAACGTCAAATGCAAAAGACCCCCAACACAGTCTAATGGGGGTCTTTTCATATAAAAACGAGAAGATGTCAGGCGGCCATCATTGCTGCCGCCAATTCCACTCGCGCCCGGCGGGCCAGGCCGTTCAAATGCGCCACCAAAACCCCTCGCGGCACCGGCTTGACCAGGTAATCATCCGCCCCGGCATCCAATGCCTGTTCAATCATCCCCGGCCGGCTGAACACAGATAGAATCAAAATCGGTATCTGGCTGAAGCGACGGATCGCCTTACATACTTCCCATCCATCCATGCCGGGCATCAGCAAATCCAAAATCACCACATCAGGGTTGTGGTAGCGAGTTGCGGCAATGCTCTCAATACTTGAATTGTTGACTACTACATCAAACCCGGCGCCTTCCAACACAAGTTTGAGTACATCTGTCATATCCACATCATCATCAATAATCAAGACCTTCATGCGCAAACCTTCCTGCATTAGAAGTTAATCCAACTTAAATCCAGTAACATGTTAATTATGCTCCAAAAAAGGCTAATTTCACCTTACAAACACTTTACAAGAATGAGCAGGATGTTTCTTAATAGAAATGTCAAAAGAATGCTCCACTTACTTGCGTACATCTGCAACTGGGGATATGATTAAGGAACTAGAATTTTAACTGTCCAATGCAAACGTTTACTCAGCAATGGATTGCGGAAAGTTATTTAAATTTCGTTCCTAAGCAAAGTTTTGTTCTTTCTGTTGACTATCGCTCTTAATGAAGAAGACCTATGCCTACCGAAGTTTCTTGTCCTCGCTGTGGAAAGCTTGTAGATGCTCAAATCCATGATTGCCCGTATTGCGGGGTAGATTTGGCGTTAGCAGCCGTTTTGGCCGAACGAGACCTGACCCAATCTTTTTCGACCATTACGGTCGGCGCGCCGATTGCGCCTGAAATCCTGGTGCCGCGTTTGGGGGCCTATTTAATCGAGCGCGGCTATATTTCTGCTGAAGATCTGGATCGCGCCCTGGCATATCATCAGCAGTTGGCTGCTGAGGGCAAGCCGCGCCTGGTGGGACAGGTCTTGCTGGAATTGGGGCTGGTGGATCGTGAGTCGCTGGATACGGTGGTCACTGAGCAGATCCTCAAGCTGCAAGACGCACTGCAAATGGCAAACCGCCAATTGGAGCAGCGCGTTCAGGAACGCACCTCTGAACTCCAGCGCGCCTTGAGCAAGCTCTCTGAGTTGAATCAACTGAAATCGAACTTTATCTCGAACATCTCGCACGAACTGCGCACCCCTTTGACTCATTTGCGCGGCTATTTATCCCTGATGGGTGAGGGAAGCTTAGGGCCATTGAATGAGACCTTGAGCGAGGCTTGTGATGTCATGCTGCGGGCAGAGACGCGCCTGGAGCAGTTGATAGATGATCTGATCCAATTCTCATTGGCGACGCGCGGCGAACTATCTCTTAACATTAACTATACAGATCTGACCGATGTTGTCAGTATGAGCGCCTCGCGTGCAGTGCGCCAGGCCAAGGCGCGTCGTATTACGTTAAATACACGCCTGGCAAGCAATCTCCCCATGGTTCGGGTGGATGGGGAGAAAATTTCATGGGTGCTGTTGCAATTGCTAGATAACGCGATCAAATTTACCCCCCAGGGAGGCACTGTCACCGTGGAAACCCGCGCCGAGCCGCAGGGCGTTTATGTCGCTGTCACTGATACGGGCATTGGCATCCCTGAAGATCGAATTAGTGAAGTTTTTGAACCTTTTCATCAGTTGGATGGTTCGGAGACGCGCCGTTATGGGGGTGTAGGTTTGGGGTTGGCTTTGGTGCAGCGCATCGTTGAAGCGCATGGATCGAAGATCGTCGTCCAATCGGTAGTTGGGCAAGGTTCAAAGTTCGAGTTTTGCCTTCCCCTTGCTTTTGGTGACCATGCTTGAAGAAAACGCTCCTCATGGCGCTTTGCGCCCACAAGAATTGGAATCGGTTTATGCGATCAGCCGCGTGGTTGCCGCCGCGGTGGATATAGACGGCGCGCTCGATCAGATCATCCAGATCACTCGCAAGAGTTTTATCTTTGATAACATGGTGCTTTATTTGCGCAAGACGCTCGATTCCTTTGAACCGACTTTTGCGCGGATTGTTGGGCGCGGCCGTTCCGCCGAGGCCGATGTTGCCTGGGGAGAGAACATTGCTTGTGAGGTGATCGAACAGGGGCGCGTCATCATTCGCAAGGAGGAATTAGACGGTTGGCAGACCAACCGTCTCGCCGACCGCATTTTCTTAGGCTTACCTTTGCGCCTGGGTGAGATTTTGATCGGCGCCATTGTCTTTGGGCGGTTTGGCGGCCCGGCTTATACTCCTGAACAAATCTATCTGGCTGAGTATACTGCCGATCATATCGCCCAGCTTTTTGGCCGCCAGCAGCTTGTCGAGAGGATCGCAAATCTGGAAGCTGAAAAGCGCCTCAATTTGCTTCAAGCCGACTTTATCGCCATGGTTTCTCATGAATTGTGCACGCCTTTGGGTTTTATTAAAGGCTACGCTACCACTTTGCTGCGCGCCGATATCTCTTGGGATGAGGCCACTCGTCGTGAGTTTTTGTCCATTATTGATGAAGAGGCTGATCACCTGCGTGAACTGATCGACAGTCTGTTGGATTCGTCTCGTTTGCAGGCCGGTACATTGGCGATGAACTTCCAACCGGTGCGCCTCGATACCCTGCTGCGCGACATCGCCCTCCGTTCTGGTGAACGTTACCCGGGTCTTTCCATTGAAAAGGACTTGACGCCCAATGTGATTGTACGCGCCGATCCTACCCGCCTGGCGCAAGTGTTTGATAATTTGGTCAGCAATGCCGTGAAATACGCTCCTGGATCGGTGGTAATCTTCACCCTGGAGACGCTGGAAGATAAAATCCATGCTACGGTCAAAGATCGCGGCCCTGGCATTCCGGCGGAATATGTGGAGCATATCTTTAAGCGCTTTTACCGCGTCCCTTCAACCCAGTCGAACGCCCGCGGCACTGGCTTGGGGCTGTTTATTTGCCAGCATATCATTCGAGCCCATGACGGCGAAATCTCGGCTGAATCAATTTTAGGAGAAGGAACAACGTTTCACATTTATTTGCCACTGCTCAACGCGGATGAAAAACCAGGAGACTCATGAACGCCCGCATTTTAATTGTTGATGATGAACCTCGCTATGTGCGTCTGATGGAGGCGAACTTGATTACGGATGGGTATCAGGTTATGAAAGCCACCAATGGCCAGGAAGCGGTGCAAATGGTTGCTGACCATAGCCCGGATCTGGTGATCCTGGATGTTATGATGCCGGTGATGGATGGTTTTGCGGCTTGCGAACGTATTCGCGAGTTTTCCAATGTGCCGGTGATTATCGTCACTGCGAAAGGAGAAGAACGCGATCGGGTGCGCGGCCTCGACCTGGGCGCGGACGACTATATCGTCAAGCCTTTTTCTGCCACCGAAATCCTGGCGCGGGTGCGCGCTGTGCTGCGCCGCACCATCCATTCAGGTCAGCAGCTTTCTCAAGCCGCTATTTTCACCCACGGCTCTTTAAGAATTGACCTGGCGCGCGCTGAAGTGTTTCGCGAGAACAAAATGGTTTTTCTTTCTGCTACCGAGTATCGTCTGCTCTTACAGTTTGTGCAAAGTGTTGGCAAAGTGATCTCGGCTGATCAGCTATTGCAGGATGTGTGGGGGGATGAATATCGCGATGACAAAGAGATTCTCTGGGTGAGCATTTCACGTTTACGTCAAAAACTTGAAAAAGATCCGCGCGAGCCCAGGCATATTGTTACCCGCTCAGGGCTTGGCTATACCATGCCCTCGTTAGAAGAATGAACATTGGAACTACACCGACCCTATTTTTTACCGCTAAAGGAGAAATTATATGGCGCTTCATTACGATGAAAAGGGGAAGTTTTTTACTGATTTCGTTTCCAAGTATCCTGTGCCGGTCGTTATTCAAACTCGTGTCCAGCGTATCCGTGGCACTGTCTATGTGCGTGAAGAGCAGCGCTTAAGCGACGAATTGAACCAGACCGACAATTTTTTACCGGTAACGGATGCTACTATCTATACTGATAATGGCGAAGTGCTGGACCAGGCGCATTTTCTGGCTGTCAGCCGCCAACAAATTATTTGGATTCATCCTGAAGAAGAGCCTGCTGATGAGCAGGAGCAGGATCAAGATCAATACCAAGATCAAGGAGATGAGTAATGCCGTCAATTCTTTCGCAGGCACAAAATCCTCAACCTGCCCAGGGGGTTGCCTCCAGTCGCTTACAGCCCGCGGATATTGCCAAGCTCAAAGCTTATTTGTCTAATGCAGTCGTCCATGACTTGGAGCATCTTGCCCCGGCAGTTGAGGAGCGCGCCAAAACGGTGCGCGAAAGTCTCGATCGGGCCCTAACTCAAACACGTCTCAATCTGCCCGAAAGTCTAAAAGCCCAACTTTTTCATGATGTCGAAGATGAATTGTTGGGCTTTGGCCCAATCCAGCCTCTGTTGGACGACCCCGATATTTCTGAGGTCATGGTCAATGGCCCAAACAGGGTCTATGTCGAGCGCAAAGGCAAATTGACCAAAACCAATGTTGTCTTTGATGACAACGATCATGTCATGCGCATCATCGATCGTATCATTTTGCCGCTGGGACGTCGCGTCGACCCCGATAACCCCACGGTTGATGCGCGTTTGCCAGATGGTTCGCGCGTCAATGCCGTCATTCCGCCCGTCGCCATTGACGGGGCCTCCATTACCATCCGTAAGTTTGGTAAGGGTAAATTGACGATTGAGCAGTTGGTTGGCTTTAAGTCCATGACCTCCCAATGCGCTGAATTTTTACGCGCCTGTGTCATTGGTCGCTTGAATGTTGTGGTTTCGGGCGGAACTGGTTCGGGCAAGACCACTCTGCTCAACTGCCTGTCTGGCTTCATTCCTGAAGATGAACGCATCGTCACCATCGAAGATGCGGCGGAATTGCGTCTGCATCAGGAGCATGTGGTGCGCCTGGAGACCAAGCCGCCCAACGTTGACGGGCGCGGCTCGGTCACGACGCGTGACCTGGTTAAAAACTCATTGCGCATGCGCCCTGAGCGCATCATTGTTGGTGAATGCCGCGGCGGCGAGGCGTTGGACATGCTCCAGGCGATGAACACCGGTCACGATGGATCGTTGACCACTCTCCACGCCAATACCCCACGCGACGCCCTATCCCGTTTGGAAACCATGTGTTTGATGTCGGGTATGGATCTGCCCTTGCGAGTGATCCGCGAGCAGGTCGCCTCGGCCATAGATTTGATCATCCAGCAAAGCCGCCTGCGCGACGGCAGCCGCAAGGTTACTTATGTGACCGAGGTTGCCGGTATGGAAGGCGACAAGATCATCATGACTGATATCTTTAAATTTGAGCAGACCGGCGTCTCGCCTGAAGGAAAAGTGGTCGGTGAGATGAAACCGACCGGAATCCGGCCGATGTTCTCGCCGCGCCTGGAAGCGGCTGGCTTCAAGCTGGGCGCGGAGATCTTCTCCGCTACTCCGGCCGCTACTCAACAGCAGCGGCGCAAATGAAGGCGAGCAGCAGAGGTGTCCTATGAGTTCAAAAACATTAGCCATTACCCTGCGGGCCAAGAAACTCGGCGTGTTGATCCGCGATGCGCGCCTCTCGCGCAACAAAGACGTTGAAGAATGCGCCCGCGCCCTGGGCGTCTCGACTGAGACATTTGAAGCCTATGAATACGGCGATAAATCCCCCTCCCTGCCCGAAGTGGAGATGTTGGCCTACTACCTGGGTATGCCGGTAGACCATTTTTGGGGCCAGGTGGCGTTGAGCAAGGGCGGCGGCAGCAAGCGCAAGTTTGATCCGCAGTTCTTGCTTGGGCTGCGCCAGCGGATTGTGGGCGTGCAAATTCGCCGCGCTCGTTTGCAGGCGCAGCGTTCACTCGAAGACCTGGCGCAGGATATTGGCGTTACGGCGCGCCAGTTGGAAGCCTACGAGTTGGGCGAAATGGCTATCCCCCTGCCTCAACTGGATGCCCTGGTGATGCGATTAAGCCTCTCGATCCGCGATTTTCGCGATCAGAAAGGTCCCCTGGCTGAATCGTTCCGCCGCAATCAGACCGCGAAGGGTTTCGACGAACTGTCCAGCGATCTGCAAGCCTTTATCGGCAAGCCGGTTAACCGTCCTTATGTGGAACTGGCGCAGCATTTGAGCGAAATGCAGACTGAGAAGCTGCGCACGATTGCCGAAGCGTTGCTGGAAATTACGCTGTAATGGCTGAGACGCTTTCTTTGCAAGATTTGAGCCGCCAAGCGCAGGCTGCCTACCAACAGGGCGATTACGCCGCCGCCGCCAAACTTTACCTGGCGGCGGCGGAAAGCTGCCTGGCGGCTCAAGATACCCTCCAGGCGGCTGAACTGCGCAACAACGCCGGCGTCGCCTGGATGAAAGCTGGCGAGGCTCAGCCGGCGCTGGAGGCGGTGGAAGGTACGCCGGCGCTCTTTGCCGTCGCCGGCGACCTCCGCCGCCAGGGCATGGCGTTGGGCAACCTGGCTGCTGCCCTGGAGTCCTTACAGCGTTTGCCTGAGGCGATTGAAATCTACCAGCAAGCGGCGGATGTCTTGGGCCAATGCGGCGAGACTGAGAACCGCGCTTATGTGTTGAAGTCGCTTTCCATCTTACACCTGCGCGCCGGGCGGCAGTGGCAGGCCCTGGCTACGATGGAGGCCGGCCTGGATGGGCTGGCTCACCCTGGCCTCTCTGAGCGAGTGCTGCGGCGCTTGCTGCGTTCCGTTCGCAAATTACTTCCCCAGGCTTAATTTGACAATGTCAGATTAAGCAATTTCCCCCAAATCCCCCGATTCGCGGTATAATCTTAATCCCCACGGGGATGACAGGCTTCGACGGGAGAGGCTGATCCCAGGTGGCGAGCCGAGAAGCGCCGACCTCGTAAACTCAGCGCAACACACAAGTGCCAATCGCACGAATTCCTACGCTGCTCTGCCTCTCGCTGCATAAGTGAAAGGTTGAAAAGCCTGACCCTTACGAGGGTCACGTCCGCCGCTTCCGTTCGTTGGCCGGTAAGCGGATCGGGCGGAACAAAGTCAACGTGCCGCATGTCACGCCGCTTCACATGCGAAAGAGAAGCTTTCGGGCTTCAGCGGCTTGCTCGGTGAACTCTTCGCTGCTCGTGGGCCTCCGGGTGAAGATTACGAACAGCTACGCTCGTAGAAATCTGAGGGTCTAATCTTTCGGACGCGGGTTCGATTCCCGCCATCTCCACCTTACATTTTCATCCTTAAACAAAAAACTTCCGCTTTGGGCGGAAGTTTTTTGTTGTGCGGGGAGATTTTTGAATACTTATTTCAACGTGCGCAGATAAGTCACCGTCTGCCAGATTTCATCCTTCGTCAAGACCGCCTTCCAGGCCGGCATCGTCGATCCCTCGCTCTTGAACGGCTCAGCCGTACCGCCCTCAGCGATGCGCCAGTAGATCAGGCCATCCGGGTCAGCGGAAATCTTGGTCAGGTCGGCCGGCTTCGGATTCAGCGCCGCGCCGCCCGCCCCATCGCCTTTGCCGCCTGCGCCGTGACAGGTGGCGCATTTCTCAGTGTAGATCGTCTTGCCAGCGTCCGCCGCGTCGGTCTTGCCCACATAGGGGTTTTTCAAATCAGCGTATTCCGCCGGTACTTTCTCGGCCGGCGCACTATCGCTTGCCTTTTCCGCGCCGCCTCCGCCGCAGGCCGCCAGGGCCAGCGCGCTGAGCATCAGAGCGATCCATAGAACCAGAAATGTTTTCTTCATACTGTTAACTCCGTCGTGAAAAAGATAAACTTACAAGGCGGCTATTATAACAAACTCGCCGTTTTCTTCCAGGATTTATTCGATTTCGGCAATCAATTTGCCCATCCAACTCACTTCATACCCTGGCAGCGCCCCAACCGCCTGTTGGTAAGCTGGCTCTGCCAGCGTCTCAAACAGCGGCCCCAGCAAGGGATCGCCCGCGTGTTGGCTGGGGATGATCAGATCATAACGCTCTTGAAACAGCGGGACAAAATCCAGCCCCAGCGCCTGCGCCGCCGCGGCGATGCCCAGGCCGCAATCTGCCCGCCCCGAAGCCACCGCCGCGGCCACTGCCAGGTGCGTATATTCTTCTTGCTCGTAGCCGCGCACCGCCTCGGCTGCGATCCCTTGCTGGTTTAACTGATAGTCCAGTAAGACGCGCGTGCCGGCCCCGCGCTGCCGGTTAACAAAGCTGACCCCGGCGCGTTGGAGATCAGCCAGCGAGTGAATTTGCTTGAGATTGCCCGGCTGAGTCAGCAAGCCCTGTGTGCGTCCGACCAGCGCCACCACGCGCACTGCCATCCCGCCCAGGTACTCGCGCACCGCCGCCAGGTTATACTCCCCACTTGCCGCGTCCAACAGGTGGCAGCCGGCCAGGTGCGCCTCGCCTCGCCGCAGCGCCACCAGCCCGCCCTGGCTGCCGACATTGGCCGAAGCCAGCCGCCGGCCACGCCGCGCCAGGAACTGCGCCATCACATCCAGGGCGATATCGTGCGAGCCGATGGCCAGGATCGTGCGCTCCAGTTCCGCCGCGCTGCGGTATAGGCGCACCTTGATTTCGGCCCCGGCTGCCAGCCCTTGCACCCCGCGCGGCAGCACGGCGATGCCGTCCGCCCGCAGCAGCGACGTGATCACACCCGCCCCGCGGTTTAACGGCGCGGCCAGCAGGCGCTCGCCGACCCTGGCCACCGCCATGCGCTGGTAATCATCATCCCCGGCCGGCGAGGTTATCTTGCGCGTCAAAATAGCATTGACCGTGGGCGCTTCGGGCGGCGTCTCGCCCAGCCAGCGCCCCAGCAGCGGCTGTACGAAAATCTCCGCCGTCAGCGCCGCCGAGACCGGGTAGCCCGGCACACCGATGATCGGCGTCCGCCGCCCGGCGCTTGCGTGAATCATCCCCAGGATCACTGGATGGCCCGGCCGCACCGCTACCCCATGCACCAGCAGTTCGCCCAGCGTTTCCACCACCCGCGCCGAAAAATCCTCTGAGCCGGCCGATGACCCGGCGTTCAATAGAATCAGGTCAAAATCGTCGGCGGCGCGCTGCACCTGCTGGCAGATCGTCTCAAAATGATCGGGGATGATCGGGAAGCGCTGCGCCGCCCCGCCCCAGGCATTGACCTGCGCCGCCAGGGTGATCGAGTTGGTCTCAATGATCTGGCCGGCCTGCACGTTTTGTCCCACCGGCGTCAGTTCGCTGCCTGTGGGCATGACCGCCACCCTGGGACGGCGCGCCGCTTGCAATTCGCTGTTGCCGCAGGCCGCCGCCGCGCCCAGGTCTACCGCTCGCAGGCGCTGCCCGGCTGGCAGCACCAATTGCGTCGCCACCATGTCCTCGCCCAGCAGACGCACATGACTCCACGGCGTGACCGCGGCGCGGATGCGGATCGCTGCCGGGCGGCGCGGATCCTCGGCCAGCGCCCCATCCCCTGTCAGCGCCTCGACGTTCTCAATCGGGATGACCGCGTCCGCCCAGGTTGGCAGAGCGTCGCCGGTGTCCACGTAGGCCGCGCGCCCCGCCGCCTCGGCGCTCAGAGAGAGCGTCAGGGGCCTGGCAAGCTGCGCCCCGATTGTATCCCTGGCGCACAGGGCAAAACCGTCCATGGCCGCGGCGTGATAATGCGGTGAGGAGATTTTCGCCCACACCGGCGCGGCCAGCACGCGGCCCAGCGCCTTTTCGTCGCAGGGTATCGTCTCAATGCCCAGCACATCGTACCGTCCTGCGGCTTGCAGAGCGTTTTGCAGGCGCGCCTGCGCCTCAGGCAGGGGAATATCATGCAAATAAGGAGAGTGGCTCATGAGATGAACGGTCTAGCCCTCAGTTTCAGCCAGATCGAGATGCACCTCATGCCCCGCCTGGCGCAAAGCCATCATCGCGGTATACAGGTTGGTCTCCTTGATTAGAATGTAATCGGTATCGTAAGTGGAAATAGCAAAAACCGTCACCCTGGCCTGCGCCAGGGGGGCGGTCAGCGTCGCCAGCACCCCCACCAGCGAGAAATCCAGCGGGCCTTGCACCTTCAACGCCCGCCAACCGCGATCAACCCGCGGGTGGGCTTCATCGGCGATGTCCGCCGGCAGCGAAAGAACATTGCAAACGATCGAAAGTTCGTCGGCGGTGCGCACCAGCGCCAGGAGATTGCATTGTACCGCCTCGCAAGGCGTAATGGCCCATTCGGGCAGCATCGCATTGGCTTCCAGGCGCACGATGGCCAGCCGATCGGGGAGGAGAAATAAGGTGTACATTGGATCAAATCCTTGTCAGGTAAACTTCGATAGTTTCCCCCGCGCTCAGGCCGGTGGCGTCCGCCGGGATGCAGATCAGCCCGTTGGCCCGCGCCAGGGTGAAAATGAGATTGCTTTTGCCAAAAACAGGCTCCGCCAGCCAGCCCGTTTCGCTGGCTTCCAGGCGCACCGCGACCCAATCTTCGCGCCCGGCCTGCGATGGCAGGTTGAGCGCCAGGCGCGCCGGCCGGCTGGCCGCGGGAGGCTCGTTTTGGATTCCAAGCTGCGCTTCGATCAATGGAACGACGAACAGCCCGGCGACAACCAGCGCGCTGACCGGGTTGCCGGGCAGCCCAAGCACGGGCTTCTGGTCGCAGATCGCCAGGATGGTCGGCTTGCCCGGGCGCACATTGACCCCATGCACCAGCACCCCCGGCTCGCCCAATTCCTGGATCACCTGCGCCGTCAGGTCGCGCCCGCTGGCCGATGAGCCGGCCGAGATCAAGAGCATGTCGCAGTCCACCAGCGCCCGCCTCGCCGCCTCGCGCAGCGCCTCGGCCTGGTCGGGCGCGATGCCGCACTGCACCGCCTCGCCGCCGCACTGCTGCACCAGTCCGGCCAGCGTGTGCGCGTTGACATCCCGCACCTGCCCGATCTGCGGCCGTACTTCCGCACGCACCACCTCGTCGCCGCTGGAGAGAATGCCCACGCGCGGCTTGCGCGCCACGGGGATGCGCGTCAGACCGAGCGCCGCCAGCCCGCCCAGCTCGGCCGGGCGCAGCCGCCGGCCCTGCGGGATGACGATCTCCCCTTCTTTAACATCCTCGCCGGCCTCGATCACGTTCTCGCCCACCGCCGCCGCCCGCAAAATCTCCACCTCGCCGCGGCCGGCAATCTGCGTCTGTTCCACCATTACCACCGCGTCCGCCCCCTCCGGCAGCATCCCGCCCGTGTAGATCAGCGCGCACTGCCCCCGCGCCAGGCGGAAGGCCGGCGCGCCTCCCATTGGGACTTCGCCGGCTGTCAGCAGGTAGGCGGGGATGGACTCGCTGGCCCCATAAGTATCCGCCGCCCGCACCGCGTAGCCGTCCATTGTGGCGCGTCGGAACTCCGGCAGAGGGTGCGGGGCGCGCAGCGGCGCGGCGCTCACCCGCCCTAGCGCCTCGTCCAACGCCGCCCACTCGCTTTGCACCTGGGGGTGGAAATGCGCCAGCAGGGTTTGCCGCGCCTCACGCGGGGGAAGAAGGGTCAAAAATTCGGGCATGTGTTCAACTCAGCTCATCCAAAAGGCAAACGCCAGCAAATAGACCACTGCGCCCACCAGGGCCGCCGCCGCCAGCCTGAACGACTCCCAATGCGGCTTGGCGCCGTTGAGAATGCGCTGGATGCTCCAGATTTGCAGCAGGCCCACCGGCAGCACGCACAGCGCCGGCCAGGCGACGCCCAACGGCAGCCCGGAGACGACCGCCGCTGCCAGCAGCAGAAAGCCCGTCAGGATCAAGAGATTGTGCAGCAGCATCCCATTTTGCCAGCCCAGGCGCGCCAGCAGATTGCTGCGCTGCCTTTTCTGGTCGGCGGCGTAATGCGGCAGACGCAGCGCCACCTGCATTGCCAGCAGGAGCGGCATCAACGGGAAAGTGCTCATCGCTACCAGGCGCAGGTCTTCGCCGCTTTGCAGCCAGAATGCCAGGGCCGGGGTCAGGTTGGCGATCAGCGCGGCGGTCATCATTTCGCCGTAGCCTGAATCGACCAGGTGAAGCGGCGGGGCCGCGTAGAAGACTGCCCCCAGGAAGAGCAGGAGCAGCGCCACCACGATTTCGCCGGCGAAATGCGTCGCTTGCAGCATCAGCACCGAAAGCGAGGCCGAAACAGCCAAGCAGGCTGCGCCGGCCAGCAGCAAACTGTTCACGCCTGGGATGCGCGCCTCACGGTCTTGCGCTTGTTCCTCCGGCTGCCGGTAGGCCGCATAGAGCAAATGCGCGCCCAACTGCGTGACCGCCAGCCAGCCCTGTCCTAGCCAGTACAGGCCCCAATCCATCTCTGCGCCCAGGTAATGGGCAATGCCGCCGCCCAGGGCGTAAAACAGCGCCGC
>CAIQJJ010000688.1 GCA_903872065.1 uncultured Anaerolineales bacterium | reverse complement strand
GGTCAGCGACCGACGCTTCTGGCGGATGATCTCATGGCCGGCCGCAAAGGGAATCAAGTGCGTAAAGCCGGCCGCGTAGAGCAGATCGCCGTCGTGGACAAATTGGGCGATGGCTTGGGAAAGAGAAAACAGTTTGTTCATAGCTTCACAAAAGGGAAAAAAGGGGATAAGGCCTGACCCTATCCCCTGTGGGAAACGCTCTATTTCTTCTTGGCCTTCTTGGCTGCCTCTTTGGCCTTCTTTTTGTCCTCGCGCTCCTTCTTCTTCTTGGCTTCATCCGCCTGCCAGGCGCGGAAACGGCGGAAACGCTGCACCGAAGCGGCTGCGCCGGGCTTGCGGTTGCGGATGATTAAAAGTACACCCACAACGCCAGACAGGATCGCCCACCCCAAGATATTTTCATCAGGGGTGCCGTTCTGATAGGAGGCATAGAAGACAATGAACAGCAAGGCGCCAACCAGCACAAAGTAGCGGCCAATGCGATAAGACATCGTAAGACCTCTAACGGATCAGAGTCTGGATTTGCTCGTGCATGTAAAGCTGGACGTAATAACGCCCGCCGGCGTTCTTGCCGCTTGAGCCAGAGCCTTTCCAGCCGCCAAAGGGTTGGAAGCCCGGCCATGCGCCGGTGGTCGCGCCCTGCGGCCGGTTGGCGTAGGTGACGCCGGCCTGGATGTTGTCAAAGAACCAGGCGGTTTCTTCCTCGGCGCCATAGAAGCCCGCCGTCAGGCCATAATTGACATTGTTGGCATAGCCCATAGCCTCATTCAGGTCTTTGACCCTGGCCAGGGTCGTGATCGGCAGGAACATCTCGTACTGCCACAAGCGATGCGTCACAGGGACATCCGCGACGAGGGTCGGCGTGCAGAAATAGCCTTTTGCCAGCGCGCCATCGGTGAGCGTCTGGCCGCCGGTGAGAACCGCGCCGGCCTGCTTTAGCTCGACGACAAAATCCTGGTAATCCTGGTAAGCGCTTTTATTGATCACCGGGCCAAGATAGACGCGGCGGTCGGTGGGGTCGCCGATGACCAGCTTATTGGTCATTTCCACCAGGCGGGCGACCAGTTGATCATAGACCGGCTCTTCGATGAAGACGCGCGAGCAGGCCGAACACTTTTGCCCTTGCAGCCCAAACGCCGAGCGGACAATGCCCAGCGCGGCGCGTTCCAGATCGGCGTGGCGCGAGACAATCGCCGGGTTTTTGCCGCCAAGCTCCAAAATGGTCGGGCGAACATATTTGCCGCCGGCAAAATCGCGCAAGATTTTCATGCCGACATCGAATGATCCCGTGAAGGTCACGCCGTCCACGTCCGGGCTTTCGATCAAAGCCTGGCCCAGGGTGCGTCCAGGCCCGGTGACATAGTTAATCACTCCATCCGGCAGACCGGCGTCGCGAAAACAATCTGTCAGCAGGCGCACCACCCAGGGAGTGTCGGTGGCGGGCTTGATCACTACCGTGTTGCCAGCGGTCAGGGCGGCCCCGGCCGGCCCGCCGGTGAGGGCAAAGGGGAAGTTGAAAGGACTGATGACCAGCCAGACCCCGTAAGGGCGCAGCACAGAGATGTTCGCGGCGGTGTAGCCTACCAAAGGATCGCGTCCCATTTCCACGCGAAACCCATCGTTCTTCTCCATCTGATCACAGGCGTACCGGATCAGATCGGCAGTCTCCGCAATATCCCCCAAGGACTCCATCCGATTCTTGCCGACTTCCAGCGCCATCGCCGCGCCCATCTCGAACAGGCGTTGGTCAATTAAATCCGCCGCTTTGCGCAGCAACTCAATCCGTTCCTGCCAGGGAGTATGGCTCCAGGCGGGAAAAGCCTTGCGCGCCGCAGCCAGAGCATTGGCGGCATCTTGTGCGCTGCCCTTTTGAAAGACACCCAACACCCAATCCGTATTAACCGGCGAACGTTTTTCAAATTTGTCAACGGCCTCAACCTCTTGGCCGCCGATCAACATCTTATATTCTTTGCCTAAGCCTGCTTTGACCTGCTCCAGAGCTGCATCGAAGCGAGTGTGCAGTTCCTCGGGCGGGTTAAACATCGTGGCGTAAGTAAGTTTGAACGTATCTGCCATGAGAACCTCCTGTTCCAAATGTTGGATAACTGGTGGGAATAATCACCAGACACTTACTAAGTATAGCCTAAATTACGGTAAAATGATCCCTATGTACCTCACTGGCGGCAAATGGAACATGCGGCGGCGGACGCCCCGACCGTCGAACCCTTTTACGTTGATCTTTCTCGGCGCCCTGATCCTTGGTATGCTGTACCTGAACCAGGTCGTCGTGCCAACGATTCCGGCCATGTTCGAACCGACGACAACCGTTACGCGCAGCCCGGAATCCTTTATCAACGAAGCAGAGCAGGCCTTTAAAGCCGGTAAACTGAAAGCGGCCATCGAGGCGTACAAACAGGCCATCCTGTCCGATCCCTCAAACCCGGCCACTTTCGTCGCCCTGGCGCGCCTGCAGGTCTTTGACGGCCAATACAAAGATGCGCTTGATTCAGCCGAAAAAGCCTTGATCCTCAACCCCACCTATTCGTTGGCCTATGCGGTCAAAGGCTGGGCGCTCGATTTCTTGGGCAACTACCTGGATGCAGAAGGGTCGCTGCGCAAGGCAATCGAGCTCGATCCCAACAACGCCCTGGCCTACGCCTACCTGGCCGAAGCGCTCATGGACGCCGATCCGCAGGCCAACATAGACGAGGCCAGCGAACTCTCTCGCAAAGCCAAAGCCCTGGCGCCGGATGCGCTGGAAAGCTACCGGGCGCGGGGCTATGTGCTGGCGCAGACGCAAAACTTCCCCGAAGCGGCGGAAGAATACAAGGCCGCCATCGCCCTCAATGACAAGCTCTGGGAGCCGCATTACCAACTGGGGATCATCTATCGCTTCATGCAAGAATATGACCTGGCCGTGTCGGAATTGAACACCGCTTTCTCATTGAACCCGACCAATGCCGAGATCGCGATTGTGCTGGCGCGCACACAGCTTGCCGCCGGCTATTATAGCCGGGCCGTTCAGTTCGCCGAGGATGCGGTCAGGATTGAACCCTCGAACCCGCGCTGGCACGCCGAATTGGGCGTGATGCTGTATCGCGAAAAGAAAAACTACAAGCGTTCCGCCGAGGAACTTGGCCTGGCCGTCCAGGGAGGGACAACCGCCGACGGCGCAGTGGTCGCCGGCATGCCGCTGGAAGCCGGCAAAATAGCCGAGTATTATTCCTTCTACGGATTTGCGCTGACGCAACTGGATCGCTGCAGCGACGCCATCCCGGTCTTTCAGTTAATCTTACAAAGCGTCGGCGAAGGCGAAATCGCCTATATGAATGCCCTGGAAGGCTTGAGCGCCTGCCAGGAGGGGGATAGTACGCCAACCCCCGACACGCCATGACTCACATTCACGACCGCTATTCCCTGTTTCTCCCCGAAAAACCGCGTTCCAATCCTTACCGGGTCTGGCTTCTGCTCGGGCTGATCCTGGCAACCCTATGGTTTTTAATGAGCGTCAACCGCGGGCAGGTCAAGCCGCTCCTCCAGGCGACTCTCACCCCCACCCGCTCGGCAAAATCGTACCTGCTGGAAGCCGAGGCCTACTACAACGCCGGCAAGTTGGATGACCCCAAGACGGATCAGGATGCGATCGGTTCCTATCAAATGGCGGTGCAGATCAATCCACAGGATGTCAACGCCTGGGCGCAAATGGCGCGGCTGCAAGCCTATTCTTCCGCCATCGTCAGCACCGACGCCGAGCGCAAGCAGCGCCTTGAGAACGCCCTGGCTTCAGCGCGCAAGGCGGCTGAGTTATCGCCCGACGACAGCTCAATACAAGCCATCCTGGCCTTTGTGCTGGACTGGAATGCTTCGAGCAACTTGATCACAACCGAAGAACGCGACGCCTACATCAAAGAAGCGGAACGCGTGGCCGCGCGCGCCTACAACCTTGACCCCAACAATGTCCTGGCGTTGGCGTATTATGCTGAAGTGCTGCTCGACCAGCAGCGCTGGCAGCAAGCCCTGCAATTTGCCGAGCAAGCCATTCTATTGGGCGGCGATCTGATGGACACCCATCGTGTGTATGCGACCGTGCTGGAGTACCAGGGAGATTACCGCGTGTCCATTGAAGAATATCAAAAAGCGATTGCGCTCACCCCCAACCTGACCTTTCTGCACCTGCGGGTGGGGCTGGGCTATCGCAACCTGGGCAACCGCGCCGCGGCGCAAGGCAACGCAGAGGTTGCCAAGAAACTTTATGAAGACGCATTAAATTATTTCGACCAGGCGGCGCGCATCAACCAACAACTTGCAGTGCGCGATCCGCAGCCTTATATTGCCATCGCCAAAACCTACGCTCAAATGGGCGAGTTTTTCGTGGCGGCGCGCAACGCCGAAAAGGCGCTTAAATTTGACTCAGCCAACGCCGATACTTACGCCCAATTGGGCAGCATTTACGTGCAGGCCAAAAACTATGAATACGCCCTGCCGGCGCTGCAATGCGCGGTCGAGGGCTGCCTGGCGCTGTGGTTGGCGCCCAAAGACAATCCCGATTCAGAGAACGCCATTTATTGCAAAGAATTGGGCGGCTGCGGCGTGAAGGAAACCGAGACGGCGACCTTTCTCTTTGGTTCCGATTACATCTCGAAAACAGTGTCTATCCAGCCGCTGCCGCTGACCAACCTGAACGTGGCCTATTATTACATTCGCTATGGATCGGTGCTGGGCTATCTCAACCGCTCCGATTCTGGCTACTGCGAACGGGCGCTCAAGCTGATGCAAGACCTGCGCACTTCTCCCTTTGGCAGCGATGTCTTTCTGCTGCAAAATATCGAAGACACCGAAAGCCTGTGCCAGCGTTGAATCGCCGGCGGGTGTTAGATTTGTATAAGAATATTGAACATCCTCTTGACTTTCCGGCATGTTTTCGGTATCATTCCAGCAAGTTTAGCACTCAGAACAAGAGAGTGCTAAAAATATAGAACTTGCTTGTTCATTATTCTATCCTATGGAGGTTGGATATGGCTCTGAAACTTAAACCCCTCGGCAATCGTGTCGTTGTTGAACCCGCGGAAGCCGAAGAAGTAACCGCGTTGGGTATTGTACTGCCCGAAACTGCCAAGGAAAAGCCCCAAAAAGGTACTGTGTTGGCTGCTGGCCCTGGCGACCGCGACGACAAAGGCAATCGCATTGCGATGGATGTCAAAGAGGGTGATTCGGTTTTGTTTGCCAAGTATGCTGGCACCGAGTTTAAGCTGGATGGTAAAAAACTTCTCATCCT
>CAIQJJ010000687.1 GCA_903872065.1 uncultured Anaerolineales bacterium | reverse complement strand
GGTCAGCGACTCAGGCCCTGGCATCGCTGAGGCAGAGTTGGAGAATATTTTCGTGCCCTTTTACCGTGTCACACAGAAAGATTCTGCGATCAAGGGAATGGGACTTGGCTTGAGTATTGCGCGCGAGATCATCGAGGCGCATGGGGGCAAGTTGGAAGCGGTCAGTTCACCCGGGCAAGGCAGCCAATTTACGATCTGGCTGCCAAAAGTCTGAACCATCTTTAGGCAATCTTTAGTCATTCTTTCACAAGCCTTAGAGACGCTCAGGCAAAGCCTGGGTATGATTATGGGTGGTTAAGCGCAGGCTGGCGGTTGTCATCATTGGTCAATATCCGTTCCGGCCTGTCATCAACCGGAGGTTATGATGTTTAACACCATCCACTATGCAGAACTGGCGCAAATGCGCCGCAGTCAGGATTCGCTTCAGAAGCAATTCATGCGCACTGTCCATGCGCTCGATCCATACATCCGGCGTGAACTGAGAGCCTTTGCCGGCGCAGTCTGGTTTTCAGACACAACGCTGGGTTTTCTTCTCTGGGGGCGTTACCGCCTGCGCACTCAGACTCAGCCCGGCAAGGCGCTCTGGTGGATTGAGAAAGATATTCCACCCTTTGATCGCTATCGCTGTGCGGCTTATCGGATAGAATTAAGCCAGACCGCTGATGGAGCAGCCCTGTTATGCGTCCAATCAGGGTCTCAGACGTACTTGATGCGCCCAAACGATCTGGCTGCTTTGCACAACAGCTTGCTCCAGGCCGGTCACGACCCCGCATTGGTGATCCCAAGACGAATGGGGGCGGCGTTAGACCCATAATCTGGGTTTGCAGGAGAGTAGGATGATCAGCCCAATTATCATCGTTTCCATCATTCTGGTTGTCGCTCTTTTGCTCATTTTAAGTGAACGGGTTCGCCCCGATCTGGTCGCGATCCTGACAGCGATCTCGCTGGGGTTGATGGGGATTTTGACGCCGCAGGAGACCTTTTCTGGCTTCAGCCGTTCGGCGGTAATCACCATTCTGGCTATTTTTATCCTGGCAGAGGGCCTGCAAAAAACGGGCGTCACCGATCTTTTTGGCCAGGCTTTGCGAAAGGCCGCCCGGGGGCGTGAAAGCTGGCTGGTTGCCTTAGTGATATTCGCCGGCGCTTTTCTTTCCTTGTTTATGAACAATATCGCCGCGGCGGTCGTTCTGCTGCCGGCGGTCAACGGCGTCACGCGCAAAACGGGGATCAGTCCGGCTCGCCTGATGATGCCCCTGGCTTTTGGCACGATTTTGGGGGGAATGGCCACTTTGTTCACCACCACCAACCTGGTTGTGAGTAGCCTGTTGCGCGATCAGGGCCTGGCTGGCTACGGCGTCTTGGATTTTCTGCCTCTGGGCGTTCCGATCGTGTTGGCGGGGGGCCTTTATCTGGCTACCTGGGGCCGCCGCCAGCTTGAATCTGCGCCGGGTCTGATTCAGGCGGCGGCCATCCCGTTGTCTGAAACCAGCCTGGCCGATGTCTATCAACTCAACGAGCGCCTGGTGTGGGCGCTTATCCCGGCGGCCTCGCCTCTGGCCAACCAGCCGTTGGGCCAAAGCCGTTTGCGCGAGACCTACCGCCTGAATGTGATTGCCATCCGGCGCAAACAGCAAATGAATTTTGCCCCTGGCCCCGAATTTATGCTCAAGCCTGGCGATATGCTTTGGCTGGCGGCGCACCCAGATGATTTGAAAGACAAACCGCTTGAAGGGCTGCTCCAGTTTTCTGCCCCGGCCGGGCCAACGCCCACCCATTTGGAAGAACGCGATTTCATCCTGGTTGAAGCGGTGCTGACGCCGCGCTCACGCCTGATCGGGCGCTCGCTGCGCGCGAGCCACTTTCGCGAAAAGTATGGCACAGAGGTGATTGCGATCTGGCGTTCTGGACGCCCTTACCGCACGCGGTTGTCTGATCTGACCTTGCAGTTTGGCGATGCGCTGCTCTTATATGGCCGGCGCGCTCAAATGGCGGTGCTGCGTACCGAATCCGACCTGGTC
>CAIQJJ010000686.1 GCA_903872065.1 uncultured Anaerolineales bacterium | reverse complement strand
TTGCAAGGCGGCCTGCGTCCGCCGCAGCGCGCCGCGATGATGAATGATGTCCATGGTGGATGCTCCTTATTTCAATGGATCAAACAGGGAAAGCTGGTAAGAGCCTTTCTCGTTTAAGTTAATCTTTCTTGGCAGCAATTTTCCTTCGTCAATCCCACCCAAACGGTTGATATTCTCTACGATCGTTGAAATACAGTAATCCACCGCCTCCTGCCGAACTTGATGGCTGGCAAAACGCAATACTTTCCATTGCGCCGTTTCCAGATCGTTGTTGCGCAAGTTATCCTCCGCAGCCTTCACAGGATGCGCGTGGTAAGTGTCGCCGTCCGTTTCAATATCCAATTTTCCTGAAACGCAATAGATAGCAAAATCCAACAGATAGTCTTTCTTCTTTACAGTGACAAGTTCCTGTCTCTCCGCCCATATCTGTAAACGCTTGAACTCTGCCCAAAGGCGATCTTCAAGGGGACTCTCATTGTACAAATCATTGATCTCCACTGCCTGGTCAAATTTTTCCCAGGTCGTTGGGATGAAAACAATCCGCCGCTGGCGGCGGCTGAAGATAGGTTTGGGCAATCTTCGGATCGGCTCTACAATTATTTGACGGTAGCGCCGATTGCTTTTCGGGTCATTGCGCGGCTCATCAGGAAATAACCGCCAACGATAAACTTCAAGGATATCCGACACTTTGGCATAGTAATTCACTGCATAGGCGTCTCCCCCAAATGTTTTGGTTTGATAAAACGCCAGCCATTTGGGCGGCCAGCAGCTCTTCAGATATTTTTCAACCGAGTCGACAGGGATGCGATACCAATGTTTCTCGCGCAGGATTGCAAAATCCAAGTGGTTATTAAGGATAGCAACAAGAACTTCATTATCAGGCATACGCTTTTGTACCATCTTTGAGTTGAGTGGCAAATGGTTTCATCTCGCACACTTCGGTGTATTGATCTCTCCGTCAAAATTATACCATCCAAAGAAATGAAGAAGCTTCTAGAAGTTTTTGTTCGCACCAACCCACGTACCAATAAATTGCGCGCCAGTGGCGCGCCTTCTTTGGCTTTCGCTAAGCTTGTCAAGCACAAAAAACTGAACATGAGCCCAGAAAATTGACTTTTCATCATTTATCATTCATAATTTGTATATGAAAACTCTGACCTTAGACATTCCTGAAGATATCCTGGTTTCTATCAAAATCCCCAGAAACCGCTTGAAAACCGACTTAAGACGCGATCTGGCGATTCAACTTTATCGCGAAAATTTGATTTCCTTTGCAAATGCTCATCGCCTGGCCGACATGACCAAAATCGAATTTCATTACTTGTTGGGTGAAAGGCAAATATCCAGGCAGTATGACGTGGAAGATTATGAGCAAGATTTAGAAAATCTTGCTCAGTGGCGCGAAATATCAAAATGATTGTCGCAAATTCCACCCCCCTGATCAATTTTGCATCTGATGAAATTGCAGGACGGATGATTGCAGCATCTTATCGTCTTGCATTTACTGGCTCGATTGGCTGCTTAGATGAAGGAGGAAGGATGAATTATGAAGAATGAACCGGAAGATTTGAGGGTGAGAACAAAGCAGATGGAAAAGGAAAATACGACGCTTTTTATATCAATGGAGTATATAAATGAAACTACAGCAATATCGCCAAGTCTTCAATGTGTATTGTGATGAGAGCTGTCATTTAAAACACGATAATCAGGCTGTTATGACGCTAGGCGCTGTGTGGTGTTCACTTGAAAAAACATCAGAAATCGCGACGCGGTTGCGTGAAATAAAAGAACAACACAATTTACCCAAAGATTTCGAAATCAAATGGGTCTGGTTCCCCAACTCCACCAAAAACGCAAACTCCAGCAGGAGTATGAAGCCTTTAAAAAAGCTGGAGCCGCCCCGTAGGGCGGCACCGTTACTCTTTCTACGCGTGGTAGATGAGCTAAGTATAGTATAACGCAAATATTCAAAAATTGCATTAAAAATCGCCAATTTCAGCAGGTTGTACAAATGCTGCAACGATATGAGTCGGTACCTAATCTGGACGAATCATGTCGCCAGACTACAAGAAGTCTCTCAGCGTGCGCTTGAAGGTGAATTTTCCTAACTCCGCTGATCGGGATCAAACGGGACGACGTCTGCCGTCTCCTGGTAAAAGGTCAACAGGCGCTCCTGAAGTTGGTGGATGACTGGCAAGAGCGCCGGGTCGTGGATGCGGTTGTGCAATTCGTGGGGGTCAGTTTCCAGATCGTACAGTTCGTCGGTTTCAAGCAGGCGGCGCACGTATTTATAGCGCGCGGTGCGGCAGGCGGTGGCTTTGCCGTGATAAGGGCCGGCCTGGGCCTGCAAGCTGAGGCGCGGCCAATAGAGGCCGGTCGGTTCCTGGTTGCTGCGGCTTTCCAGTTCCATCGCATGGCGCTCACCGGGCAGCCGCCCGCCTTCGCAAAACACGGCGTCGCGATGGACGTCCGCCTGGCCGGCGATGAGGGGCAGTAAGGAACGGCCAAAATGGGTGTGGGAAGGTTGGATGTGGGTGAGCGCCTCGACCGTCGCGGGAAAGTCAATCAGTTCGACCAGCGCCTCGCGCACCCCCGGCTGGACAGGGACGCCGCGAGGCGGTTTGATGAGGAAAGGCACACGCATCAGGCAGTCTTCAAAAGTGTTCTGCGTCTTCTCCACCAGGCCATAATCGCCGGTGAAATCGCCATGATCGGAGAAGAAAAAGATGGCGGTGTCATCGTACAAGCCGGCGTCTCGAAGCGCCTGCACTACCAGGCCAAATTGAGCATCCACGCGGGCGCATAAGCCGTAGTAGGTCGTGCGCAGGGCGGTCCAACGCGCTTCGCTCCAATTTTGCAGGTTCTGGCGCTGCGCAATCCCTTGCAGCAAACTGGGCTTCTCCTGCCAATCGGGGGTGGGAATGCGCGGGGGCAAGGCGGCCGGATCGATCTGGCTGTAATATGGATCTTCGACGGCGTAAGGCGGGTGCGGGCAGCCGAGCGGCAGATAGATGCACAATGGGCGGCCGGCGCTGGCCGGCGGAGGGTTTTTGATCAGATCGATCGCCCCCAGGACGTTCAACCAATCCCCATCCAGGTAGTGCGGGTCGCCATCGGCAGGATCGCGCTCGATCTTGCCATAATAGAAGGAGTAATAGGTATCGCTGTGGGCTTCGCCGCGCCAATCGGAAAAGCTGTGGAAATCGGGGTAGCGCGGGCCGCGCGGCGGATGGTATTTCACGTCGCAGTAATCGGCGTAGCCAAACTGGCCCGGCACCAGATCATTCTTGCCGCCCCACCAGACATAATACCCATGCTCTTTGAGGGTCTTAAGCAGCACCGGTTCG
>CAIQJJ010000685.1 GCA_903872065.1 uncultured Anaerolineales bacterium | reverse complement strand
GCCTCGGCCAGGGTTTCGGTTTGAGCAATTTCGGCCTGCGGCAGGTAGCGGCGCAGCAAGTGTTCGAGGGTCTTTTCTTTTTCCACCACCAGCAGGCGAGGGCTGATTTCTGGCGCAGCAAAGCGGGAGGGGCGAGTGCGCAAGCGGTAGCCCATTTCGTCGCCGGGGATGATGCTGCGCCGCAGATCGAGCCTGGCGGTCGATCCTGCGCCGGCCGTTTCCATCGCAGCCGGCGGGTCCATCGAGAGGGCGATGAAAAACGTCGTTCCTTTGCCAGGTTCGCTCTCCAACCACATTTTCCCCTGGTGCATCTCAATAAACTGTTTGGAGATGGTCAGCCCCAACCCGCTGCCGCCATACAGCCGCCGGATGGAATTATCCAGTTGTTGGAACGGCTCGAAGATGCGCTTTTGTTCTTGCAAGGGGATGCCCGGCCCGGTATCGCACACCGCAATCTCCAACTGATCGCCGGCGCGGCGCGTGCGCACCGTCACACCGCCGCTTTTGGTAAAACGGCCGGCGTTGCCCAACAAGTTCACAATCACCTGGCGGATGCGGGTGCAGTCGCAAAAAACCTGCGGCAAGTCTTCTTCGAGGGCAAATTCCAGGTACAGGCCTTTGGACTGGTATAAACCGCGCACGTAGGAGGCCGCCTCGAGGATCAGATCATTGAGGCTGGCCCACTCACGCGTCAAGGCCATCCGTCCGCTCTCCACCTGGCTTAAATCGAGGACATCATTGACCAGGTTGAGCAGGTGATCGCTGTTGCGCTGGATCGAGGCAATGTCCGTCAGCAGCGCGGCCGGCAGGCGCATCCCATACAGGCTGGGCGAGCGTGAGATGACATCGGTAAATCCGATGATCATATTCAGCGGGGTGCGCAGTTCATGTGAGACATTGGCGACAAACTCAGCCTTGGCCTGGCGCGATTCTTCGGCGGCGCGCTGCAAAACTTTCAGGCGCTCGGTCAGGTGGGCCAGGTTTTGATAGGCTTTGGTCAGGTCTTCCTGGGCCTGGGCAAATTCCAACTGCCGCTGGCGCGCCTCTTCCAGTTCGCGCTCGGCCGAAAGATAATTGGTGTAAGACCAGTCGGCCAGTGAAAACCCGCCGCGCGCCGCGATCCAGGCCGACAGGCCCATCACCGCGCTTAAGATGGGCAGCAGCGCGGCGTCCCTGGCTGGCAGCCCCTGCCCCGCCGACCAGAATGCGAGCAGCGCCGTCCCGAACCAGGCCAGGCCGGCAGCCGGCGGGTTCAGCATATAGATCGCCGCCAGTGGAAGCGGCGCGGCGAAGAGAAGAAGATGCGGTTGGCCGGTGAAAATTCCCGCCGCCAGGACTGTTCCCCCAAGCAGAGGCAGCCAGCCGCCTACGGCCAGGGAAAAGTGACGTTCAACATTGCGATACACGAGGATGGATCCGCCCACGTAAACCAATGCCAGGAAAAACAAGCGCGCCATCAAGGCGGTAGGAGCTGAGCCAGCGATGAGCAGCAGGCCGCCCCCGTACAGGATGGTAAATGTCAGCGCCAGGGCGGCGGCGTTTGTCTCGCGCAGATTTTGGTAGGCGCTTGAAGAAGATGAAGAAAGGGAAGGCTGCGAGTTCAGCATAGTGGTTATTACACGAGACCTTTAGGGTTTCAGAAACCCTAAAGGTCTTATCTGTCCAGTTGTTCGAGCAGGGCTAAGAAATCTTGCGAGCGAACCGGCTTCTGTAAGAATCCATCCGCCCCCAGGGAATATGCAATTGCCGCTTGAGGCAGAATGGAACAAACAACGAACTGCGTGGGCTGCCCCGCCAACAGATGGCGCAGCCGTCCCAACAGTTCCCATCCATCCATTTCAGGCATCATCACATCCAACAGCACAATCCGTGGGGCCAGGCGCGGGGCCAGCTCCAACGCCTGGAGGCCATCTTGCGCCCCAATGACGGTGTATTGAGTGCCTTGAGCGTAGCGGGTGAAGAGATGGATGGCGTCGGGGTTGTCGTCCACTACGAGAATGGACGTCTGTTCCACCGTGGGCAGAGCCAGGCCGAAGACTGCCCGTTCATCCTGCAGCAGGACGTCCAGTTGCCCGCCGGCGTGTTCCAACAGCGAGCGCGCCGTGGCAATGGCGGCGATGATGGGGGCGTCGAAGCGGGCGGGGCTGATTTCCAGGTTCAACCTCAGGCGGCCTGGCTGCGCCAGCGGCTCAATGCGCAAGACGCTGCCAGGGTTGCCCGGCAGCAGGGCGCTCAACAAGCTCAACAGGGCGTGGCGCAAGCTTGTCTGGGGGACGGCCGCCGAGGATGAGGCCGCCTCCACCCTGGCCGGCAGCAGAACGGCGTGCTTTTCCGCCAGCGGGCGGATGATCTCCAGCGCGGCCGCCAGCACCCCCGGCCAGGGGGCGAGTTTTTCGGCCGGCAGCCGCTCGAATGGGTCGCCCGGCGGCGCGCCCCCTTCGTCAGCAAGGCTTTCGTCCTCCATCGCCCCGCCGGCCTCAAGGCTGTCTGCATCCAGCCCGCTGCTTTCCCACAACGCCAGCGCCAGGCGCTCGATGGCGGCGCTGTTTTCACGGCTGAGCTGCCGCTCCGAAATGCTCAATTGTTTCGCCACCGCCTGGCGCTCATAGCCGCGCACATAACGGTAATAGAGCAAGTCATAAATCATCCAGGCGCGCGGGAAAAGCGGATCCTCTTCGCCGACGTCAGTCGGTTTCAACTTTTCAATGGCCTCCAACAAAATCTTTTGTAAGAGCGTCGAAGCATCCACCCGGTCTTCCAAACCGAAGATGGATACCAGGGGGCTGCGGTGAAGATGGTCTGGATCGTAAAGGTAGTGCAGGGCGCTGCGCAACGCAGAGATGAACTGCTGGCGCGGATCGTTGGTTTTCATGAGCTTGGCAAGAATCTGGCGAAAAACTGGCGAAAAACTTATTGTTGGGTGCAGGGTTATTCTCTATAATATTATAATCCTGTGCTATTCATCTTTGTCCATATCAAAATCGATCAATCCTCTTTAAGTACGGGAAAGGGAAACATGGCGTGGAAGCCAAACCTACATTACCTCTTTCAGAGTTAGAAATCGCCAAAGCGAAAACCTGGCGAATCGCATGGCGCAACATGCGCCATAGCTGGCAGCTTTATGTTCTCCTGGCTCTCCCGCTGCTGTGGTTGGCGGTTTTCCAATATTATCCCATGTATGGGGCGCAGATCGCCTTCCGCGACTTCTTGCCCGGCGACAGCATTTGGGAGGCGGATTGGGTGGGACTGGAAAACTTCCAACGCTTCTTCCAGTCGGTCATGTTCTCGAAGCTGCTCATCAATACCCTGGGCCTGTCGCTGTATTCATTGATCGTGGGCTTTCCAATCCCAATTGTGTTTGCGCTCAGCCTGAACCAGCTTCGCCCTGGCTTGTTTAAGCAGTCGGTGCAAATGGTCAGCTATGCCCCCTATTTCATCTCGACCGTTGTGTTGGTGGGGATGCTGCTGCAGTTCCTTGACCTGCGCCACGGGCCGGTCAATCTCTTGCTGGGCGCGCTGGGGATGGATACGATCCACTTCATGGGCGACGCCAAGCTGTTTCAATCCATCTATGTCTGGTCGGGGGTCTGGCAATACACCGGATTCAACACCGTCATCTACCTGGCGGCGCTCTCCTCGGTCGATCCTGCCCTGCACGAAGCGGCTGTGGTGGATGGCGCTACCCGCCTGCACCGCATCTGGTACATCGATCTGCCCGGCATTTTGCCAACCGCCATCACGCTGCTGATCCTCAATATGGGCCAGGTCATTAACGTAGGCTTCGAGAAGGTCTTCTTGATGCAAAACCCGCTGAACACGTCCATTTCAGAGGTCATCAGCACCTACGTTTACAAAGTGGGCCTGGTAGGCGGCATCACCAACTACTCCTACGCCGCCGCGATTGGCCTCTTCAATTCGCTCGTGGGCCTGGTCTTGTTGGTCGCAGCCAATCAATTGATGAAAAAGTTGACCGACTCTTCTTTGTGGTAAGAGGCAAACGATGGCCGTCAAAACTATCCTTCACAGTCGTTCGCAGCATCACATTCGTGAATCCAGGGTGGATGCCATCTTCATGCTGATCAACAACGCGATTTTGTTGTTCATCTTCCTGGCGGTTCTCTATCCGTTAGTCTATGTCTTCAGCGCCTCCTTTAGCGACCCCAACGCGGTCGCGGCCGGGCAGGTCTGGCTGTGGCCGGTGAAAATCACCCCCAAAGCATACGTGCGCATTTTTGAATTCTCGCGCATCTGGACCGGCTACGCCAATTCCATCTTCTACGCCACGGTCGGCACCTTCGTCAACGTGGTCATGACCATCCTGGCGGCTTACCCGCTCTCGCGCAAAGATTTGTTCGGCAAAAACTTTTTGCTGTTTTTGTTTGTCTTTTCGATGATGTTCAGCGGCGGCTTGATCCCGCTCTACATCACCGTCAAACAGCTTGGCCTGTACGATACCCGCTGGGCGCTGATCATCCCGCAGGCGCTGTCGGTGTGGAACATGATCATCGCCATCACCTATTTCCGCACCTCCTTGCCGCAGGAACTGCTGGAAGCGGCTCAATTGGACGGCTGCAACGACTTCCAATATTTGTGGAACATCGTGCTGCCTCTCTCCTCTCCCATTATCGCCGTCTTGAGCCTGTTTTACGCCGTCGGCCACTGGAACCAATTCTTCTTTGCGCTCATTTTCCTGGCCAACAAAGACCTGTTCCCCTTGCAGCTTATCCTGCGCGATATCCTGATCGCCAACACGATCGATCCCAACCTGTTGGAAGACGCCAAGACCATGGCCGCCAAAGCCGGCCTGCGCGACTTGCTGAAATTTGCCCTGATCATCGTGGCATCCGGGCCGGTGCTGCTGATTTATCCGTTTGTGCAGAAATATTTTGTCAAGGGTCTCATGATCGGCGCGGTCAAAGGCTGATTGCGCCAGTTTGGTAATTCTCGCCAAAAGTGTTTTCAGAAAGGAGAGTCAACCGAGCAAATTCACCCCATCTTGCACTCCCCCACCAACCCAACCTGGAGTCCGTTTTCAGCCTTGAGAACCGAGGTTAGTCCAGGCAAACCCATTCCGTCAGTCTTTTCACCAAGTTCAGGAGGAACCCAATGAGAAAGAAACAATTGAATGCGATCTTGAGCATTCTATTAGCCTTTGCGTTTATCCTTTCTGCCTGCGCCCCGGCTGCGACTCAGGCCCCGGCCGCGACCGCCGCTGAACAGAAACCCGCGGCAACCACCGCCCCCACCGCTACCACCAAAGCGCCCGAGGCGCCCGCCGGCGCGGTCTCCCCGGCGGGAGAATTTCCCATCGTCAAAGATAAGATCACCTTAAAAGTCTTGCTCGTCCAGACCACCGGCGTTTCAGATTACGTGGACAACGAGTTCACCAAATGGCTGGAAGAGAAGACCAACATTCACCTGGAATTTGACATCGCCCCCATGGCGCGTGAAGAAAACCGCCAGAAGCTCAACCTGGTGCTGGCCGGCGGCGAGCTTCCCGACATCATCATGAACTTCGGCATCCCGCTGGATGAGCAGCAGACGATGGCCGATCAGGGTTTGATCGTCCCGTTGGATGACCTGATTGAGAAATACGGCGTCGAGTTCAAGCAGGTGATGGCCGCCTATCCTCAGACGAAGGCCACCTTCTCACTGGCGGACGGCAAGATGTATTCCATGCCGCACATCAATGACTGCTATCACTGCTCGCTCTCACAGAAGGCCTGGATCTACAAGCCCTGGCTGGATAAACTGGGCCTGCAAGCGCCCACCACCACCGACGAACTGGAAAAAGTTCTGTTGGCCTTCAAAACCCAGGATCCCAATGGCAACGGCAAGGCTGATGAAATTCCCTGGTCCGGCGCGCAAACCGGCTCCTGGCACGCCGCCCTGGATCAGTTCATCATGAACGCCTTTGTGTACAACTCTGGCCTGGGCTCGGTCAACCACATGTTCGTGGAAGACGGCAAGATTAAGATGGCCTACGCCGAACCCGGTTGGAAAGAGGGCATTATTTATTTGAACAAGCTCTACAACGAGGGCTTGATCGATCCGGAAGTTTTCACCAACGATATGACCAAGCACAAGGGTCTGGGCGAATATCCGGACATCGCCATGATGGGCTTCACCCAGGCCGGTTGGCCGGGCATGTTCATTGACTGGATGGCTGGCACAAGCAACCGCTGGCAGGACTATGTCCCCATGGCGCCTTTGAAGGGACCCTCCGGTTTGCAGCAAAGCCCGATGACGCCCTACGGTTTCGGCGGCACCGGCGCAGCGCTGATCACCAAGGATTGCAAGTACCCCGACGCGGCTTACCGCCTGATTGACTTGATGTACAGCTACGAAGCCACCATGCGCTCGGTGTATGGCCGCCCCGGCACTGAATGGGAAGAATCCAAGTCAGGCGCCGAATCGATCACCGGCGAAGGCGCCCCGCGCTATAAAGTCCTGGTGGCCTGGTCCGAGCAGGAACAGAAGATCACCTGGCAGCAGGCCGCCCCCACCTTCCGCTCGACGCAGTTCCGCCTGGAGTGGCAGGAATTCAACCCCGCGGATCCTCTGGAGCGCTACCTGTACCAGTGGAGCCGCGACCTCTACGCCCCCTATGGCAAGCCGGAGAAAGAAGTGCCGCCGCTGGTCTTCACCTCCGAGCAGTCGAAGGAATTGGGCACCATCAGCGCCGCGCTGACGGCTTATTCCGATCAGATGTTCGCCGCCTTTGTGAGCGGTCAGTCCGACGTGAACAAAGATTGGGATCAATACCTGGCGGAGCTGAATACCAATGGCCTGGATCGCTTCTTGCAGATTTACCAGGCTGCGTATGACGCCAAGTTCAAGAAATAGCCCCTGGTTAAATTAAGCTTTTTAGTTCAT
Organism: uncultured Anaerolineales bacterium; assembly: GCA_903872065.1. Classification (GTDB taxonomy): domain Bacteria; phylum Chloroflexota; class Anaerolineae; order Anaerolineales; family UBA4823; genus CAIQJJ01. The sequence goes on along the minus strand of CAIQJJ010000685.1, from coordinate 4,066 downwards.
TCCCTCCGGCCTGTTCGCCGGAGGGAATGACTTTTTAAGCGGAAGGATGCTCACCCGCCGTTTCGGTGCGGCCCGCCTCAAACTTCGCCGCCAGCGCCGGCAGGAAGACGGCGATCTCATGGCGCGTCAGGCGAATCTTGGCGCGCAGCATCTCCGACAGGTGGGGGAAGGTGTGATCGGCCCCAAAGTAGAAATCTAAGCGCATATCCGCGCCGGCGACCCGCGCCGCCCGCTGCGCGTTGCGCAGTTCATCTTGCAGCACGGCGCGCCACTCCGCCAGGAGCGCCAAGCCCTCGGCGTTTTCGTCCGGCGCATGCGTCGCCTGCTCAACCAGCGGCGCTTGCCCAGCCAGCGCCAACACACGCTCGCGCAGCCCGCAGGAGGCGTAGAAATTGACCTCGGTGCGCACGGTGTGCTGCAGCCAGCGGATCTGATTGGCCTCGGCCTCGAAGGCCACGCGGCAGCGCGCCGGAACAAGCGGCGGTTTGCCGCCGGCGGCCTTATCCAGGAGTCTCACCGCCTGGCTGAGCAGCGCATCCATCTGGCGGTAGCACGCCAGCAGGCGCGGCCCATCCCTCACTTCCGTCCAGAACGTCGGACGCAGCTTGAGGCCCTCCGCCTCGGTGATCTCGGCGTGGAACAGGTAGCGCCCATAGAAGACCGCCGGCAGTTCGGCGTGGGGGTCGGCGCACATCGGATGGGCCGGGCCGAGGTAGCGCGGCCCCTGGTAATAGCCTGGGATTTCCGGCGACCAGGCGATGGCTTCGGAGACCAGCCGCCAGGCCTGGCGCAAGAGCGGGCCGGCCTGAGCGCCGGCGATGCGCTCCGCCAGGCGCGCCATGACCCGTTCCGCGTTGTGACCCGGCGCCCACCACGACCATAGCCCGGCCTCGGCCGCGGCGGTGGCGTAGAAATTGCGAAAGGCGGGGATCACCGCCGCCCCGGCTGCGCCGCAGCTTGCCAGCGCCTCGGCGCGGGCAAACCAGCGATCCATGCACGGCACATCCGCCAGGCGGGAGGCCTCGAAGGCCAGTTCTGGCTCGCTCTTCAAGAAGACGGGGATGCCGCGGCGCTGGCACAGGCGGATTTGTTCTTTGGCCCGCTCGCAAGGGCCAATGGCGTCAATGCTGTAATCCCAGGCCAGTTTGCTCAGCCCGTAAGGTTTTTCGATGACCGCCTCTTTCTCGATTTCGGTCAACAGGGCCGTCCCCGCCTCCAGCTTCGCAATCATCTTGGGCAGCGCCCCATCCACCGCCCAGCAGTGTTCGGCGGAGTAGGGCCAGGCAGTGATTACCGCCTCGGGGTTGACGCTGCGCGCCGCCTGCGCCAGGAGATTGCACAGGTTCGCCACCACGGTCGCCGGGCCAAGCGCCTCGCAGCGCGGGCAGGTGGTGTGGCCCTGGGGCGCGCCGTGGGGACGCATGAAGCAGTGGTAGAAGCCCTCGCCGCCGATGATAACGCCCATCCCCCACAGGCCGGGGATGGCGCGGAAGAGGCCGGCCACGCTCTCGGCCAGCCAGCGGCGCGCCAGGGGGTGTTCGGTGCAGAGGATGTATTCGCCATCCTCCTTCCAGGTCAGTGAGCCGCGCAGATCGGGGTACTGCGTGAAGATGGGGTCGTCTTTTGGGAATTTCTTGACGGTGCTGACCCAGCAGTAGGTCTTCAGCCCATAGCGCGCCGCGGCCTCGGCCGCCGCCTGCGCCCTGGCGAGCGCCTGCGGATTGCGCCGCGCGGCCAGTTCGGGGATCGCCTCGCTGGTGGACAGTTCGAACAGGGTCGCGCCGGGCAGGAGGACGGTATTGTAGCCCATGAAGACCAGGTCGCGGCAAGACCCCATCCAGGGGATGGCGCCGATGCGCGCTGCCAGGCGCGGGCGGTAGACTTGCTGGCGCGTCTCGACCAGCGGCGCCTGGCGCAGCCCGATCTGGTTGACCAGGCGCACGACGCCATCCCGCGTCCCCTGCACATCCCGCCCCTGGATGACTAGGCGGCTGTCGGGGGTTGGCCCGCTGCAGCGCAGGGTAAAGGAATCCGCGACATCTGGATCCCCGCCGCCGCTTTCCAGCAGGACGATCGTATCCGGGCGGCCCTGCGGCGAGAGGGGGATTTCCTGGATCGGAAGCTGCACCCCCATGCCGCGCCCCAGGAAATCTTGCAGATCGTGGACCACCTGGCGCGTGACGGGCTGCGCGCCGGGTTCGAGCGCAATGCTCCACCCAGGGCCAATTTCGATCTCGCCCGCCTCGGGCCTGGCTTGCGGATCGCGGCTGAAGCGCGAGAAATAGTCGCGCGAGAGGGCGCTGAACGGGCTGGCCTGGTAGGCGGCTTGCGCCTCCTGCGCCAGGCGGGCGGTCATCTGCGCCAGGGTTTCTTCGGTAGAGGCAGTTTGAGTGGACATCACGACTCCGCAACCCGCCTCAGGCGGGGATGATCCGGAAGGTTTTGACCTCGAAAGGCTGGATGGCAAAGCCAAAGGTACTGCCGCTTGCCGGCCAATCTTGTGTCTGGCGCTCCAGGTGATCACAGGCGCTCACCTGGCCCAACATCACTGGCGCGCCGACCTCGACCGGCCCGCGGCTGCCATAGGGTTCGTAGAGGCGCACAATCCAGCCGCGCCCATCCTCGGCCGGCTTGAGCGTGTCCAGGATGGCCGGCCCGCGGACGGTGAAGAAGGACTGCCCGGCAACGCCGCCAGGCAGCGGGACGCCGGCGACGCCCACCGCCGGGACGTTCAACTCCCAGGCGCGCCGCGCCGTGTCGGCGGCGGCCGCGTCGCCGCTGTGCGGCCAGAGGGAATAGGTGAACTCGTGCGTCCCGCGGTCGGCGTCGGGATCGGGAAACTCAGTCCCGCGCAGGAGCGTCAGGCGCAGGGTGCTGCGATAGACATCGTAGCCATACTTGCTGTCATTCAACAGACTGACGCCGTAGCCGGTCTCGGACAAATCCGCCCAGCGGTGGCCGCACACCTCAAATTTTTCCTGCTCCCAGGAGGTGTTGCGGTGCGTGGCGCGCTTGACCAGGCCGTACTGCACCTCGAAGGCGGCCTCTGAACTGCGCACCTCCAGCGGGAAGCTGGCTTTGAGCAGTACCTGGCGCTCTTCCCAATCCACCCGCGTGATGAAGTCAATGCGCGGCAGGCGATCGTAGAGGACGATCTCCTGCACCAGGCGGCTTTTGCGGAAGCGTTTTTCGACGCGCAACGCGGCGCAGACCGGGCCGCCGGCGACGGGGGTAATGCTGGCCTCGCCCTCCCACGAATAGGCGCGGCGATCCAGCGTATTGTGGACGTTCCAGGCAGATTCGTATTCCGGGCCGTCTTGGAAAAGCTGAAGCTGGTTGGCGCAGACGCCGGCCGGCAGCACTTCGCGCCCGGCGCGCCGGTCATACAGGCGGCGCAAGGCCCCGTGTTCGTCCAGTTCAAGGATGAAGAAGCGGTTTTCCAGCCCGCCGGCGGTCACGCGCAGCGAATGTTCCTGCGGCGCGGCGGCCTCCCGCAGCGTTCCGGCGCAGTAACCGAGCGCCGGCAGTTCGTCCAACTGGACGATCAGCCGGGCGCGGCCTTCCGGCGTGTCCGCGCCAGAACGCTGCGCCGGCAGGACGCGCCCATCGGCCTGCGCCATTTCGAGCGCCGCGCCGGGCGGGAACTGTTGGGCGTCCGTCTCCAGCGCGGCGACATCGCTGCGCGCCCAGGATAGGCTGTTGAAGATCACCACCTCGCCAGGGCCGCCCGGCGCGGTCAGTTGGGCCAGGGCGGCGGCGCGCGCCTGCCGCCCGGCGTTCTGAATGCGCTCATGGTCAACCGCCGCCTCGGCGTAGACTTCGCCGATCGAACTGCCGGGCAGGATGTCGTGGAACTGGAGCAAAACCAGGTTCAGCCAGGCCGGTTTGAGCGCCGCCAAGTCTACGGCGCGCCCGCCCAGGCCGGCCAGCGAGGCAAAGATTTCGGCGTCGCGCAGGATCAATTCGCTCAAGCGGTTAGCCTTTTTGATCTGGCTCTGCGTGGTGTAAGTGCCGCGATGGGTCTCCAGGTAAAGCTCGCCGCTCCAGGTCGGCAGATCGGGCGCGG
>CAIQJJ010000684.1 GCA_903872065.1 uncultured Anaerolineales bacterium | reverse complement strand
GAGACCTTTAGGGTTTCAGAAAACCCTAAAGGTCTTTTGTATGACAGGATCGCACACAATGAGCGGGGCAGCCTCGCCTGGCAGAATGTTGGCAGAACTCACTGAAGCGGAGTTGGCGGCGCGCGCCCGCCAGGATGACCGCGCCGCCTTTGGCGAATTGACCCTGCGCTGCCGCGCCAGCGTGGTGAATGTGGTCTACCGGATGTGCGGCGACCTGGCGCTGGCGGAAGAGGCGGCGCAGGAGGCCTTTTTGCGGGCCTGGCAAAAGCTGGATCACTTCGATCCCCACTACGCCTTTCGCAACTGGGTCTGCCGGATCGCCCTCAACGCGGCGTTGGACGATCTGCGCCGGCAGCGTGAGACGGCGGCGCTGGATGAGCAAGCGCCCGATGCGGCCGAGGCAGGCCCGGAGCAAAGCCTGGAAGAGCGGCAGCGCAGCCAAATGGTGCGCCGGGCGGTGCTGAGTCTGCCAGAGGCCAGCCGGGCAGTGTTGATCTTGCGCGAGTATGAGCGCCTGAGTTACCAGGAGATTGCCGCCGTGCTGGAGATCCCGACCGGCACGGTGATGTCCCGCCTGAATACGGCGCGCCGGCTGCTGCGCGACAAGTTAAGCGGCGCGCTGGAGGAAGTGAAATGAAGGAATGTTTGCAGGAGTGGATTGGTTTGTATTATGACGGCGAATTACCCGATGAGCGGCGGCGGCAGGTGGAAAGCCATCTGCTGGAATGCCCCACGTGCCGCGCCGAACTGGCGGCTTTGGAGCAGCTTTCGCGCCTGCTGCAAGCCGACCCGGCCCCGGCGGCGCGCACCTCGCCAGAGCGCTTTGCGGCCCAGGTGCGGCTGCGCCTGCCCGGGCGCGCGCAAGCGCAGCGGCTGCGAGCGCAGTGGCTCCGCCGGCTCTGGTGGCTGATCCCGTTTGGGGTGCTGGGCGCGCAGGCTTTTTTCCACGCGGCGCTGATTGTGAGCGCGCTGGTCTGGCTGGCGCTGGCGTTGAACCAGGCGCTGCCGCCTGCCGCCTGGGCTTCTCCGGCCGCCTTCGGCGGTCTGTTGGCGCTTGAGGTGGGGATCAGCGTTGGCAGCCTGGTGATGCTGGGGGGGTGGGTGGTGGGGAGTGGGGAGTGGGAAGTGGAGAGTGGGGAGTGGGCAGTAGGCAGCAGGCAGTAGGCAGTGAAGAGTGAAAATGCACTGCGGAGATCGCAGAGACCGATGAGTCTTTTCTCTGCCTTCTGCGTTCTGCGTTCTGCCTTTGAGTTTGTGAATACATAGAAAGGAAGAAAGATATGGATCAGATGAAGATTATCAAACGAGCGTTTCATGTAACGTGGAATTACCGGGCGCTGTGGCTGTTTGGGGCGCTGGTGGCGCTGACCGGGGCGCGCAGCGGCGGCAATGGCGGCAGCGGCGGGTCGGGCAGTACCAGCAGCTACAATTTCCCTGCGCCGGAAGGGTTTCCCGATTTCTCGCTGCCGCACATTGGGGCGGAGGCGATCGCCGGGCTGATCGCCGGCGGGGTGATTTTGGTGTGCCTGTTCTTTGTGTTGGGGATTGTGGGCATTTTCCTGCGCTACGTGGCGCAAACGGCGCTGATGCGCATGGTGAGCCAGCACGAGGCCAGCGGCGAGAAGATCGGCATCCGCCAGGGGTTCCGCCTGGGATGGTCGCGCCAGGCGCTGCGCATCTTTGGGATTGACCTGGTCTTCGGGCTGGGCGGTTTTGTGATCTTTATGCTGCTGATGCTGATCGGCGCCACCCCGCTGCTGGTGTGGGTGGTGGACAATACGCCGCTGCGGGTGCTAGGGACGATCGTCAGCATCGGTCTGTTGGTGCTGTTTCTGTTCGTCGCCATCCTGGCCGGGCTGGCGCTCTCGGTGCTGATGCAGTTCTTCTACCGCGCCGCGGCGCTGGAAGACCTGGGCCTGGGCGACGCCCTGCGGCGCGGCTGGCGGCTGTGCACGCGCCGCCTGAGTGATGTGGTGGTGATGGCGGTGATTCTGCTGGCGCTGGGCCTGGGGTGGTTCATTGTGATGATCCCGGTCACGCTCATGGTGCTGGCGGCGGCGGTGCTGATCGGCGGGATGCCGGCGCTGCTGGTGGGCAGTGTGACGGGCATTTTCACGCAAGGGGCGCTGCCGTGGGTGCTGGCGGCGATCGTGGGCGCGCCGCTGTTCCTGCTGGTGATGATCGCGCCGCTGGTGTTCTTGCAAGGCCTGGCCGAGGTGTTCACCTCCACGACGTGGACGCTGGTCTATCGCGAGTTGATCATGTTGGTAGAGGAAAAGCGCGAAGAGGAAGAACGCGAAATAAGCGAAAAGCGCGAAGAACGCGAAATGAGCGAAACTCATGAAGACACGGCGCAAGGGGAGGACGCCGGGGAAAATTAAACCGCGAGGCCACGAGGCGATGTAGGGGCGAAGCATACGGCTCCGAAAAATGGTCTATGGGACGATCGATTGCGCCGGATGCTTCGCCCTCCCTCTTCCGGGACGCGGTCTATTGGACGGTCTTCGCCCTCACCCCGAAACATTGTCCCCTGGATGGTATCCCGATTCCCGCGGGACAGGGCGAAGCATACGGCAGCCATGTATTGTCCCCTGGAGAATAGATCGTGCCGTATGCTTCGCCCCTACGCCTACACCCTTCCTCCAGACGATCTTCACCCTCACCCCGGAACATTGTCCCCTGGACGGCGTCTTCGTTCTCGCGGGACAGGGCGAAGCATACGGCAGCCATGTATTGTCCCCTGGAGAATAGATCGTGCCGTATGCTTCGCCCCTACGCCCTCCCCCCCAGGAATATTGTTTCGCGGACGGGCGGCGGACGCGGGTTAATTGCCCGCCGCGGGGCGGAAAATATGGTATCCTCTCGCCCATATCTTGAATGGAGCGTGATATGAGTCCACGGGTTGTGTTTATGGGTTCGCCTGAATTCGCCCTGCCCATTTTGCGGGCGCTGGCGGCGCATTACCCCATCGCCGGGGTGGTGACGCAGCCGGATAAGCCCGCCGGGCGCGGGCAAAGCCTGACGCCGCCGCCGGTGAAAAGCCTGGCGCTCGAACTTGGCCTGCCGGTGATCCAGCCGCGGCGCTTGCGCCAGCCGGAGGCGATGGAGCAGCTCAGGGCGTGGGCGCCGGAGTTGGTGGTGGTGGCAGCGTTTGGGCAGATTCTCAGGCCGGAGGCGCTGGAGCTGCCGCGCTGCGGCTGCATCAATGTGCATGCCTCGCTGCTGCCGCGCTGGCGCGGGGCGGCGCCGATCCAGGCGGCGCTGCTGGCCGGCGACGCGCAAAGCGGGACGACGATTATGAAGATGGACGCCGGGGTGGATACCGGCCCCCTGCTGCGCCAACGCCCGCTGGCGATTGCGCCGCAAGACACCGCCGAGACTCTCGGCCGGCGGCTGGCGGAGGATGGGGCGCGGCTGCTGATCGAGGTGTTGGACGGCTACCTGCGCGGTGAGATCGTCCCGCAGGCGCAAGATGAGAGCGCCGCGCCGGCGACCTACGCCCCGATGCTCAAGAAGGAAGACGGGCTGCTCAATTTCAATGAGACGGCGGCGGCGCTCGAACGGCGCGTGCGCGCCCTGGCACCCTGGCCAGGGACCTACATGCTGTGGGCCGGGCAGCCGCTCAAGGTCCACCGCGCCCGCCCGGCGGAGGCGCCGGCGGCCCGCCCCGGGCAAAGGCTGGTGATGAACGGCCTGCCCGGCGTGGGGACGCCAGAAGGGGCGCTGCTCTTCGAGGAAGTGCAGCCGGCCGGCAAGAAGCCCATGCCCGGCAAGGTGTTTTTGCAAGGGGCGCGAAATTGGTTGGAAAATTAATAAAAATTAAAGCTCTCTTTCTTTGACTTTTACTCCCACGCAAGGTATAATATTCCCTTGCCTAAAATTTGGATCAACGGGAGTGTGTACTATGGATAATAACGTGATTGAGACCACCACCACCGATAACGGCGAGATCAAGCGCAAAACGCATTTCACCGGCACGGTCGTGAAGACATCGCTCGCAGGGGCGATTGTAGATATTGGCTTGACGATCCCAGGGGTGGTGCATATTTCACAACTGCAAAAAGATCCGGTCAACCGCGTCGAAGACGTGGTGCAGATCGGCCAATCCGTGGAGGTTTGGGTGCGGCGCACTTCTCCGAAGGGCAGCCACGTCGAACTGACGATGATCAAGCCGCTCGACCTGGAATGGCGCGACATCAAGCCTGAGATGGTGTTGAAGGGCAAGGTGGTGCGCATGGAGAAGTTCGGCGCGTTCGTGGATATTGGGGCGGAGCGCGCCGGCCTGGTGCATGTCAGCGAATTGACCCACGGGTTCATCCGCACCCCCGACGAAGTCGTCAAAGAAGGCGACGAGGTCGAGGTGAAAATCCTGGATGTGGATCGCAAGAAGAAGCAGATCAAGCTGAGCATGAAGGCCCTGGAAGAACCGCCGGTGAAGATCGCCCCGCCGGTCAATATGGGTGGCGGCGGCGGCAAGCCGGGCGGAAAAGACATGAAGGGGAAAGACAAGGACGATGAAATTGACGCCCAGGACGAGGAAATCAACCTGACGGCGATGGAATCGGCGATGCGCGAGGCGATGGAACGTTCGAAATCGCACAAAAGCGAGAAGAAGGGCAAGCGCCGTTCTGGCCGCCCTGAACTGGAGGACATCCTGGCTCGAACTCTCAAAACACGCAAATCCTGAGCGCCCTCCCGAGCAATCACTGCGCCCGGTGCATGTACCATGCGCCGGGCGTTTTTGTTTGTGGGAAAAGAGGGGAATTATGGCTATACGAAGTGGATATTTTTTCAAAAAACGACCCGCCTGACGGCGGGGAGGGCTGGCTTCCCGCGGCCACGGCCTGGGTTCATGCCAAAGATTCAGAGTCTCCAGAGGGCCAGAGGCTCCAGAGATTCAGCGGCATAGGAGCAGCACAACTCGAAAACCGTAATACCTGAGCCTGAGATCAGGATCGTCCCCGAAACGGAAGGCGCAGCGGGCGGACTGAGGCTCGCTGTAATAAGCGCCGCCCCGAACAGCCATCCAGACATCATTTGAGGATGGCGGAGTCTCGCGGCCATCCTGCGGGTCATAAGGGTAGGAACAATACTGGCTGCGCGTCCACTCCCAAACGTTGCCGCTCATGTCGAGCAGGCCGTAAACGCTCTGGCCCTGGGGAAAGCAGCCCACGGGAGAGATTGCATCGAGGCCAGTTTCTTTCGTGTTGGCGCAATCGGAGGAGAAGGTAAAGCCCCAGGGGTAGAGGCGACCTCTCTCATCCCCCCAACCCCCTTCTCTCTCCGAAACGGAGAGAGAAGGGGGAGTCGCCGGCGCGAGACTCGAAACGGAGAGGGAGGGGGAAGTCGCCGGCGCAGCGCCTGGAAGAGGGCCGCGGGCGGCTTTTTCCCATTCGGCTTCGGAGGGGATGGTGATCTGCCAGCCGTCTTGCGCCAGGCGGCGGCAGAAGAGGGCTTCGGCCGGCGGCAGGGCGGCGGCTTGTTCAAGCCGGCGCGCTGCGGCGGCTTTCAGTTCGCCGTCCAGCCAGCGGCAGTAATCACGCGCCTCGTACCAGGTGATCCAATTCACCGGGTGATTGGACAGGCCGCGCAGGCTGTCTGAATCGCGAACTTTATAGCCAGTGCACTCGACAAACAGGCGGAACTGCGCCACTGTGACCGGGTAGCGCGCCAGGTAATAATCGGGCAGTTCCAGGACATGCTGCTCGAACTCATTCTCCCTCGCGCCGGGGTCGTCGCGGCGGCTGCCCATCAGGAACGGCCCGGCCGGGATGTGGATGAAGCCCCACAGGTCGGGAAGCTGCAGAGGGTCGTCCAAACTGTCGGCGCGGGATGGCAAATACAGGCGCTGCGGGTCGAAGCGCGGGTCGCCGGCCCCCTCCTGGCCCAGGCGCGCCAGGGCGCCGCCGGCGGCGGCGCGCTCGATGGACGTCAGCGCCCCGCTTTTCAGCAGGCGCGCCAGCCCATGCGGAATGCGGCCATGCTGTTCGCCGCGGCGGGGAAAGGCGCGGCGGTAGAGCATGAGCAGGTCGCCGGCCATCCACAGGGCGCGCCAGTCCTGCGGCGAGGGTTGAGCGGGAAATGGGTCGGGGGCCAGGGCGTTGAGCAGGGCGTCCATCTGCTCGTAATTGCCGTCGCGAAAACAAATGTGTTCGCCCAGCAGCATGACCACCTCGCGCCAGCGGTCGGAGCGATCGAGGTGGAGGCGGGCTTTCTCGCCCAGGTTGGCCATGCGCCCCAGGTAGCGCGCCGCCAGGTATTCCTGGAAGGTGAGGTGCGGGAAGGCGTAGACGCGGCGCGGCGGCGAATCGGGTGGGGCGTCGGGCAGCGGGGCCACGCCCTGCCAGAGCAGCAGGCCGTTGGCGCTCTCGCAGTAGCTCAAGAAGGTGCGCACCTTCGCCTCGTCGTCGAAAGCGGCCCACAAATCCGCCCGCAGCAGGTCTTCGGTGACGAGCGCCGCCCCGCCCCGCTTTGGATCGCCGGCTTGGCGCTCATGGGCGTGATAGGCCACCTCTTGCAAGGCGTTGTAGAGCGTAACCTCGGCGACCTCCAGGGCGGTGCGCAGGTCGGTGCGCTGCGATTGACCCAACACCGAGCGCTCAGCCTCCCACTGGATCAAAAGCTGGCGCGTGCACTCCTCGTAGACCAGGGCGCGGGCGTCCGGCAGTTCGCCGCGCGTGGTGTGGACGACCGCCATCAAGGTCAAGATCAGGGGGGTGTCGGCGATCTCCCACAGGCGGCGGCGGTCGCCCGGGCGCAGAACTTCTTTCAGTTGGAGGCGCTTGCGCTCATAATCGTCCTTGCGCCCCGGGTCAACCCGGATCGACTCGTCGTGCCAGGCGTCTACAAAAGCGGCGACCTGCTCTTTCGTAAACGCGGCCAGTTCGTGCGTCGCCCAACCAGCGAGTTTCCAACGCTCATCGGTGTAGGAAAAGGTGCGGCAGGTGACCAGGAAGCGGCTGGCCGGCTGCGCGGCGTAGCGGGCGGCAAAGGCCTCGACCGCCTGCACGACCAGGGGGGCGCAGGCTCAGGTCGGCCACCTCGTCCAGCCCATCAAAGAGGAAGAGCGCCGGGCGGCGGCGCAGGTCATCCAGCAGGTAGCCGGCATAGCGCCCAATCGAGGGGTCGTCGCTGCCCTGCAGGGTACGCTGCAAGAACTGCTCGACCATCTCGGCGCTGCCGCGCGCCGCCTGGCTGGAGATGGACTCGGCCAGCCGGCCCAGCGGCAGGATGACGGGCAGGAGCGGCGCGCCCTTCCAGCCGGGCAGGTCGTCGCTCACTGAGGCCGCGGCGCGGCGGCAGGCCTGGGCGTGGCGCAGCGAAAGGTAGCGTACGAAGGTCGTCTTGCCGGAGCCGGGCAGGCCGAGCAGCGCCATGCGCCCGCCGGGGGCGGCTTCGAGCGCTTCGAGCGCCGGCAGGGGGCGCATTTTCTTCTCGCCATCTTCTTCGACTTCGCGCTGCGTTTTGACGTTGAGCGAAACATAGAGCTTGTCCAGGGTGAAGGGTTTGCGGCGCGGGTCAACCGACTTGGGGTCTATGCCCACCAGGCGCGCCCGCTGGCAGTCAGCAACCAGGCTGTCGAGGTAGGCGTCGCGCAGGGCGTCGAGGGTCACGACGGCGGGTTGAGCGGGCGCAGAGACGGTGGACGGTTGAGCTGCGGCAGCGGGTTGAACGGGCGCAGAGGCGGTTGAAGCGGGCGGCGCGCGGCGCGCTTCGAACAGGTAGATGGCGAGGGAGCTGAGGAGCAAGAGGCCCAATGCGCCCAGGATCCAGGGCTGATAGGCCGGCAGGAGGACGGCGAAGACCAGCCCCAGGATCAATACCAGGAGGGCGAAGACCAGGATCTGGGCTTTGAGGTTGGAGGCGATGGACTGCCAGAGGTCTTTGAGGAGGTCAAACAGTCCTTTGGAGGGGTCGAGGGTCATGTTCCCTTCCTTGTGTGGGAGAGGAGGTGAGTGGCGAATTTTGGTGAGGGATCAGTTGGTGGCGAGGGATTATTGCAACAAGGATTCCGCGACTGCCCAAACCTCGGAATACCCGTCTGGGACTATTATACTGCAAAAGAAAGTGAGTAACCATGAACGACGAACGGAGCTGTATTTGCTGAACCCGAAATGGGTGTACCGGGCAAAGAAATCACAGCCCAGCAATCACGCACCCATACACCCCGGTCGCGTGTAGGGGCGAAGCATACGGCTCCGAACCTCGTCCTCTGGACGATCAAATTGCGCCGTATGCTTCGCCCTCCCTCCGGGACGTGATCTATTGGACGATCTTCGCCTCACCCCGGAACATTGTCCCCTGGATGGCGTCCCGTTCCAACGAGACAGGGCGAAGCATCCGGCATTAATGCATCGTCCCCTGGACGAGAGATCCCGCCGTATGCTTCGCCCCTACCTGATCGTCCCAGATTCGGCAATCCTTCGACAGGCTCAGCATGCCTGGATGCCTGGCCTCAATCCCAGGCGTCCCCGCCGTCGAAGAGGGCCGCGCCGGGGTTGAGGCGGGGGAAACTGAGCAGGCGTCCGCGCTCGGTTTCGGTGACGACCAGGCCCAGTTTGCCGGAGGGGTCAATGGCGACGTTGGTAGGGTTCATCCCGCCGGTGAACAGTTCTTCAACCACCTTGCCGTCCTGGTTGACGACGCGCACAACGCCGTCGCCGAAGATGGCCTGGTAGAGCCGCCCGTTCGCCCCAAAGGCCATGCCGTCCGGCCCTTCCGCGCCGCCCACCTTGGCCCAGGGCTGCACATCCGTCCAGCGGCGCGCCGCGGCGTCCCAGGCGCCTTTGAAGAGCGTCTTCTGAGTTGTGTCCGCCACGACCAGCGCCGCGCCGCCGTCCACGATCTCCAGGCCGTTGGGACGGTAATAGCTCTCGGCGATCTTGGTCAGCGCCCCGTCCGGCGACAGGCAGCAGACGTAGCCGCTGCGGGCATCGTCGGCGAAGTTGGGACAGGAAACGGTCTTGATGAAATACGTTCTGGAAGCATACGAAACCATCGATACCATGGAACGGACCTATCATCGGATCCCGACGAAGTGGCCG
>CAIQJJ010000683.1 GCA_903872065.1 uncultured Anaerolineales bacterium | reverse complement strand
CACGGGCTACCACATCGCTGTCGCTGATCAGCCCCAGCGGGCGCATCTGCTCATCTACCACAATGACGCGCCGGGATCCCGTTTCTAAAAAGGTGTCTACGATATCCGCCAGGCTGTCCTCTGGTTTCACCGTTGGAACAAGACTGTGCATGACTGAGTTTTAGCCCAATCATGCCTCATTTCCCTTCAAACATCAAACCACAAATTCCAGCAGTATCAGGAAAATTTGAAGCGCCTGTTCTGGCGAAAAACTGATTATCAGGGCCGCCAACCATTCGCAGCAAAAAGTGTTTCCAACAAAGAAGTTCTTTCATTTTCAGTCATTGGGCGTGAACGGGCATAATCCACAAACTGAATAGGGAGAAGTTCTAGCCCGATATAGCGTCCATCGTAAAAGATGTGCCGGTCCAGCAACCCTTGCCGACAGGCTGGCGTCAGATCGTATTGATCGAAAAATAAGTTTCCTAGCCCATAATGAACCAACGCGCCGTCCCAAAAATCCATCGTTTGCGGCTGATGCGCCTGACTGCCGCTTACAATGACTGCCCCCGCTTCTGCCATGCGGCGAAAATCGGCTTTTTGATCAGCTTGAGCCGCATAAGTGTAATATTCCTGGTGCTGAAATGTGGCAATTGGCAAATAGCCAGCTTGTCTTAAGCGTTTGATCTCTGCCGACATCCAATCCAGGTCGCACGGAACAGCGCCTGGATTGGAATCGCTGGCCTGCGCGAATTTACCACCTTTTGCATTGCAGCCGATAAACGCCAGGTGATTGCCGTGGTCTTCAATCAACAGAGCTTTTCGACCATCTTCCAGATTTTCGCCGCCGCCATAATATTTCCACCCGCGTTCTTTGTATAACTCCAATGTATGCAAAACTGCCGCGCTGCCCCAGTCTTGGAAATGATCTCCACTCAACTCGATGATATCTGCGCCTACTTCTTCGAGCAAACCAAGATACTGATCGCGACTACAGAAGCGCACATTCTCTTGTACCGGGTTGGGGGCTGGACAGTCTGCGGCAAATGGCACCTCATTGCTAATATGAGTCAGGTCGGCGCCACGCAGCCAATCCCCAATGTCTTGCGCTGGATAAGTGATCCCCTGCACTTCCATGGCATAGGCGGTTGCGCGCACCAAAGCCGTGACTCCTGTCATCACCAGGGTCGTCAATTTTTGTGGGTCGCGGTTGGTTTCGGGCACCGAGCCGGGTAGAACTGGTGTAGAATGGCTGTTCCCCTCTGCGTTGGAAACGCCGTTTAGCGAAATGGGGATGCTCAAGGCGTAAGAAGCGCTGTCAAAATCTCTGTGCAATGGGGAAAAGTGGTCCACTTCTAATACCTTCCAGCGCGGTTGTAACGCCTCGAAGGGGATAATTGCCCAGGCAGGTTGGTGATTCCAGGCAAAATCAAGCAGTTCATTTTGATCAAGGATGGCAACGGCTTCTGGAGCCGATTCACCCCATAGAGCAGTCAGCACTTGATGGGTGTTCACATCCATTAATAGGGGATGTCCTGCGAATGGGCCGGCGGTTTGTCCTTGCCAGCTCGCGAGCAAATCGGCGCTGCTGACCTCTTGTACAAGGCTTGCAAAGGGCGTCACAAGCGCATAAATCCATTGGCTGATCACCGCCTGTTGACCGATCTCGATCTTCAACGTCTTGGCTACTGGCGTTTCCACCACCTGATAGGCCGACGGAAGCGCTATTTTTTGAGAGAAAGTGGATGGCAAAGATGGTGAGAGCCAGATTGTAATGCTCTCTCGCTTAATGAGCGGCAAATAGAGTGAATAAATGCGGGGCGACTGCTGCATCTCTTTTTTTACTATCTGGGGTGTGGGACGAGATGGCGTACAAGCCGAGAAAAGGATAAGCAGCCCCCATAGTTTAACAATCCAAAGAATTGAGGCATTTTTATTCATCAGATCTCCTCGGCAGAATCAGGCAACCTATCCTGTTTTTTACGATATGAGTCAAAAGTGTAGAGAGTTTGAGTTGGCTGAATAGCATATTTGACTAAATCTTCAGGAGAAATTTTTCGCCGATATAACTGGTCAAAAGCTCGATCGGCTGGACACCACACATAAAAACGCTGTGCTAGGATTTCACCGCTTTTTGGTTTTAAACGTATCCGCAAATACAATTTCTCTTGTCCAAAGCCATAGCCTAAAACATCATAAATCCCATCCCCCATACCAGTTAGATAAACTTGGCATGCCGCCGGAATAATGTAGATGTCGGGCAGCGCCAGAACGGGACCCTTGCTAAAAGCCCCAGATTGAGAGTGTCTCACACACCATTCAACTTGATAGCTTCTTCCGACAATCAATGGCGCATCACTCTTTGATGGAATACAGATTGCAACTTGCCCATCACGTTCGATTGTGTACCTTAGATTTTGCCTTTCTCCATTGACTTTAAGCTCAAGACGGACAATCTCTTGCCCGAATACAACCAACTCAAGGGGTTGATCCTCTTGGGTAGAAATTTTTCGAAATGACCAACCGCCTTGAGACGGTCCAATTTCAAGCGCCACTGGCGGCAGATCCCAAAATTGATAGCCGGGCAGAGGATATTCCTTCAGGTAAAATGGCCCTGGCAGATCAAACCTTTCGGGGGCGTAGCGAACTCTCAAGTTATCAGATTCAACCAGAGCCGCGCGCTTTTCCAGGCTTTCCTTTTCGTTTTGAGTGTGCTTCAGTTGTCTTTCCAGTTCCTTAATCCGGACTTCCCTCTGTTGTGCGGCCTCTTCCCAATTTACCTGGTTGTCTGATTGCGCACGTATGCGTTGATCAACTTGAGCAATCTCATCCTGCTGCTGCAAGAACTTTTCGTCAAGCAGTTTATCTCCTGCTTCTATAGATTGTTGATGCCCAAGAATGGACAGTGCTTGAACCAGGTAATAAGCCGCCAAATAAACAGGGCTTTTCCTTTGCTGTTCAAACGCTTCTGCGATCTGTTGGCAAGCGGATTGGTTAGAGCGCAGACGCGCTGCATTGCGCCCAACTATTGCCAATAAATCCATCCAACGCTGTTGGGTAATGGCCAGTTCAACCAGAGCTGTCAGAGGTTGTCTGTCTTGCTCTTCTTCGCCTGGGCGCAGTTCTTGATAAGCTTGATCTAAACTGGCGGCCTCCACCAGGTCTCCTCGGTGGAGATTTTCTTCATAGGCCGCCTTGATTTTCTGGCGCAGTTCTTGCACCGCGGCGGACTCACGCAAATTCGCGGGAATTTGAAAAGCTAAACTTGGCAGCAATCCCCAATCTTTTTGCTTTAGCGCCGTCCGCAGGGTTTCTAATGCAGTCGCAATCTCGATCTCTTGCTGGTATTGCAGCAATCGGGCGATAACCTCATCCCGTTTGTCTTTTAATCTTTGCAATACTTCAGGGTTGATCAATGGCGAGGCGCTGTACTGCAAACCCAGCTCAAGCAGTGTTTTTGCCTGTTCAAGACGTTTGACGGGTTTGTTCATCTCTATGGCGGTTTATCCAGAAATGCATGATCAAGTTACATGGCGATGGGCGGGCTTTTTCTCAAATTTCGTTAAAGCGTTTTGGCCTGGCGGTAGCCCTGGAGGGTGTATTGAGGCTCAATTTGCTGCACCTCGCGCTGGATTAATTCTTCCTCCGATACAGGCTTACGGGAACGTCCATCACGAGCGTTTTCGGCGCAAAGCCAATACATTCGCCGTTTGGCTTTGTCATCAGGCTTTTGGCGGACGCGCAAGTAAATTTTATCCCGCTGTTTGGCATATCCCAGGACATCAAAGGACATTTCCTTGACAATTGGTTCCTTACTTTGCTCATCGTTCAGGGTTTTCGAAATAAACTACCTGGTAGACGAGGATGGTCAGCGGGCGGGTGGCGGT
>CAIQJJ010000682.1 GCA_903872065.1 uncultured Anaerolineales bacterium | reverse complement strand
GATGGCGAAAATGTGTGGGTCCTGGTGCATCTGGAAGTGCAGACGCAGCGGGATATCGGGTTTGCAGAGCGGATGTATGTCTACAATTACCGCCTGTTTGACCGCCATCACCATCAGGTAGCCAGCCTGGCGGTCTTGGGCGATGAGCACGCGGACTGGCGTCCGGATCAATTCAAATACGCGTTGTGGGGCTGCCAGGTAGGCATTCAGTTTCCGGTGGTCAAGCTGCTGGACTATCAAGAGCGTTGGGATGAGTTGGAGCAAAGCCAAAACCCATTTGCCGTCATTGTCATGGCGCATTTGAAAACATTGCAGACGCGCGCCTCAGACGAAGAGCGCAAGCAGTGGAAGCATAACCTGGTGCGGCGCTTGTACGAGCGCGGCTATCAACGCGAAGATGTGCTGCATCTGTTCCGATTTATTGATTGGTTGATGAAACTGCCAGAAGAGCTTGAGCAGGCATTCTGGCAGGAAGTGCAGAGGTATGAGGAGGCAAATCGTATGACGTACATTACGAGTGTAGAGCGAATTGGCATCAAAAAGGGTCTTGAGCAGGGGATCCAGCAAGGTATCCAACAAGGCATTCAGCAGGGTCTCCAGCAAGGGCAGATTGGCAGTGTGCGTGACAGTGTGATTGAGGTGTTGGAAATCCGCTTTGGTGAGGGATTGGGGGATGTCTTGGAAGCCATCGGGCGCATTGAGAATATCGCCATTCTTAAGCATTTGCACAAGAAAGCTTTGACGGCAAGTTCTTTGCAAGAGTTTGTCCAGTCCTTGCCGAAGTCTTCGTGAGGCGCAGGCGACTGTCTGTTCTCCTGCTCCGACCGGCTGAAGCCTCCCCTCCCCAACGGTGGTTTTCCGTTGGGGAGGGCCGGGGTGGGGTTTGCGCGGCCCATACGATTTTCCACACGAGCGAACCCCCTCCCCGCGACGTTCTTTGTCGCCACTCCCCCATCGGAAGATCACCGATGGGAGAGGAAATTCCAACCGTGTGCCGTTAGGATCGCCAGGCCAACCCAGTCCATGTCCATCGGTTCAGATCGTCCGCCGGCCCGCGCCGCCAGGCGATCAATCGCCTGGCTAAAGAACAGCGCCCCATGAATGGGGCTTGGACTTGCTGCGCCGCGCTCATTCAGCCGGATTGATCCGGCGCAGTTCTAGCCCTGGGCATTTATGCCAGGGATCGCCAGGCCAACCCAGATCATGTCCATCAGCCCAGGCCGCCGGCCGGCCCGCGCCGCCAGGCGATCAATCGCCTGGCTAAAGAGCAGCGCCCCATGAATGGGGCTTGGGCTCGGATTATCGAGGCGGCCCGCCCCATCCATCCGGCGCTGTCTTAGCCCTGGGCATTCATGCCATGGAACTTCTTCAGCTTCAGCGCTCCAGTGGTTCACCCCTCCTCAATTTGACACTTTAACGCTTTTCAGATAGACTTAGCTAACCTTTCCGCCTGGAGGCAGTTGACCCCCGGCGGTGGATTTTCGCTGGAGGCCCAGATTCGATGACTGATTCGACGCAAAATGGCTATGAAAATGCAGTCTTTGTCTCGTACGCTTGGGGCGGTGAGAGCGAGCGCACAGTGGACGAACTGGAGCAGGCCTTTGCCGCCCGCGGTCTGCGTATTGTGCGCGACAAGAAAGACCTGGGTTACAAGGGCAGCATCGAGGCCTTCGAGCAGCGCATCGGACGCGGGCAGTGTGTGGTGCTGGTGATCAGCGACAAGTATTTGCGTTCGAAAGATTGCATGTATGAACTGGTTGAAGTGAAGTCCAATCGCAATCTGCAAGAGCGTATTTTCCCC
Organism: uncultured Anaerolineales bacterium; assembly: GCA_903872065.1. GTDB lineage: Bacteria > Chloroflexota > Anaerolineae > Anaerolineales > UBA4823 > CAIQJJ01. Next base: position 75 of record CAIQJJ010000682.1, on the reverse strand, counting down.
ATTGTTCTGCAGGACGCGCGTCTTTACAAGCCGGTTGAGCGCCTGGAATACATCCGTTATTGGGATGATCAGATC
>CAIQJJ010000681.1 GCA_903872065.1 uncultured Anaerolineales bacterium | reverse complement strand
TGTTGTAGGATCTGCAAAAACCTTTGTTCTGGCGTTTTTGCTTGATAACGCTCTAATTCAGGTTCATTGTACATTTTTCACCTCTTTCGCATTATAGACTTTCATTTTTTGGGTGCGAGGTGTCAAATGTCACCATACACGTAATCTGTGGACAATACTGAAAGCCTTACACAAACTGTTACGGTCTCGCAAATCCGTTGGACAGTAATGCAGCAGCAGTCCGACAGAGGCGCAAACGCGCGAGAGTACGTCATTTGAGTTCACGAGACTGGATACACCTTCAACACCTCATCCCCATAGTGATTGATCACCTTGACCGCGATCTTGCCGGTCGCCGGCTTCTCGAAGGGATAACTGCTGGTCGAGTACAGCGCGCTCCAGGCGGACTCGTCAATCTCAGCCCGCAGGGCGCGCTTGAGTTTGTCATACGGCTCGTCTGCGCCGGTGAAGTAGGCGTGCTGGACGAAGAAGCTTTCGCCGTTGTAGTTGGTGTCTATGAACCAGCAGGCAATATCATTGGTAGAGTTGGAGCGAATTTCTCCGGTCGTGGGATCGTACACATCCACGCCGCGCACGGTGGCGGTCAGCCGGCCATCGGACAGGGTCTGGATGACCACGTCCGGCTCGCCAAAGACCATGAACAGGTTGCCGTAGCCGGTGTTCTTGAGCAGCGCCCCGCCCATTTGCAGGTCAGGGTTGACCCGCGCCGGCAGCACGGTCAGCTTGCCATAGCGCCTGGCTTCTTCGGAGACGTGCGGATCGAATGCGAAGCCGCACACCACCAGCAGATCGAAGCCTACGCCCTGCACCGCTTCCTTGGCCGCGTCCTTGATCAAATCCGCCCCCACTGTGCCGTGTTCCGGGCCAATCGTCACCGCGGCGCGCTTGAGCGCGCCGTCTTTTTCTTCATACTCCCCCACGGCGTGAATCCACATCCCGGCGTAAGGTTCCAGGCGGGTGAACTTCAGGCGCTCTTTTTTGACCGTGTTTTGCACGCCGGCGGCGCGCAGGTTGTCCAGGATCATCGCCTCGAACGTACCTGCCTGGCGGCCGGCGGCTGGCTCTTGCTGGCCGGCGGCCTCGGAGAGTGGGCGCTCCTCATCGGTGGACAGGACGCGGTGCGGCGACAGGCTTTCGACGGTGAAAGGGCCGGTCACGCGAACGCGCTTGTTATCTTCGTAAGGTTGATCGTACAACTGCTCGGTGTCGGCGCGGCGGGCGATCGAGGCGTCAATTTCCTGCTGCCGTGCGCGGCGCAAACGCTGCCATTCCTCAAGCAGCTTCCACAGCGCTGAGCCAGGGAGAACTCCCAGGGCGCGCAAGGCTTTTTCGGCCTCGGCGCGCTCTTTTTCGTTTTGATGCGTGGATGGCAGGCGCGGGATTTCCCATTCCGGCCAGTCCCTCACCCCCGCCCCCTCTCCACTTCGTGGCGAGGGGAGAAGGGCGCTGATTTGAGCGCGCAGGGGTTCAAGCTGCTCCTGCCAGCGGGCGTGGATGAGGTCAATTTCTTCGTTGTTGGCGATGGATTTCAGGGGTGATGTGCGGGACGCGTTTGTAGACGAAGCCCTTTTTAACATCGTTGGCGGTTTGGGGCAGTGGAGAAGCAGGGATTTGCCCGCTGAGTTCAGCTTCTTTGCGAATGCCTTCGGGAGAATCAGCCAGCAAGTAATAGGAGAAGCGCCCGGCCATCAAACGCGTGCGCGCCAGGGCAATGGCCACGCGCGAGGTGTCTACCGTGATCCAGCGCCGCCCCCACTGCTCAGCCACATAAGCTGTCGTGCCGCTGCCGCAAGTCGGGTCGAGGACGAGGTCGCCGGGGTCGGTGGTCATTAACATGCATCGTTCAACGACTCTGTGGTTTGTTTGTACTACATAGATTCGATCTGACTCGTTAAAAACATCTACCCAAATGTTTGAATATGGTCTCAATGGAAAATCATCAAAATACTGTTTATACCTTAAAGAATCGCCGTTTTTTGGAGCATATAATCTGTTAGCCGAATCCAATCTTGGCATACCACTCACATTAGTGCGCCAGCTTCGTCCTGTTGTGGGTTTGTATTCCCTATTTTGAAACTTGTAGTTAAAAACACAACTCGGTGTCAAGCCAGCAGATACTAAAACGCTGGATGAAAAAATTTTCCAACCATCATCGTAATACTGCTGTATTGACTTTGTGAGTTCAGTTAATGAATAAAAATTTCCTTCGGTAGACTCCACATAGTTATAACCCGCTTCACCAGTTTCTAAGTCTTGTTGAGCATAAATTTGTTTGTATTTTAGCTGATCCCTTGACTTTCCATACCAAAGAATAAAATCAGACACAGCAGGGAGAAAATCTGCCCCCAAAGGACTCGCTTTACGAAATGTAATCAAGCTCGCAAAATTCTCGCTCCCAAACACTTCGTCCAACAAACTTCGCACCAAATGCACATTCTCATCCCCAATCTGTACGAAAATACTCCCGCTCTCCGTCAGCAGTTCCCTCGCCACCACCAGCCGGTCGCGCAGATAGGCCAGGTAAGAATGAATCCCCAACTGCCAGGTATCGCGAAAAGCCTTGATCTGCTCTGGCTGGCGGGTGGCTTCTTCGATCTTGCCATCCTTCACATCGCGCTTGCGCGTGCTGACCTGCCAGTTCGAGCCGAACTTGATCCCGTAGGGCGGATCCAGGTAGATCATCTGGACG
>CAIQJJ010000680.1 GCA_903872065.1 uncultured Anaerolineales bacterium | reverse complement strand
CGTTCGGCCTGGTGCAAAACGCATCACCCGGCTTACTTTATGGCGGCGGTCTTGGCCAACTGGGGCGGCTACTACAGCCAGCGCGTCTACCTGACCGAAGCGCGCCGCCTGGGATTAGCCATCCATCCGCCGCACGTCAATTACGCCCGGCGTGAATTCAGCGTCAAATACCTGGACGGCCAGCCGGCGCTGTTCATGGGTCTCGACCAGGTGCGTGACCTGACCGGGCGCTCCATCGCCGCCATTCAGCATCAGCAGCCGTTCCTCTCATTCGAGGACTTCCTGGCGCGGGTGGATCCCCGTCCGGTCGAAGCGGAGAACCTGGTCAAGGTGGGGGCCTTGGATGGCTTCGGGACAATCCCGACGCTGCTAGGACGATTGGGACAAAAAGGCTGGCAGGGCGGACAGATGAGTCTGTTTGGCCCAGAGGCGGCCGGCGAACCGGATTGGAGTCTGCCGCAGCGGGCGGCGGCGCAGGAGGAACTGCTGGGCACTGGCGTGATCGCCCATCCGCTGGAACTGGCCGCCGACCGTTTGCGCACCGCCGGAGCGCTGACCACTGTCGAAGCAGCGGCGCGCCTGGGACAGCGGGTGCGCGTGGCGGGGATGCGCCAGACCTGGAGGCGGAGCGTGACCACACGTGGGGAGTATATCTACTTCATGGCGTTGGAAGACCTGGAAGGAATGTTGAACGTGGTGATCTATGCAGATGTATACCGGCGCAGCCGGGCGGAGATGACAACCCCTGGCCCGTATGTGATCGAGGGGCAGGTTGAACTGGATGGGGAGCAGGGCGAGCCGTTCATCCGGGCGGAGAAGGTCTGGGCTTTAAGGTGACGAACCATGACCGCCGCGGCTGCAAATGCAATTAGAAACTGCGCCAGGGTAGTACAGGGGCAGCCCCGCCAGCCGCCCGAACCAAAGCCGCTGGAGAAACAACCCGCATCCCACAAAGGCTTGAAAAACGGAGCAACTTCTTGAAGACGTGTGCGCTCTGTATTACAATTACCGTACTGTACCTTTTCTGAAATGTTCTTTTTGATGCGACACCTATGTTGAAAACTACTCTCTCCAGCCGTTATGTTCTGTATGTGCGCGTTCCAATAGACGAACAGGCTTCCGGCGCGCACTCCTCGATTGATGCGCAGTTGAACGAAACCGCAAGAAGCCAAACCTGGGTAGGTGAAACATGAACGGTACACGGCGCAGTGACATTCGCCCCGGCCTACGGGTGCGCATCGTTTTGAAACAGGATCAGCTTTCCGGCCGGCTCACCGAAGGAATTGTGAAAGACATCCTGACCAAATCCGCGACCCATCCGCATGGGATCAAAGTGCGCCTGGAAAATGGGCAGGTGGGGCGCGTCAAGGAAATCTTGGGTGGGGTAGATGGGAAGGCTGTGGGCTGATGTTCTCCTTGACTAAAACTTCAGGAACCAACCAATGCACTCTCTACTCGATAATTTGACGAAGGCCGGGAAGCCGCCCTTGCCGGCAGCCTTTTCAGATGGGACTCATTTGCTGGTACTGCCATTCGGCGGGCGCCTGCTAGGATTGTTCCCGCCAGAAGGGGGGGAGAATTTTCTGTGGACGAATCCAGCCCTGGCAAGTTCTGAGTTGATTTCCGCCTGGCTGAAGCGGGACGGGTGGCTTAATCTTGGCGGCGACCGGACCTGGGCTGCGCCGGAGATCGAATTGTTTATCGGCGACCTGGCGCGACCGCTGGAAACCTATGCGGTGCCGGCGGCCCTCGACCCAGGCAACTGGACGCTGGCATCCGGCGCT
>CAIQJJ010000679.1 GCA_903872065.1 uncultured Anaerolineales bacterium | reverse complement strand
GTTAAAGGCGCTGAAGTCGCCATAGCCCATGTCATCCGCAAGGATAAATACAATGTTTGGCTGGTTCATGGTTAAAGCGCAAACTTCTCAGGATTTTGGCGCGCCTCTTGGAGAATGGCATCCACCTGGCTTTCGGACTCGGCGCTGATGAGCGGCTGCGGCGGGTAGTGTTTGGCCAGCAGGTCTTCGACCCTGGCATGCGCCCGCGCATAGACATCCTTGCCGCCATCAGTCATCCAGGCGTCCCAACTGGCCTGGTTGAACAAGGCGGAACGCCAGTAGGTTTTGCGCCCGTGGCGCGCGGTGTGTTCGTCGGCAATGAAGGCCCCGCCCACACCCACCCGCTGGATCACCTCGACGCCCAGGGTCTCGGCGTTGACTTCCATACCCAGTTCAAAAATGTGGCTGAAGGCGCTGGCCCACTCGTTATCAATCACCAACTGCTCAAAACTGGTGCCTTGATCGGCGCCCACGATGCCCTGCGCGCCGATATGCCCGGCGCCGGCCAGCAGCGCCACCATGCCGGTCATGCCCTTCTCGAAACCGGACTGGAAATCCGGCACACAGGCATCCGTCAGGCCGCTGTTGACGCCGGGATCGTAGCCATAGAAACGCCCAAGCTGGATCGCTCCCAGGCCCAGCAAGACCTGGTTGGGGGAACCGAAGGAGCATAACGAAGAGCGCAAATCCACGGTGTGCGCCGTGCCAGACCAACTGCCCGGAGTCCCCAATAACCAGGACAATACGATGCCGGCCAGGTTATAGGCGTTTTGCATCACCAACGTCCCGGCCAGGGTGATGGGAGAGTCCAGGCCGGCCATCGCCATCGGGCCAACGTGGAAAACATGGCCGGCGTCGGCAAAGATGACCGCCATCTCCAGGCTAAAGCGGTCGAAGGAAAGCGCCCCGTTTGGCTCCAACAGGTAGCCCACATGCGGGTGGAAAGCCGCCCGGCTGGGTTCATGGCGCACCGATTCCCACATCCGGATGATCTGGCGCGCCGACTCAGGGCTGGTGATGTAGACGCCGTAGGGCTTCTTGGAATAGCGCGTGCAAAGAGCATAGCCATACAGATCGCCCATATAGCCCGGCTCGTCGGCCGGGGTCACCAGGGGCATGGCGCTGCCGATAAACGGGAGTTCGTTGCACAAGACGATCCCCTTCAGCACATCTTCTGTCGTCCCCTGGCGGCGGGCAGTCGCCTGGTAATCCACAATATTGGCCTGGTTGCCCGGCCCGGTGCGGAAAGGAGTGCGGCGGAAAAGAGGCTGCCAGTCGGGATTGGACGCCGGGCGGGTCTCGCTCAAAATCTTCTCCATCAAGGCCGGCGGCAGGCGCACAACCCCGCGCGACGCATCCACCTGCGCGCCGCGTTCGGCAAGCTGCCCCAAGACGCGCGGGTGCGGCAGACGGCAGCCCACCGTCCACAGCACCTCCAGCGTCGCCTGGTGGATTTGCTCAATATCGTCCTGGCTCAAGATTTCAATTTTGGATTCGATAGACTTCATGGTAATGTTTCCTTTGCATCCACTGTTCAAGGATAGCTGCATTTCAAGATGTTAAGTGCTCAGCGCGGAGGCGCTGGACACAGTCTGATGCGATCATACCACATGGAGGACAGGCAGAGGCCGTAACTAATTGTGTAAAGCCAGTTTTCACTGCTGAACGCGGAGATCGTTGCGCATTTAACTAAAACAGCGCCGGATCAATCCGGCTGAATAAGACGGGCGCGTCTCAATAATCCGAGCCCAAGCCCCATT
>CAIQJJ010000678.1 GCA_903872065.1 uncultured Anaerolineales bacterium | reverse complement strand
GCCCCGCTAAACCGATAATCTGTACTTCCCACCCTATCCCACCGACGCGTTCTGACAACGCACAATTCCACCCATGAAACTCTGTTTCGCCGAAACTTCGTGTCGCTTTTCCAAGGAGTTTTTCAAGCATGATCAAACGTTTATTTCTCGATACCTCCGCCGAACTGGATGAAAAGGCCCTCCTGATTGCGCTGTTCGTCATCGCCGCCATCGTCGGCCTGTCTCCCCTCGGCGCCAAGGTTGCTCAAACCTTCCAGAATGTCACCGCTGCCATTTAGCCAGGAGCCGCCTATGTTCATGAGCCTGCTCAAGGATACTTCCGCCGAACTGGACGAAAAAGCTTTGCTGATTGCCCTGTTCGTCGTGGCTGCGCTGGTAGGCCTGTCTCCGCTTGGGCGCAAGGTCGCCCAGGTCTTCCAAAATGTCACTGCGGCAATGTAGCCGCCTTTATCTGACGCCATGAAGAAGTTGCTGTTTGACCGTTCGGCTGAACTGGAAGAGGCTGCCCTGGTGCTGCCGGTGCTTCTGCTTATCTCCCTGGCTCTGGTCAATATGGCCATCCTGGGATTTGCAGCGGTCAACGCCGGCAACGCAGCCAACTACGGAGCGCGTATGGGCTCCGTCTCGCAATCCAACCCGGCCGGGGTGGCCGTTGCCAGCGCCAATCAAATGCTGGCCGCCGCACCGGTCGGGACTTATGTCGTTACCGTCGCCGGCAGCGGTTTGCCGGGAGATCGGATGACTGTCCAGGTGAGTTACACCGTGCCCAACTATTTCAGTGGGTTCGCAGGTTTCTTCGGGGTTAGCACCCCCGGAAACTTCACCAATACCGCCACCTCCTACTTCCGTCAGGAGGGATGGTAATGGCGATACAGAACATCGCTGGGATGAAGTATGAAGACAGAAGGATGAAACCTCCTCATCATCCTTCATCCGTCAGCATTTATCCTTCCGAGGCCGGTTCGAGCATGGCCTGGACTGCCATCTTCCTGGCAACGGTGCTGCTGCCGCTCATGCTGTTCGTCATCGACGGCTCGCGCTTGCTGTATGTCCGTGGCAGACTACAAACTGCCACGGACGCGGCGTGCGAAGATGCAGCCTGGGCGGCTGGCGACCGACCAAACTATATCGACACCGGCCAGACCCGGCTGGGCAACAACTGGTATGTGGTCGGCGTGGCGCAAAATACGTTCACTCGCACGCTGGGCGAGAACACTCGCATGGCTTTCACCCCGCTGCTAAGCGTCACCCTCGACTATCCCAACAACCAGATATGGTGTTCGGCCACCGCCCGCGTCCCGGTAATCTTCAATGGAGTGGGTGTTGCGGCGCAAGTCAACGTGCGCGCCAACGCCACCTCAGGGGTTCGTTTTCGGTGAGTATGGAACTTGACCTCTCTGCCTACCGCCGTCCGTTGGTTGCTCTGACCGCTATTCTCCTCCTGGCGTGCCTGGGCTGGCTGGGCTATGCCTATACCCCTTCCGGGGATAAGCCCCTGACCTGGAACGAGTGGCAGGTTCTCAAAGCGCAACGCGCCTACCTGGGCGAGTTGGCGCAACTGCAGGCGGCGGCGGATAGCCTGGCTGTCCTCCTGAATGCTCAACCCGACCCGGTGCGCGTCCAACTGGCTTCTGAAAGCATTCAACGCCTGACCAGTGAGGGCCAGCCCGCACTGCAATACCAACGGGAGAAACTGGCCCTCGCTGCGCAGGCCGTCAGCAATTGGGCGGTCGGCGCGCTGGATCGTGAAACCGCCCGCCAGGCGCTCGAAGCCGCAATGC
>CAIQJJ010000677.1 GCA_903872065.1 uncultured Anaerolineales bacterium | reverse complement strand
GTGCGATTTTCATCCTTTGAGGTATTGCCAAAACATGATGCCTGGTTTGGAATTGCCGGCGAACTATCAAGCGGATTGCTGCCCTCCATGATATGATTATTATGATCAATGAAACTGGATTCGATGCTGGCTTGATTGCAAGGCTGTCTTGCTTCAAGGTTAGCTGCTTACGGAGTTTGACACGTGTCGCCACAATCCCTTGAAGGTCAAATGCTGGGCAAATATCGCGTCCTCGAGCCGCTGGGGCGAGGCGGGATGGCGCAGGTCTACCGGGCCTATCACCCCCAATTGGATCGCTATGTGGCGATCAAGGTGCTGCGGGCGGATTTGGTGGAAGAAACCGAGTTCCTGGCCCGCTTTCAGCGGGAAGCGCGCGCGATTGCCTCCCTGCGCCACCCCAATATTGTGCAAGTGTTCGATGGCGATACACAAGACGGGGTGTATTACTTTGTCATGGAACTGCTCGAAGGCGACACCCTCAAATCAAGGTTAAATGTCTATCGCGCCCAGGCGGAGCGCATGCCATTGAGCGAAACGGTTCACATTTTGACCGATGTGCTTCATGGGCTGGAGTATGCGCATGGCGAGGGCATTATTCACCGCGACCTCAAACCGGCCAACATTCTGCTCAGCCGCCGCGGCCAGGCCGTGCTGAGTGATTTTGGCATCGCCCAGATCGTCGGCGGCACTCAGTACACGGTCTCTGGGGCGCTGATGGGGACGCTGAACTACATGGCCCCCGAACAAGGCCTGGAGAACCACTGCGATGCCCGCAGCGACCTTTACTCATTGGGCATCGTCTTTTATGAAATGCTGACCGGCCGGCCGCCTTTTGACGCCGATACGCCGTTGGCGATCTTGATGAAGCACCTGAACGACCCGCTGCCCCTGCCGCGCAAGCTGACACCAGACCTGCCGGAGGCGTTTGAGCGCGTGGCGCTCAAGGCGCTCTCCAAACCGCCGGACGATCGCTACCAGACCGCGGCGGAAATGCGCCAGGCGCTGCAAAGCGCAGCCGCCGAATCCCGCCTGGAGACGCACGTTCACAAAGAGAGCTATGTTCACACTGAGGCCAGTCCTGGCATCGAAAACAGCGCCAGCCCGGCGCAGCCGGCCGCCCAGGCAAACCCCGTCCCCGCAGTCGCGGCCGGTGCAGTCGCGGCAAGCGCCTTGAGCGCCCCTCCGGCGCAAAACGCCAGCGCCTCGCCTGAGCCGGGGGCTGCGGCTTCAGACGCCGGCCGCCAGCAGCCGGCCAATTCCGCCGAAAACGAGGCCAATTTCCATCTCAGCGAACACCTGGAATCCATCCGGCAGTCCATCCCACCGGAGACCGTACAGTCCGCCAAGACCGTCATCCACAAGACGGCGCAGGCCGCCACCCAGGTGGTGGATCAAATCTCAGCGCAGCCCTGGAAGGCGCGGGCGCAAACCCTCTACAAGCGCTTTATGACCTTCCCACTGCCCAGGCTGAAGATGGCGCAAGCGGTCTTGATCGGGGTGACGCTGTTTGTATCCATCAACCTCAGCGGTGTGTTTGCCTCGGTATCCACCGAGCGCTGGACGATGTTCGACATTGGCTGGCCGCTGGAACTGCTCTTGATCAGCTTGCTGCTCGGCCTGATGGCCGGCGCGTCGGGCGTTGTGTGGCTGCTCATCCCGACCGGAATTTTGCTTGGCAACGGGCTGCTCTTCACTTATTACAACCTGACCAACTTTTGGGGGCAGTGGGGGCTGTGCTGGCCGCTGGAGCCGCTGATCTTATTCGGTTCGATTTACGGCCCGATCTGGCTCTCACGCAACCCAGAGCGCTTCCCCGACCTGCCGCGCCGCCTGGGCTATGCGGCCGTCGTCCTGGCGCTCTTTGGATCGGTAATCGTGTCGCTTGGGATAGCAGCCGCTTCTGTCTTCAGTTTGTTCCGCTAAACCACCCCTTGGCGCAGGCCAGCCGGCCCAAAGTGAGCGCCTGGGGCCTAAAAAATGGTGATTAGCCTGCCCGGCTGTGTTTAAAGCTTGCAGATTGAATTGTCAAAAGTCGCTTGATGACGTGTTTTTCATCGTATAATTAAACCATTGCAAGCTGCTTTTCAGGGGGCAAGGTTCCCCGCACATCTCTACAGGGAGTTGAAAATATGTATTCTTTGAAACAACTCTGCACTCCGCGTCCCAGCATCTTTGACGCTCAACGCCGCGACACCGTTCTCGATATTGTTGATCTGGTCAATGACCGCATCAACCCGGCTGAATTTTTTGATGAAAACTTCATCACCGAAGGCATGAAGACCCTGCTCGAACAGGGCTTTCGCCGCCTGGAAGGGAAATCCAACCAGGGCGTGTTCAAGCTGAAACAGGCCATGGGCGGCGGCAAGACCCATAACCTGCTGACCCTGGGCTTGCTGGCCAAACACCCCGAATATCGCCAGAAGGTGATGAGCAAGATTTACACCCCCGATCCGGCGCTGGGCGCGGTGAAAGTGGTGGCCTTTTCGGGGCGCGAATCGGATGCGCCCTTAGGGCTGTGGGGCGCAATTGCCGAACAATTGGGCAAGAAAGAGCATTTCAAGGACTTGTATTCACCTCTGCAGGCCCCGGGCCAGACCGCCTGGGAGACGCTGCTGGCCGGCCAGACCGTCTTGATTTTGCTGGATGAACTGCCGCCCTATTTTGAGAACGCCCGCGCCAAGGCCATTGGCTCGTCGGACCTGGCGCATGTCACGGCTACTGCCCTCTCCAACCTATTGACAGCCGTGGGGCGCGAAGCCTGCGCCCGTGTCTGCCTGGTGATTACCGATCTGACCGGCTCGTATGAAAGCGGCAGCAAGCAGATTTCGGATGTGCTGGCCAACTTTGAAAAGGAAACCCACCGCTCGGCGATGAGCCTGGAACCGGTGCGCATGAACTCGGATGAACTTTACCACATCCTGCGCAAGCGCCTGTTCAAGAAGCTGCCGTCCGAAAGCGAAGTGACCGATGTGGCCCAGGCGTATGCCAAAGCCATTCGCGACGCCAAACAGATGGACATCACCAACGAGTCGCCCGAGCAGTTCGCGGCGCGGGTGCAGATGGCTTACCCCTTCCATCCGGCCATTCGCGACCTGTACGCCCGCTTCCGCGAAAACCCCGGTTTCCAGCAAACCCGCGGCCTGATCCGCATCATGCGCATTGTGGCCGCCCGCTTGTGGACGACCAACGAAGCGGAGAAACGTTATTTGATCGGCGCCCACGACCTGGATTTCAACGACCGCGAAACCCGCGCCGAAATCAGCCAGATCAACAGCACCCTGGAAAATGCGATCGCCCACGATATTGCTTCCGATGGCCATGCAGTGGCCGAGGTGATGGATCAAAGCCTGGGCGGGCGCGATACGCGTGACGCCACGCGCTTGCTGCTGGCAGCCTCGCTGGCTAATGTACAGAACGCCGTACTGGGGCTGGCAATTCCGACCCTGATCGCTTACCTGGCCGAACCTGGACGAGACGTGGCGAAACTTAAAACGGATGTGTTGGAACGCCTTTCGACCGCCGCCTGGTACCTGCACAGTGACCGGGACGGCAAGCTGTACTTCAAGAACCTGGAAAACCTGAACGCCAAGCTCGAATCGCTGGTCAAGACCTACCTGCCGGAGCAGGCCGTCAAAGAATTACGCACCCGCCTGGAAGAAGTCTTCAAGCCGGCCAGCGCCTGGTGCTACCAGAAAGTGCTGGCCCTGCCGGCGTTGGATGAAATTGAGCTGGAGCAAGACAAGGTCACGCTGGTCATCACCGAGCCTTATTCCGGCGGCGGGCTGCGCCAGGAAGTGCGTGATTTCTTTGAGCAGGCCACCTGGAAAAACCGGGTGGCTTTCCTCAGCGGGCCGAAGAACACCTATGATGTGTTGATTGACACCGGCAAACGCCTGAAGGCCATCCAGCATATTCTGGATGAGCTAAAAACCAGCAAGACCCCTGAAAATGACCCGCAAATGGTGCAGGCCAAAGACCTGGCCGACCGCATCAAAGGCAATTTCCACTCCGCCGTGCGTGAGACCTTCACCACCCTCTACTACCCGCTTGAAAACGCCGGTAAAGCCGCCCTGATGAGCGCCGACTTCAGCATGAAGTTCGAAGGCAACAAGTACAACGGCGAAGGGCAGATTCTGGACCTGCTCAAAGAGAAGATGAAGTTCACGGAAGATGTAGCCAGTGAAACCTTCCGCAAAAAGTGCGAACAGCGCCTGTTTACCATCCAATCCATGCCCTGGCATGAGATCAAAAAGCGGGCCGCCATGCTGCCCAAGTGGCAGTGGCACCTGCCTTCGGCGCTGGATGACTTGAAGGCGGCCTGCCTGATGAAAGACATCTGGCGTGAAAACGGCGGCTATGTGGACAAAGGCCCCTTCCCGCCGCCGAAGACGATCGTGAAGGTGCAGGAAGTGTCGCGTGACGATAAAACGGGCGCGGTCACGCTGAAAATCAGCGCCATTCACGGCGACAAATTGTATTATGACATTGGCGCGCCAGCCTCCACCGCCTCTGCTCAATTGAGCGAAACTACCTATACCACCAAAGACCTGAAAGTGTCCTTCCTGGCGGTAGATTCGAGCGGGATACACGAAACCGGCGCTTCTTACACCTGGCAGAACCGCATCACCCTTAAATATCGCTTTTTCCAGAGCGGCGCGGAGCGCATGTTGGAGTTGAAGGCTGCGCCCGGCGGTCAGATTCGCTATACCACCGATGGCTCCGACCCCAAGCTGGCCGGGGCAACCTACGATGGCCCCGTTGCGCTTCCCCCAGCAACCACGCTGGTGCTGGCCTGGGCGGAAGAGGATGGGGTCAGTTCGGAGGTGCTCAAAATCACCGTCCCCAAGATAGACAAAAAATTTGAAGTCAACCCCAAGCTGCCGGCCGCCTGGACGCGGGTTTTTGACTGGCAAAGCACCAAGGAATCCTACGAGGCGTTGGAACGCGCCAAGAAACATCATGCCCGCTTCGCCGGCGCTACAATCATCATCATGGGCGAGGGCGGCGATAAAGAATGGATCGAACTGCGCACCTACCAGGAAAAGCTGGTTGCGCCAGAATTGATTGAGGAAACATTGAGTGTGCTGCGCAAACTGCAGGGCAGCGGCCAGGTGCAGTTAAGCTGCGCGGCTTTGCAGTTTGAACTGGGCAAAGATTTGCTGGATTGGGTTGAAGAGATCAAGACAGAGTTGACGGCGGCGGAGGTCAAGCAAAGTTGAGCCGCGGCCTCTCCTCTCTTCCCTTGGCGAGGGAGGGCGCCTTTCTATGAACGATGCCCTCCTCCCCCTGATTAAAAGCAGCTTTGGCTTTGACCCGCAGGAAAGCCGGCATCATTTTGTGGTAGAGATTCCGCGCAGTGGCGACGCGCCGATCAAGATCAGCGAACACCTGACCTGGGATGACGAAAGCGGCTCCAGCGCGGTGACGACCGGCTTGGCCCAGGATGGGCAAATTCGGGTGCTGTTGGCGCGCGCCAAGTGGGATGCGATAGCCGATGAACTGCGCGCCCAATTCAACCAGCGCTTGAAAAAGATGGGCAAGAAGAGCGGGGCCTGGCGCAGCGGCCCAAACCTGGTGCGGCGCGAGTTAGGCAAAGAGCTCACGCTGCTGGCCTGGGCCATCGAAGACGCCGACCCGGGGTTGATCCGTACCGCAATTGTCAATTGGAGCGGGCTGGTGCCTGAAGAACGCTGGTGGCTGTACACCCAGACCGCCGCTGCCACCGGGCACGGCATCAACGACCGCGGGCGCGGCTGGCGCAAGGCGGTGCGCTACGCCCTGACCGAGAACCCGGTGCAGGGCAGCGCCGAGGCCAGCGTGCCGGAGTATTTCCGCCGCGCCAACGCCGGGACGTTGTGGGACGCCTCCCATCCGGAAGATCAAGCCCCTGAAAATTGATCCGGGCGCAGCCGACCCGATGATCTCTGCCATCAAACCATGCTATAATCAATTCGAGATGGTCATGATAACCACCTTGAAAGGACAGATATGGAAAATATCAATGTCGTCGAAGCGAAGAGCCGTTTCTCCGAACTGATCAGCCGCGCCGCATCCGGCGAACGCATCGTCATCCAGCGCCGCGACCGCCCTGTCGCCATCTTGATCAGCCCAGCCGATCTGGAACGCCTCGATCGCGCCACTCAGACTGCGCGCCGCCTGGCCATGGCCTTGGGCCAGGACGCTGCGCTGCTGGCCGAGATCGAACGCCGTGAGGCCCACCCGGCCATGGCCGGTTTTGGCCTGTGGGCTGATGAGCCTGAACTGGACGCCCTGGTGGAGAATATCTATCAGGCGCGCCAGCAAGCGCCGCGGCGCGTCCTGCACGAAGAATGAAAATTCTCGACACTGACCATTGTGTCTTCATCCTGCGTGGCCGCCTGGATTTGCGCGGGCGCGTCGCCAGCGATGAACGACTCGCCCTGACCACGATCAGCATCGCTGAGTTGACGTATGGCGCGCACAAATCCAGCCGCCCGCGGGAAAACCTGGCCGGGCTGGACGCTTTCCTGGTCGGATTGGAATGGCTGGATTTTGATCAGTACAGCGCCCGGCGCTATGGGTATCTGCGCGCCCGCCTGGAAAAACAAGGCGACATCCTCAGCGATCTGGATTTGCAAATTGCCAGCATTGCATTACAAGCGGGCGCGCCGCTGCTGACTCACAATCGCCGCCATTTTGAACGCCTGCTCAGCATCAGCGATTTGCAGTTGGAAGACTGGCTGGCGTAAACCGTTTTTTTCCACACATCTATCATGAGCAGACACACGTCTCCCCCCCTTGCCCATGTCCCTAGCTTCATCGAAACCCAGTTCCCCGTCGCTAAAATCTCAATGGAGAGCTACAAGGAGCGTTCGGCTAAGCAAAGCCAGACATTGACCGGATTGGGAAAGTGGTGGGGGCGCAAACCGCTTGTGCTAGTACGGGCGACTCTGTTAGGGCTACTACTGCCTGCTACAGACAATCCAATTAAAGACCGGCAGATTTTCCTAAAACTGCTGACAATGGACAGCGAGGGCTTACAAAGACGAAAAAGTAAGCCTATTTCCCAGCAACGTCTGATACAAGAATTGCTTTCCATGCCTCCTAGTTTGCAGCGACGCTTTATTGAACAAGGCGATGAAGAACCCATCCTTCGTAAACTCAACAAAGAAGAAAAAGCGGAACTCCAGATGCTCGTTTTTGACCGTCTGTCTTATGCGGAAAAAATCGAGTACTGCGACCGCCCAGAACAGATAGACGGCCCTTCGCCGGAGTCTTGGAATGAAGTTAACGTTTATTTTGGCACAAGCGCCCGTAGCCTGGATGAACTGGTATGTGAACTAGGTGAAAAACGTTTTGGGCACCTGCCACGGATAGGTGACGCTTTTTGCGGGGGCGGTTCAATTCCTTTTGAAGCTGCACGCCTGGGCTGTGATACTTATGCATCGGATCTAAACCCAGCAGCTGCTTTGCTCACCTGGGCGGCATTAAATATTGTTGGCGGTGGTCAAAGAGTGATAGATGACGTTATCGAGGCGCAAAAAAAAGTTTTTGACGCTGTGGACCGCCAGATTTCCGAATTGGGTATTGAACACAATAGTCTTGGATGGCGCGCAGATGCCTATCTTTACTGCGCTGAAGTGATAGACCCCGAATCCGGATGGTCTGTGCCGCTTTTGCCGACCTTTGTGATTGGTGAAAAAACGCACACGATCGTTAAGCTTGTCCCTGATAAAGTTCACAAGCGGTTTGATATTCAGATCGTTGAAGGCGTTTCAGACGATGAAATGAGAATTGCCCGGATTTCTGGTACAGTAAAAGATTTTCGGCTAGTTGTGCCGGGTAGCAATCTCTCTACACCCTTGGAAAGTATTCGACACGGAATGCGTATATGGGAGAAAAGCGATTTTGCTCCGCGCCCCAATGATATTTTTCAGGAACGGCTATATTGCATTCGCTGGGTGGAAACTTATCTTAATCAAAAGGGCAAAGAGCAAACCCGCCGTATTTACCGTCCTCCGACAGATGAAGATCTACAACGAGAAAATAAAGTCAAGCAATTATTATCAGAAAACTTTTCCGCTTGGCAAGATGCTGGTTACATATCAAGTCGAAAAATAGAGCCAGGGCAAGATATAAACCGTCCCACTAATTCAAGGGGCTATACCTATTGGCATCACCTTTTTTCAGCAAGACAGCTTTTAATCGCCGGATTATTTGGCAAAATCATGGCTGAAGCGAGTTTTTCGCATGCTCAAAGTGTTGGCGTGCTTTTGGGAATTGGACGATTAGCCGATTGGAATAGCAAAATATCGCGTTGGAATCCGAACGCTGCGAATGAAAAAGGCGAGCAAACTTTTTATAAACCTTCGTTGGCAACTCCACCATCTAATCATGCGTGCCGCGCTTTTAGCGTTTTAGATACAGTATTTATGCTTGATTTAGTTGGTTATCCACATAACAGGAAGGCAAAAGTTGTTTTACATGATGCTCGAACGCTGAAAGATACATCAGATATTTGGATTACAGACCCACCCTATGCTGATGCAGTAAATTACCACCAACTTTCAGAGTTTTTCCTGGCCTGGTACGATAAACACATTAAACGACTTTTTCCTAACTGGTACACAGACTCTAAACGATCATTGGCTGTCGTTGGCTCCGATATGGGTTTTCGAGAAAGCATGGTGGATTGTTACCGTAACTTGGCCGAGCACATGCCTGAAAACGGCATGCAAGTTGTTATGTTTACCCACCAGGATGCCGCCGTGTGGGCAGACCTGAGCCTGATTTTGTGGGCCTCCGGGCTGCGCGTCACCGCCGCCTGGACAATTGCAACTGAAACCGATTCAGCGCTCAAGGCTGGCAATTATGTCCAGGGTACCGTCTTGCTCGTCCTGCGCAAGCGCACAGAAACCGAGCCGGTCTTTCTCGATGAGATCAGTCACCAGGTGGAGGTCGAGGTGCGCCGGCAGTTAGACAGCATGCTCAAGCTGGAAGACAATTCCGATCCCAACTTCGGCGACGCCGATTATCAGTTGGCCGCCTACGCTGCCGCCCTGCGCGTGCTGACCGCCCAGCCGATTGAAGAAATCAACCCCGAAAAAGAAATCCTGCGCCCGGCAGCCGCTGCCGCGCGCAAGCCGGGCGAGGTCGGGCCGGTGGAGGGGCTGATCCGGCGAGCGGTCAAGATCGCCTGCGACCACCTGATCCCGCGCGGCCTGAATGATGGGCTGTGGAAGTCACTGGAGGCAATGGAGCGCTTTTACCTCAAAGGCCTGGAAGTCGAAAGCCACGGCGAGTATCGCAGCGGGGTGTACCAGGAACTGGCGCGCGGCTTTGGGGCCAGTGAGTACAATACGCTGCTGGAAATCACCAAAGCCAACGAAACCCGCCTCAAAAGCGCTTCGGAGTTCGGCAAGAAGATGCTCGGCACGATTGGAGCAAGCGAGGCCTTTGCCGACAGCCTGCTGCGCCAGTGCCTGTTTGCCGTCTCGCTGACGGTGAAGAACGAAGACGCCCGCGACGGCCTGAACTACCTGCGCACCGAGTTGAAGGATGGCTATTGGGGCAGCCGGGAGCGGATTATGGGGATTTTGGATTACCTGGCCGCCCTGCGCAATGCAAGTGGGATGGCGCACTGGCAGAAGGATTCGGATGGCGCGGCCCTGCTGGCCGGGGCGGTGCGGAATGATCATGTATGACCCAATATTTCTTTGTGGATGAATCGGGGGAGCCAGGCATGGCTAATGCTGCCGGCTCTCCATATTACGTTATGGCGATGGCGCAGATGCCCAACCGGGAGCGAATTGCAGATCTGGCCGCGCTGCGCCTGGAACTGCACCTGCCGCCTGGTTTTGAGTTTCACTTTTATAAGTTGAACTCTGCACAGAAGGAACTGTTTTACCAGGCTGTCCAGCCGCTCGCCTTTCGTGTGCGCGCCTGCGTTTTGATTAAACAAAATATCCCCGCCCATTTGAGCGGCCTCACCGGTGCGGATTTGACGATGGAACTGTTGACCCACTTGACGATGCGCGCCTCCCCCCTCGATATTGCAAACGATATTCTTGTGTTAGATGGCGCCCCCGAAAGTTTTTTGAAAGCCTTGCGCCTTCGCCTGTCCCTAGCTTATAAACGCCTGGGGCGCGAGCGACCCTTTAAAAAGATTGTCGCCAGTGATTCCCGCCACGATGATGGTTTACAACTGGCCGATATGCTAGCCGGCGCCATTCGCCAGTATGCCTGGGCAAATGAGGCCGGGGCTTACCAGACCTTTGCCAGGAAAATGGTGGATTTATGGCAGGTGGATGTGGAATGATTAATATAAAACGCCCCCGGTTATCTCAAGCGAACTTGAGAAGGCCACCTCACTTGGCAACCTTGTCACCGGGCGCGGGTAAAACGGTCGATCCGTTTTATTGGGTGCTTATATTTTACCCTGCTGTGGGGTGAAAGTCAACTTTTTATGCTCTCGATTCATCGCTTCTCCTCCCGCCGCAACCGCCTGGACCGTTCCTTCCTGGCGGCGCGCCTTGCAGGCGCGTTGGCCTACGACCGCATTGCCGGATACTTTTCTTCTTCCTTGCTCGAAATCGTGGGCGAGGAATTGGAGACGGTTGCCGGGCCGATTCGGGTGATCTGCAACTCCGATCTGCACCCGCTGGATGTAGAAACGGCCAAGGCAGCCAAGATGGCGCTGTGGAAATCGTGGACAGCGGCGCGGCCCGAAGCGCTGCTGGATGGCGCGGCCGCGCCGAAAGCACAGCAGCGCTTTCAGCGTTTGTATGAATTCCTGACTTCCGGCAAGTTGGAAGTGCGCGTCCTGCCGGATGAGGTATTTGGCTTAATCCACGGCAAAGCCGGGGTGATCACCCTGGCGGATGGGTCGCAAACCTCTTTCATGGGCAGCGCCAACGAGTCGAAATCCGCCTGGCAGATGAACTACGAACTGGTCTGGGAAGACCCTTCCCCCGAGGCGGTGGCCTGGGTGCAAGAAGAGTTCGATGCCCTGTGGCTGCACCCGCAGGCCGTTCCGCTTTCGGATGCGGTGGTGCAGGATGTCGAACGCCTCTCCCGCCGCCGGGTGGCCCAAACGATTGATGAATGGGTGGCGCATCCTGCGCTGAAAGCTGGGGAGCAGCCCGACCCGGCGACCGCGATCATCGAAACCCCGGTTTATCGGAAAGAGGTCGGCCTGTGGGAGCATCAGAAGTATTTCGTCAAGCTGGCCTTTGAGGCGCATCGCGGGCCCACCGGCAAAGCGCGCTTTGTGCTGGCAGACCAGGTCGGGCTGGGCAAGACCATCCAACTGGCGATGGCGGCCCAACTGATGGCGCTGACCGGCGATCAGCCGGTGTTGATCATCTGCCCCAAAACGCTGATCTGGCAGTGGCAGGCCGAAATGCTCGATTTGCTCGATATGCCTTCGGCGGTCTGGAATGGCAAGCAGTGGGTGGACGAACGCGAAATCGAATATCCGGCTGCCGGCGTGGAGGCGATCCGCAAATGCCCGCGCCGGGTGGGGATTGTCTCTGGTGGGCTGATCAGCCGCGGGTCGGAAGCGGCTGCCCAACTGCTCAAGCTGGATTACGAATGCGTTATTCTGGATGAAGCCCACCGCGCCCGCCGCCGCAACCTGGGGCCAACCCACGACCATGAAGTCCCCGACCCAAACAATCTACTGCGCTTCATGTACCAGATTGCGCCGCGCACCCGCAGTTTGCTGCTGGCCACCGCCACCCCGGTGCAGCTTCGCCCCATCGAAGCCTGGGATTTGCTGAACTTGCTCAACCGCGGCGACGAATCCGTCATTGGCAACCAGTACAGCTTATGGCAGGATGCGCCGCGCGCCTTATCGCTGGTGATGGGCAAAAGCGCCCTGCCGGATGAAGATAACGAAAAATGGGAGTGGGTGCGCAACCCCCTGCCGCCGCGTACCGAAGGCAAAGATTTTGAGATTTTCCGCCGCCTGTTGAAAGTCTCCGATTCTGAAGCAGTTGTTTTTGGCGATCACTGGAAACAGTTTCGCGCCCCCGACCATGCCCGGCTGAAACAGCTTTTCCCCAAATTGATGCAAGACCACAATCCGTTCATCCGGCGCATCATCCGCCGCACTCGCCAACAGCTTGAAACCCAGCTCGACCCCGAAACGCAGGAGGCGCTGCTCAAACCGATCGCGGTGGAACTTTTTGGGGAAGAAGATAAGGATGCGCTCTATCTGCCGCCTTACCTGCGCGAAGCTTATACCAAGGCCGAAGATTTCTGCGAGGCCCTGGGTTCACGAGTGAAAGGCGCCGGCTTTTTGAAGACCCTGCTGCTGCGCCGGGTGGGCAGTTCGATCTATGCCGGTTTACAGACCGGCCGGCGCATGTTGAAGGATTGGGACGATGTAACTGTGATGGAGGAAGAGGACGATGGCCAGGAGGACGAAGTCCAGGCCGAAGCTGCTGCGCCAAACCCTCTCGATGCAGCCAAAAAAGCCGCGCCGCCTGGAGCGCCTTCCCAAACATCCAAAACCCTCACGGATGCCGAGCGCCTGCTGCTGGAGCAATTTGTCGCCGCCCTCGAAGCCAACCAGGAGCGCGACCCCAAGTATGCGGTGGTGGTGGACTGCCTGAAGCGCCGTGGCTGGCTGGAACTGGGCTGTATCATCTTTAGCCAATATCGCGATTCGATCCAATGGCTGGCCGAGCAGTTGACGGTTGAATTCCCGGATGAACCCATCGCCCTGTATTCCGGCCCAACCACATCGGGGATTATGCAGGCTGGAAAATGGCAGCGCGTCGCTCGCGAGACGATCAAGGCCAGGGTCAAAGCCGGCGAACTGCGCCTGCTGTTGGGCACCGATGCCGCTTCTGAAGGCCTGAACTTACAGCGCCTGGCGACCCTGATCAACCTGGACTTACCCTGGAACCCCACCCGCCTGGAGCAGCGCAAGGGGCGCATCCAGCGGATCGGCCAGGTGCATGACCGCGTCAAAGTCTATAACCTGCGCTACAAAGACTCGGTCGAAGACCGGGTCCACGAACTGCTCTCCGACCGCCTGCAAGACATTCACAGCCTGTTCGGACAGATCCCGGATGTGTTGGAAGATGTTTGGGTAGCGCTGGCCCTGGGTGAAAAAGAGCAAGCCAGGCAGATTATTGATGCCTTGCCCAAAGAACACCCGTTTGAGGTGCGCTACACTCGGGTGGAGAAGGTGAATTGGGAATCGTGCGCGCTGGTACTGTCGGCGGAGGAGAAGAAAAGAATCTTGGGGAAGGGATGGGGCTAGGAGAAAAATATGCCAACACTTGAGGAATGGGAAAATGCACTTGCTGCCCGTCGAGATATTTCGATCAGGAATTGGCTGATTCTGTAAGAAATCTTTTTGGAGGTTCTCATGCAAAAACGATTAACTGCTCTCTTGGGCATTGCCCTGATCCTGCTTGGCCTGGCGGCGCTGGCCGGCAATATGGTTCTCTCCGCTTTGGGGGTGCGCTTGTATTGGTGGGAGGTGTGGCGTTTGTGGCCAATGATCGTGATCGGGCTGGGCATCCTGCTGTGCGCCGCGCCGTTCCTCTCCCTCAAGCAGCGCGCCCTGGGCGTCTTCTTTATCCCTGGGCTGCTGGTGTTAACCAACGGCGGCATTCTCCTGCTCTCCAGCCTGTTCTCCGCATGGAACATCTGGAGCCTGCTGTGGCCGCTTGAAGTGCTGGCGCTGGCTGCTGGCTTTGTCCTGGCGGCCTTCTTCTGCCGCCTGATCTGGTTCGGCATCCCGGCCATTGTGCTTGGCTTAAACGGGCTGGCGCTGCTTTTTTGCAGCCTGACCGGCTTGTGGAGTTGGTGGGCGGTGCTGTGGGCGATCGAGCCGCTGACCGTCGGTTTGTGCCTGCTGCTGATCGCCGCCGCGCTGCGCTCGCCCACCCTGGCAGTGATCGGCATCGTCTGCTGCAGCTTCGCCGCCCTGGCCTTCATTGGGATGACCGCCCTGCTGACGATCGGCGGATGGCTGTTTCGCCTGACCGGGCCGATCATCCTGATCTTGATGGGGCTGCTGTTGGTGATGACCCACTGGCTGCGGCCTAAAAAAGACCTTTAGGGTTTAAGAAAACCCTAAAGGTCTCGTGTTCAGCCTTCAAAAGAACAAGGGCTGGTTTTACTGCCCGGCCATCGCCCCCGCCATCGTCCCGCGGATCAAATACTGGCGAGCGAACAAGAAGATCAGGAACGAGGGCAGCATATAGAGCAGGGCCATGGCGTTCAACATGCCATAATCCATGTTGGTATAGGCGACCAGCGAGCGAAACAATCCGAGCGGCATGGTGAACTTCTCTGAGTCGGACAACAAGATCAGAGGCAGGAAAAAGGCTGACCAGGCGCTGTTGAAGGCCAGGATCGAGGCCGCCCCGATGCCCGGCAGCGCCAGCGGCATCACCACCTGGGTGATCGTCTCCAGCGAGGTAGCGCCGTCCAGCCAGGCGGCTTCCTCCAACTCAAGCGGCACGGTATCCACAAAGCCCTTCATCACCCACAGCATAAATGGAAGCTGCCCGACCGCCACACCGACCGAGACGCCCGCCATCGAGTCGGTCATGTGAAACTGGCGCATAATGAGATAGAGCGGCAGCACGGTGGCCGTGGCGGGGATGATCTGGATCAGCAAGAGTGAAAACATCAACAAGCGTTTGAGGGGAAAGTCGCTGCGCGAGAGCGCATAGCCGCCCAGGCTGGCAAAGAGCAGCGCCAGCAGCACCGCGCTGACGGTGGACAGCAGGCTGTTGCGCAGCAGCGTCAGCGCCTGGCCGCGCCCATTGACGGCTTCATTAAAATGCTCCAGGGTGAAGGATTTCGGCCAGTACAGGTATAAGCTGGAGACGTTTTCAGGCTTGGTGGTAAAGGCGCTCAAAAACGGCCAGAGAAACGGGATCAAAATAAACAGCGAAAACAGGATCAACACCAGGTAGATCAAAACCAACGTCAGCCGGCGCTGAAGCGCATCATCGCCGGCATGGCGGCGAGCAGGGTGGGACGCCAAAAGACTGTCAGCCATAGTCGTTTTCCTCATTAATCCAGTTCAACGCGCATCAGGCGCAAATACAGGAATGAAAGCGCCAGGCTCATGAAGATCAAAATCAGCGAGGCGGCGCTGCCGAAGCCCAATTCGTAAAAACGAAAACCGCGGTTGTAAACGTAAATCCCCAACAGTTCGGTGGCATTGCCCGGGCCGCCGCGCGTCAGCCCGTACACCAGATCGAACATCCCCAGGCAGCCGATGGTATTGAGCAGCAGCCAGAGCAAAACCATGTAGCGGATGAGAGGCAGCTTGATAAAGAGCAGCTGCTGCCAACCCGAAGCGCCGTCCATTTGAGCCGCCTCGAGCAGTTCCTGGGGGATGCTCTCCAGGCCAGCCAAAAAGAGGATCATGGCGAAGCCAGAGTTGTTCCACAAGTTGACCAGAACGATGGAAAACATGGGAAATGCCTGCGTCCAAAGCACGGGCGCAACGTTGATTAAACCAAGCAGGCGGTTGAGGGTGCCAAATTCCTGCGACCCCAACATCGAAGACCAGATGAGCGCCTGCGTGATGCCGGGGATGACCATCGGCAGCACAATCACGGCCATAAGAAAATTCTTGCCAACGAACACCCGCCGGCTGATGAGCAGCGCCGCGGCAATCCCAATAACAAACTGCCCGATATTGGTGAAAATCGAATATTCGAGCGTCAGCACAACCGAATGGTAAAAATCTTCCGAAGAGAACAAGCGCACATAATTTTTCAGGCCAATGAAGGTCATATTTAACGCCTTCGGGCCGGCCAGGGCCATGTCTGTAAAACTGACATAGATCGTCCACAAAGCCGGCAAGACCATGAAGATAAAGATGGCGAGCAGAGAAGGAAAAAGCAAAAGGGGCAGGAAACGGTTTTGAGCGCGCGTCATCATTCACCTGATTTCAGAGCGGCTGCACCCACGCCGCCAAACGGGGCATGGGTGCAGCCAGAATTTACGACAACGGATTAGAGTTTTTTGGCTTTTTCAGGGCCGAGGATATCAATCATATCTTTGGCAAAAGAATCCATGGCCTCTTGAGCCGTCTTCTTCTGGGTGATGATATCTTCGGTGGCCTTGGCGATGCCATCGGCGATCTTTTCCAGCCCAACCTTGTTGAAGCTGTAGACCCGCCCGCTGCCAAAGAGCTGGCTGGCCTCGTACATCTTGCCATTGACGATCGTCTTATAGTCGGGGCAAGAATTGGCGAAGTCTTTGAAGGCGCTGGGGCCGCCGATGTAGATCGGAAGCTGCTTGCAGCCAACCTCAGCCGAGGTCTGCACCTTGATAAACTCAAAGGCGCCTTCCGCGTCCACCGTCTTGGAGGAAATGACCGTGCCGACGCCGCCATCCACATAAGTGAACGGCTTGCCATCTTCGGTGGGCCACTCCCAGCGCATCACCTTTTCAAACAGGCCCTCAATGGGCGTCGCGCCGTCGGGGCCCCAGTCGAACGTCCACTGCCATTCGCCGCCGGTGACAATCGCGCATTTGCCCTGCGGGAACTCCTGGTACTTGATCGGCTCCCAGGGGTTGGTGGCCAGCAGTTCATCCACCGTCAGCCAGCCGCTCTTGGTCAACTTTTCGTAGACGGCAAAAGCTTTGAGCAAGGTGGGGCTGCTGACGACCCATTTCTGATCCGATTCATCGTAGATCGGGCCGTTGAAGCTCAACCAGACCATCTTGAAGCCTTCCTCGAAGGAGCCGCCGCCCCAGGCGGTGCCGCCAGGGATGCCGACCGGCTTGGCGTCAGTCTTCTGCTTGATCTGATCGCAGCGGGCGTAAAATTCTTCCCAGGTTTTCGGCTGCTCGGTGGAGATGCCGGCCTTCTCCAACACATCTTTGCGCACAAAGAAGGTCATCGTGCTGCCGCCGGGGACGCCGACGAGCTTGCCATCGAACTCGCCCAGGGGCTTGAGGACATCGTAAATCTGTCCCCATTCGGGCCAGGCTTCGAGATACTTGCGCAGATCCATCAGGTAGCCGGCGGCGGCGAAGTCGGCCAGGTCGGTCTGGTAGATGTCGAAAATGTCGGCAATCGTGCTGGCGGCCGCGTCCACGGTCAGCTTGGCGCGATAATCATTATCGGTCGCCGGGCCAAAGACGCTGTCCACGCGCCAGGGCTTGCCGTCTTTTTCCATTTGGGCATTGAAGGCATCCACCGCAATTTCCTTGACCTTGCGTCCGAGTTCGCGATCGGCGGTCAAGTATTTGAGGTGAACAATTTCCTTCTTGGCGGGAGTTGCGGTTGGGGACTCCGCCTTCGTATTCGATTGATCCTGAGCGGCTTTTTCAGTGGCGGCCGCCGGGGCGCAAGCCGCGAGCGCCGCGCCGCCGCCGACTACGGCTGCCGTGCTCAAAAACTGCCGGCGGGAAAGGGAATTGCGGGTTGACATGGGTTACTCCTCTGGTGATTCAATGGTATCCAAGAAATGATTAGATGAACAACGATTTTGAGGGTGATATAATTTCACCACCTCTCACAGTCTGCCTCATTATACGGAGATGCTGGCAGACTTACAGAACAATTCCGACAGGATTACGCCATGATTCCGCCATGCGTTGGAAAGGACAGGCCATGAGTGCGAGCAGAGAATGGTTCAAAAAGCAGGTGCGGATCGCTCTCGGAGCGCTCTACGATCCGCGCAGCCTGCGCGGGAGCGCCCTGGTGACTCTTTTTGATCTTCACCACAAGGCCAATCCTGCGCCCGATCTGCAAGCGATTTTACTGAACGCCATCGAGGCCCTGCGCCCGGCCGAACAGGCGCCGGCGGTATCGAAGGCCTGGCGCTTATACCAGATTTTGCGCAAGCGTTATACCGAGCAGTTCCAGCAGCCGCAGGCGGCGCGGGATATTGGCCTGAGCGTGCGCCAGATGCAGCGCGAGGAGAGCCTGGCGCGCGAAGTGCTCGTGGACAGCCTGTGGGTCAAGTACCGCCTGGACGAGCGCGAAGGGGCGCTCCAGGCGGCGATGGATGCGGCGATGACCGCCGATCAGGGCGCGTTGAGCAGCGCAAGCGCCCTGCCAGACGATGAGAGCGAGGAGGGCGAAACGCCGCTGGACGCCGCGCAAGCCTCCGCCGGGCCAGGCAGCGAGATCGAATTTCTGCGCGCCTCGCTGCCGGTCGAATTGGTGCAAATAGGGGCGGTGATTGATGGGATGCTCGACCTCCTGGGGCCCTTGCTGCGCAAAGAACGGATCACCTTTGACTACCAACCGCTGGAGGCCGCGCCGCCCCTGTTCCTGCAAGAAGCGATCCTGAAACAAGGCCTGCTAGAGATCGTCACCGCCGCCATGCAAAACTGTGGGCCTGGGCAGGCGCGCCTGGCCGGCGAGACCACCGGCGGCGAATTAGAACTCCAACTTACGGTCAGCCCGGCCGCGCAATCCCAAAACTGGCCGGGGGCGCAGGCGGAGGAAAAGCTGCAACTGGCCAAACAGTTCATCGAGCTTTGCGCCGGGTCGGCGCAGGCCGGCTGGAGCGAAACTCCCGGCGGACGGCTCTTCCGCGCCAGCATCCGGCTGCCCGTGGTCAAGCAAATTCCTGTGCTGGTAATTGACGACAACGCCGACACCCAGCAGTTGTATCGCCGCTACCTGGCCGGCAGCCGCTATCATCTGCTCGAAGCGCGCGATCCGCAGACCGCTTTTGCCCTGCTGCAAGAATTTCAACCGGGGGTGATTGTGCTGGATGTGATGATGCCCGGCAAAGACGGCTGGGCGATCCTGGGGCAGCTGCGCGAACATCCCCCCACGCGCAGCACTCCGGTGATCATCGCCACCATCTTGCAGCAAAAGGAACTGGCGCTGGCCCTGGGCGCGGCCGACTTTTTGCACAAGCCGGTCAGTCGGACGCAGTTCCTGGCGGCGTTGAACGCTCAGCGAACGACTCGTTGAGCGCCGACCCGCTGGCAAATTCAATCGCGCCCAAAACCTGGCGCAGCGAAAAGCCGCCTTTCTGCGTCACAGTGAAGGCCTGGCTGACGATCGGCTGCTGCGATGGATCGCGCGCCGAGATGACCACCACCGGAATCCGCGCCTGCTCCGGGCGGCGCTTCATCTCGGCCAGCAGTTGAGAGCCATCCATACCTGGCATAATCAAATCCAGCAGGATCAAGTCTGGGCGCACGTCTTTCAAAATCTCCAGCGCCTCCTGTCCATTGCGGGCGGCAAGGCTGCGATAATTTTGGTCAAAGGAAGCCAGGATGCGCCCCAACATCTGGAGCGTGTCGGGGTCGTCGTCCACCACCAGGATTGTCCCGCCGGGCGCGCCGAAGCGCTCGATGACCTGGCGCAGCGCCTCGCGCTGCACCGGCTTGACCAGGCGGCAGGCTGCGCCAAATTGATCGGCTTCTTCGTCGAAGCCGGCGACAGAACAAATGAAGACCGGCGTCCCCTCCGGCAGCGAGGCGTTCTCCAGCGGCAGAGGCAAATCGGCAAACGCCTCGTTCAAGATCAGCGCCCGCGCCGGTTCA
Source organism: uncultured Anaerolineales bacterium (assembly GCA_903872065.1). Lineage (GTDB taxonomy): Bacteria > Chloroflexota > Anaerolineae > Anaerolineales > UBA4823 > CAIQJJ01. Next base: position 3,605 of record CAIQJJ010000677.1, on the reverse strand, counting down.
CGGTTGACCTCTTCCAGGGCGTGCGGCCAGTCCGGCGCAGCGACGCATTCCACCCCCTCCAGGTAGCGGCTCAAGAAGCGCTGCAAGGTCTTGCCCCTCTCAACCAGGACAAAACGGGGACGGTCGGCGGTTTTGGGCGACTGGAAAGGACGAGGATGGGCGAGAAAATCCCAATCCGGCACCAGTTCACGCGCCGGGTTCTCCTCCAACGGGCCTGGCGGGCGAAGCGGGATGGTAAAGAAGAAGGTCGAACCCTGCCCAACCACGCTTTCGGCCCAGATGCGCCCATGATGCAGCTCGATAAACCGCTTGCTGATGCTCAAACCCAGCCCCGACCCGCTGAAACGGCGGCGGATGGAGCCATCCACCTGCGAGAAGGGCTGGAACAGCTTTTGCATGTTCTCCGGGCGGATGCCCATGCCGGTATCGGCCACGGAGATGTTCAAATTCCGGTCATCCGCCCAGGCTTTGATCAGCGCCCCGCCCTGTTCGGTAAAACGCCCGGCGTTGCTCAACAGGTTGAGGATGACCTCGCGCATGCGCACCCGGTCGCAAAAAACAACCGGCAAATTCGGCTGGAGGTCGGTTTTCAAGGTAAGCTGGCGCGACTCGAAAAGCGGCAGCACAGCGACAAGGCCATCCTCGATGATCTCTTGAAAATGAACCGGTTCGCGGCTGATGACCATTTCGCCCATCTCAACCTGGCTTAAATCGAGAATGTCGTCAATCAGCGCCGACAGGTGTTCAGCGTTGCGATGAACGACGGTCAGGTCGGCCAGCAAAGCCGGCGGGATGCGCCCACCGTAGGTCTCCGGCGACTGCAGCATCGTTTCGCTAAAGCCGATGATCATATTGAGCGGGGTGCGCAGTTCGTGGCTGACATTGGCGACAAACTGCTCCTTGGCGGTGCGAGCGTCCTCCGCCGCCTGGCGCAGTGTTTGCGCCAGTTTATTCAGGCGGGTCAACTGCAAATTGGCGCGCAGCAAATCCTTGTGCGCCTGGTTGAACACTTCCTGCTGTTGAAACGCCTCCTGGCGGATGGTCAAGGCGTTCTGGTAATACTGCCAGGCCCAGCCGGCGGTGTGGCGTGCGGCGTTCATAATCGTGGACAGGATCAGCAAGCAGACCCACAAAACGAGCAGGATGATCGCCAGGCTGGCGTCGGGGCGAGAGAGATACAGCAGCGCCAGCGCCAGAGTCTCGGCCAGCGCCAGGCCAAGACTGGCCCGAAAACCGATCAAGGCGGCCGCCAGCATGTTGGGCGCAAGGAGCAGGGCCAGCAAAATGGGCAGGTCCAGGCGCAGGCTGCCGAAAAAGACGATCAGAGCAAAGGCAGTTACCAGGAAGCCCTCGCCCAGGCGCGGCCAGCGCATCTGCAAGAGCCAGGCGATTGACGCGGCCAGGCAGAGCAGGATGGCCAGTTCGGAGACGCCATCCCACTGCGAGGGAAACCAGCGGTCGGCGGTCAGTCCGAGCAGCAGGCCGGCGAGGCCCAATCCGAGCAGCACCGGGATGAAGCTGGCTTTGGCGTTAATTTCAAGCTGTGGTTTGTCCATTCGAAAGAGATGTCAACTGATGAACCTGTCTCCATAGATGCTGACGCGTCTCCACGTCGAAAACAACTTTCGGCATGGCGGCTTCTTGGCAGTTGGAGTTGAAATACTTTCCCGTAACGCCTTCCACTTCAGCAGCCGACGCCAGGTAAACCGAGGAGTGCGAGGCTTTCGCCGCCGATTTCCCATTGTCCGGGCGGGTCATCCATTTAAAGACGGGGAATATCCAGCGCATGGCCTGGGGCAGCATTTCAGGGGTCACACTGCGCGTCATAGTGGTGCTGGCTTGCCCAGGATAACACACGTTCACGGTAATCGTTGAGCCTTGTAAACGCTGCGCAAATTCATACATCACCACCAGCATGGCGAGTTTGGCTTGGGAATAAGAATTCAACCCATCAAACCGCCGCTCGGCCTGTAAATTATCCATTTCCAATATGCTGGGAACCTCGCCGCCCATCAGAGTGATCACCCGCGCCGATTGGCTGGATTTGAGAGAATCCACTAAAAGATGCGTCAGCAAAAAAGGGGCGAGGACATTGACCGCAAAATTCGCTTCGACCCCGTCTTCCGTCAACTGCCGTTTGGAAGCCGCCAAACCAGCATTGTTAATCAGCACATCCAGGCGCGCATATTTTTCTTTGACCTGCCCGGCCAAGTCCTTAATCTCTGCTTGCTTTGAAACATCCGCCAGGAGCAAATCCACTTTGGAATTTCCGCTCAACTGTTTAATCTCAGCGACAGCTTCCTGTCCACTGGAAGCGCTGCGCCCAGTCACAATCACCTGGGCGCCCATTTTCGCCAGAGTCAAGGCAGTTTGTTTCCCAATCCCCCCTGTTGCGCCGGTAATCAACACAATTTTGTCTTTCATGTTCTTTATCCTGTTTGCAAATTCATTCACATTCCATAGTAAAATGCACCTGAGCCAATATTTTGCTCTTTCGGTCGAAAGAACACGCAGAAATCTGGTGCAGCCAAATGCAAATGCCTGTTGGATGGTTACTGCCTTTCGAGCAGGTTTGGGAACTGTCCAAGAGATGGTATCAAGATCGCCTCTCTCCCGGTTTCAAAGGGCGGACAATTCCAGAAGCGCATCAGATATTTGGAGAGCTTGGTTTAAATTTGGGCCTTACCTTCGTTTTCTTCTACAACCACTTTCCACAACCCTATTCAGTGTCATCAAGTGTAAGCAAACGAACGTCTTCTAAATCAACTGCTCGCCCGGACGCCCTTTTTGAGGCTACTAAATCAGCTTTCGAGACCACATGAAATTTCTGCTTTTGGTATTCCATAGTTTCGCGATTATTCCATGCATCGGAGAATACCAAACCTGGCGTGCTCGTTTGCACATCTATTCTCACTCGGTCTTGAAAAATGGATTCAATCAAAATATCCAAATCAAAGGTGGCCCTCGGTACACCATGTAATACAGCAGCCACGCCTCCAATGACCAGATATTTGACTTTATGTTTTTGAAACGATGCGAATACGTCCCTTAATCGGTTGAGCACGTTTTAGCTCCATAATTTTGGGATTTACTTCCAGAATCATGTCTATGTACGAGTTCAATAATTCAGCTCTTTCGCTGATAGATAGAGAGCGAAACCAACGTGTCTTTGCTTCGATGGTTTCATCTTGGCGACTGTGCGTGACCTGTTTTATGATCATCGAACTACCTTTGAAGAAAGTCTATCAATACGAGTAGACCCGTGGAATAATTATAAGCCTTGCACTTTGCCTTCGCAAGTCCCCACGCTCCGCATGCAGCAATTCAAATCTGGATGCGAGTTTAGCGAAAAAACTGTCCAACGGACAGCTTCCCTATAACCACCGCGCGACCTTTTGGGCAAAACGGCAGACAAAAATAGAAGGGTCGCGCATCATCGCTTCGATCCTATCAAAGGCTCTTCGCGCCAGTTTGCGATCTGTTTCTACTCAGAGATCATGTTTAGGCAACACCCCAAAGGATGAAAAAAGACGCTTTCGTAGTGACGGCTTCAGCCGTTATGGGCAAGGTTAGCGACTGAAGTCGCCACTACAAGCGCCCGACCG
>CAIQJJ010000676.1 GCA_903872065.1 uncultured Anaerolineales bacterium | reverse complement strand
GGGTAGAAAACCTGTATGATGTCGAAACGGAAGTTTTACTGGACTTATTTGATGCCTTGAGGACTCGTAAATTGAAAGGGCCAATTACCGAAGAATTGATTGATAAGTTATTTGTCAAGATGACAGATGCTGCTGATGAGATTCCATTGGAATTTGACCAAAAGGATTTGGTGAGAGTTTTACGCCGGCGCAAGATCAACAGCTTTGAGGCTTTGCAATCGTTTTTAAATCAACGGTTGCAGGACCAACCTGCCTCGCCTCAAAGCCAACAGCTTAAGGCGGATATGGATTTTTTTGCAACTTATAAAGTTGATTTAGGAGAATAAGTTATGATCCATGTCCCTCGATGTCAATTTCAACAATTGGAGAGAAGATTGCAGCGAAGACTGTCCAAATATGGTTTTATTGCTCAGCACATTGATCCGAAAAATAAAGAGGCTATAGAGTGTTCATGGAAAAAGTTTCGCAAAAAAGATCACCTGCTATGCGATAAACTTTATCAGATGTTTCATACTCGGTGCGCATATTGCGAATCTGAAACGGAACAAGAAAGTGGCGCGATAGATCATTTCTGGCCCAAATCTCCCAATAGTCAAAATTATCAGCATGGGGATCCGGCTAAAATGTTTGAGTGGGAGAATTTGGTCTGGAGTTGCACAATTTGCAATGGGTTCTCGTGCAAAGGCTCCCGTATGCACTGGGATATATTAGATCATCGGCATCAGCCTGCTTTAGGAAATCCCCTGTTGTTGAATCCCTGTGTAGAGGACCCTATTTGTTATCTGGAATATGATTTGGAAGAGATAGATACCCAGGGAGTATTGAATCATGTGAGTTTTTGCAGCGTTGCGCCCAGGGATGATCTTATAGATGCAGACTTAGAAAAAGCGCGCTATACGATTCATCTCCTAAGGTTGAATAAGCGAGTAAATACGCTGTTACACCGACGGCAAGACAAAATTAGCCACTTGCGACGCTGGATTAATGATCTGAGCCGGGGAGTTCCAGCGAACGTGCAACCGCCTGGTGGATTAACCATCGCGCAATACTTAACCAATTTTCTATCCATCCAATCTCCTTTTCTGGCCCCGGCCCGTCAAATGTTGCTAGATATCCATTGGTCAGACAACCCACCACCTGGTTGGGCCAGGGATCTGGCTGTTGAGTGGCGAAAGCAAGGTTACCAAAAGATTTACGATCCTCTGATCCAATGTATACCTTCATTAGCTAATGTAATGCAAGACTGGTGCATACCCATTTCTCGTTAATTATGTACCTCATCCCCTTCCACCTCCTCTTCCCCGATCTCGCGCAAACCGAAACGCGTTCTTTAACCCTGTTCGAGCAGGCAGGGATACCTGCAGATAAATATGGCCTGGTAGAATCTTACTGCCCCGACCCGACCTGTGACTGTCAACGGGTAATGCTTAATGTTTTCGCCAATCACCAGGAGAAACAGGCAGCTACAATCAACTATGGTTTCAACCGGGCGTCGAAAGACGCCGGGCCATTCCTTGACCCATTCAACCCGCAAAGCCCCTATGCCCCAGCCTTGATGAAGGTAATCGCCAGGCATTTGGAGAGCGACGCCGCTTACGTGCTGCGCCTCAAGGCGCACTACGCCCTGGTCAAATCCGCGGCGGCCAATCCGAATCACCCGGCGCAAAAGATTTTGATCCCCTGGCGGCAAAAAGCTGATAAAGCGTATGCGCAGGATGAACAACTCGCGCCACTGCGGGAGGCAGAACAATTGCTCCAACAGTTTGGCAAAACGCTGGAGCAGTCGCCGCCCAAGAAACGCCGCCCTTCACGAAAAAAGTAACTGGAGACCGTATGAAAATTTCAGCCCTACACATTCGCGGCTTCCGCTCATTGACAGCCTTGGCAAAGGGAGCCGGTTTATGAGCGATGTTTTACAGCGCACCTTGCGCCAGTGGCTGCGCGAACGCGTCCGGGCGGCCTTCGGGCATCGCCCAAGCGCTTCGGCGCTGGTGGTCTGGTGCGACCCGCAGCGCGCCTGGAAAGATCTGCTGCTGGCTGCTGCTGAGGGGGAAATGTATGAGCTGTGGGTGGCTGATGAACACGAACTGCTGCTGCGCCAGCGTTTTGCCGCCGCGCCGCGCCAGCGCCCCTGCCTGGTCTGGCTGCCAACTGCGGTGGAGCGCCTGACTTACTTCAAGGTGTATGCGCTGCAGGCCGAAGCGGCGCTTGATCTCAGCCTGGCCCAGGGTTTGACCGAGTTCGGCCTTGACCTGCCAGCCGACCAGCCGGAGGTGATCGAGGCGCTGCCGGCCTATGCCCGCGAGTGGCTGGATTATACCTTGCAAGATTGGCGCGTCCGCCTGGGTCCGGCCCCGCGCCTGGATGAAGCGGTCATCTTGCAGGTGTTGGCGGCCGACGGCTGGGCGCTGGATGAGCTGGTGCAGCCTGAGTTGCAGCCGGTGTTGAACCGCCGCCTGCAGCAGGATTACGGCCTGCCGCTGGTCAATCCGCGTGAAGTGGAAAGCTGGCGGCAGCACTGCCTGGCCGCCCTGCTCGCCACCCAGGCCGATGCGCTGCTGCCCGCCCAACCGCTGCCGAAGCGCGATCTGATCATTGGCGGCAAAGCGCAGCGCGACCGCGCACTGCACTTGCTGGATGAGTGGCAGAAGCGCCTGGATTACACCGATGCCTTTGAGCGCCTGGCGCTGCGCGCCGACCGCCAGGCCGGCCTGGAATTTTGGGCGCGCTCGCTGTCCGAACTGCCGCCGCCGTTGGCTGCGCCCGGCGTTGAGCAGGCCGCCCTGCAATTGGAGATTGAGTGCCTGGATCGTTTGCAAGACTTTGATGCGTTGGCCGCCCGTTTGGAGCAGGCTGCGCCGCGTTACCTGGCTCACGCGGCCGCTTTCTGGGGCAGTCGTGCTCGCGCCCGCTTGCCCTGGGACTTGCTGGCCGAATTGGCGGCGGCGGCCGGGCGTTTGCGCGCCGCCCGCCAGGTGGAAGACGCCTGGAGTACGGCGGCGCAGGCCCTGGCCTGGTACACAGCAGAGGGCTGGCAGGTGGATCAGGCTTCGGAATGTCTCTTTCGCGAGGATATTGCCCGTCTGACAGCCCTGCCAGGCGGTCTGGCCGGGGTGCGCGCCCGCCTGGCCCGCGCCTACCTGCGCTTGCTCGATCGCCTGAACGCGGCCTTCAGTGAGCTGCTGGCCGCCCAGCCAGACAGCGCAGCCGCACTGCCGCTGGACTATGCCGGGACGCGCCTGGCCGCGGCCCTGGAGGCCCAGGGCAAACAGCCGGCGGCGGTGCTGGCGCTGGACGCCTGCCGCTATGAGGTTGGCTGCCGGATTGCGGCGGCCATTAACCGCGGCGAGCCGGCGCCGCGTGCGGTGGTACAGGCTGTGCGGGCGCCGCTGCCCTCGATCACGCCGCTGGGTATGCCGTTTTGCCTGGCCGCTCCGGGCGCCGGGCTGCAAGTGGATCTGGATGCCGCCGGCAGCTGGCAAGTGACGGCGGCGGGCTTTGCCGGCAACCTGGCCCAGGCCGCGCCGCGCCGTGAGTGGCTCAAGAAGACCTATAAACTGAAAGAGGATGCCTTGCTGGGCCTGGGCGATGCTCTGGAGGCCGCAGCCCGCGGCCGCCTGACGCCAAAAACGCACGGCCGCCTGCTCTTTGTTTTTGACGCTGAACTGGATGATCATGACGGCGTGCTGGAACCGTATGGGATGGATGCAGTGGCGGCGCGTTACGTTGCTCTGGTGCGCCAGTTGCGCGCCGCCGGTTATAACGCAATTTTTATCGTTACCGACCACGGTTTTTATCACGGTCAACCGGAGGAGGATGAGCGCGAGGTTGGCAAGCCAGATGGCGAAATTCGCTGGAAGTCGCGCCGGGCAATGGTGGGGACTGACCTGAAACACGGCACAGCCCTGATTGCCCCGATTCCGTATAGCGACCTGCAGTGCTGCACGCCGCGCGGCGCCAATGTCTTTAAGACCTACGGCCGGCTGGGCTTTTTTCACGGCGGCGCTACCCTGCAAGAGCTGATTACGCCGTTTGTTCAGGTCATCTGGCCGGTGCGCGGGCGCAAAATCGGCGTGGTGCTGAAACCTATCAGCCAGATTACCTCGCTGGCCCAACGGGTGCAGCTTGGCCCCGAAGCCACCCAGCCCGATTTATTCAACAAAGTGGATGAAGGTCTGACCGGCCGCCTGGCGCGCCTGCGGGTGATCATCCCCGAAAGCGGCAAAGCGGTGTTCAAATCCACCGCAGCAGTCCCAATTGACCCGGCTGGCGAGGCGCAGACCCTGGAACTGGCGCTGGTCGAGGGCAGCCGGGCTGCATTGGGCGCGGCGCTCGAAATTCAGGCCCTGGACGCCGATGATGATGAGATTCTCGACCGCCGGCAGGTTATTTTGCAGGTTGAAGTGGATGACTGGCTGTAGGCATAGGAGTGATGGACATGGACGAACCCTTGATTCTGGATGCGCTGGATGAAAAACTGATGCAGGCTTTCGCGGGCCGGGTGGTGCGCAAAGACCTGGTCAAGAAGCTTAAAGTCGGCTTCAATGTGCCAGTGTATGTGCTGGAATACCTGCTGGGCAAATATTGCTCAACTACCGATGAGGCCGAAATCCGCCGCGGCCTGGAACTGGTCAAGGCCGCCATCACCGAGCGGATTGTGCGCGGCGATGAAAGCGAGCTGATCAAGGCCCGCTTGCAGCGCAGCGGCTCGCTCAAGCTGATTGACCTGGCGACTGCCACCTTTGACGAGCGGGTGCAGGGCGGCAAGTTTTGGGCGCGCCTGGCTACCTGCGGCCTGGACAAGGTGCATATCGAACATGAGACGGTCTATCAATACGAACGCTTGCTGACCGGCGGCGTGTGGGCGAATATCGAGCTGGTCTATGACGACTCGATTGGGGCGGATGGCGCTATCCGTCCGTTTGTCATCCAGCGTCTCTCGCCGATCCAGATCGCTTCGGCCCACCTGCCAGATTTTATTGCCGGGCGGGCTGCCTTCACGCGTGATGAGTGGCTGGATGTCTTATTGCGTTCGATGGGTTATGAACCGACCCACCCTGACTTCACCTTGCGGCGCAAACTGCTTTTTCTGCTGCGCCTGGCGCCGATGGTGGAGAAGAACTACAACCTGATCGAGCTTGGCCCGCGCGGCACGGGCAAGTCGTACATCTATCGCGAGATTTCGCCATACATCATCCTGCTTTCGGGCGGCCAGGGCAACGTCCCCGACCTGTTTGGCTGGAAGAACCGCAAAGACAAGCCTGGCCTGGTGGTTAAATACGACACCGTCGCATTTGATGAAGTCGCCGGATCGAACTTTCAACGTGAGGCCGATAAGCAGATGTACAAGGGCTACATGGAGCAGGGATCTTTTTCCAGGGGCGACGACAAAGGCACCCTCAGCGCCGACGCCGGCATCGTCTTCAACGGCAACCTGGATGGCGATGTTGAAACCACCGCTCGCATCTCGCACCTCTTCGCCGCCCTGCCCGAGTCGGTGCGCAATGATATGGCCTTCCATGACCGCTGGCACGCCTACCTGCCCGGTTGGGAAATTCCCAAAATGCAGCCGGGGTATTTCACTGCCCATATAGGCTTCATTTCCGATTACCTGGCCGAAATCTTTCACACCGAACTGCGCCGGCGTAATTACACCGACAAATACGATCAATTCTTCAGCCTGGGCAGCCATGTCGAAGAACGCGACCGCAAAGCGATTGCCCGCACCACCTCGGCCCTGCTCAAACTGCTCCATCCCGATGGGCAGTGCAGCCAGGCCGAAATGAGCGAATACCTGACCTTTGCCATCGAACTGCGCCGGCGGGTTAAAGAACAGCTCAAGCGCATGGGCGGGATCGAATACGCCAAAGTCAACCTGTCGTTTATTAACAAACAAACCGGCGAAGAAACCTTCGTCCCCTGCCGGGAACTGGGTTCTATCCAGCTCATCCCCGACGGCTCGCTCGCCCCCGGCGATGTCTTCACGGTGGGTTTTGACAGCGAACAGGCGCGCTACTCGCTTTACCGCATCCAGGTCAGCGCCACACCGGGCGGCAGCCGCTTTAATGTCATTGGCGCCAGCGGCAAAGGCATCCGTGAAAGCGCTCGTATGGCCTACGACTACCTCAAAGCCAATGCCCGCCGGGTAGGACTCGATCGGGACATCGCTTCCTATGACATCAATGTGCAGGTGATCAGCCTGATGCAGGGCAAAGACGCCGCCGACCTGGGGGTGGCTTTCTACATTGCCCTGATTTCCGCCATCCTGGGCCGGCGGCTGGGCAGTGGCATGGTCATCCTGGGCCAGATGAGCCTGCATGGTGTGCTCAGCCGGGTGGAGGGCCTGGGCGACAAACTGCGCATCGCCCTCGACGCCGGCGCCCGCCGGGTGATGCTGCCGACCGAAAACCGCCGCGACTTCGCCGATCTGCCCGCTGAGGTGATTGATAAGTTGCAGATGGATTTCTACAGCGACCCTGGCCAGGCGGCGTTTAAGGCGCTGGCGGAGTAAATGATTTGCCTCCGCACAATACTAGCTATATGGCTAGTATGTCAAATAGCAAGAGGAACAATGTTAGAAACCATTTATCCTGAGGAAGAGCAGCTTTTTTTCACCGACCGAGATCATGTTTTAGCTCTGCTCGATCTTAGCCGGTCCTTATTGCAACAAGGCATCCGCAAACATTTAGCACTGACAGGATTTCGGAGGGTGGGCAAAAGCCTTG
>CAIQJJ010000675.1 GCA_903872065.1 uncultured Anaerolineales bacterium | reverse complement strand
TCGACAGGCTCAGGGTATCCTTCGACAAGCTCAGGATGCCTGGTTTCGACAGGCTCAGAGTGTCCTTCGACAAGCTCAGGATGCCTGGTTTCGACAGGCTCAGGATGCCTGGCGAGGGAGGCGATCTCGCTTAGATTGACTGCCCGCCCTTCGCGGAACGAGCGCGTCGCGGCCAGGACGCCCGCTACTGCCCAGCGACCATCCAACCCGGTGACGGCCGGCTGGCGCTCCTGCTGGATGCAATCTACAAAATGTTCCATCTCGCGGATATAGCCCCAGGCGAAGCGCTGCGCCCAGGTGCGGTAGATGGGGGTTAGCAAGCCCTGATCGCGGTTGGTGCAGACGATCACCGCCTGCCCCTTCATCTCACCGATCTGCAGAATGCCCTTCTCGCCGACGATCTCGACCCGCGCGTCATAACCGTACTCACAAGGGCAAATCCCCTGGATGCTGCCCAGCCCGCCGCCCTCGAAGCGAATGCTGACCAGGGCGTTGTCGTAAAATTCGGGCGTCTCCACGCCGCGCGCCGCGCCCTTGAAATTGGCAATTTCGGTATAGACGCGCTGCGGGTTGGCGTTCATCAGCCAGCGCACACAGTCCCAATCGTGGCTGTTGACTTCCGCCAGCAGGCCGTTGGAGGTGCGCAGGTCGCGCGCCCAGGCGGGAGGCAGGCCCGGCCCGTGGGTCAGCGACCTGATGATCATCGGCTGCCCGATCTCGCCGGCGGCAAGGCGTTCATGGGCGGCAGCAAATTCGGGGTCAAAACGGCGCATAAAGCCGATCTGCAAGAGAACCGCGCGGCGCCCGGCGGCGGCGATGATCTCATCGCATTCGGCCAGCGAAAGCGCCATTGGCTTCTCCAGGAAAACGTGCTTGCCGGCCTGCGCAGCCAGCACCGCCAGCGAACAATGCGTGAAGGTGGGAGTGGTGATCACCACCGCCTCAAACTGCCCCCACTCCAGCGCCGCCTCCAGGGTGGCAAAACGGGCTTCCACGCCAAACTCCTGCCCGGCTGCGGCGAGCGTCTGCGGAACGGGGTCCACCAGGCAGACCAACTGCCCGCCTTTGACATGCCGCGTCAAGGAATTGGCATGCACCTTACCGGCGCGCCCGGCACCGACCAAAGCACAACGAACCGGTTTGTTCATCAAAAACTCCTAAGCGGTGGTTTATGCCGCAGCGGTGATTTATACCGCCTCTTGCAACGACCCGGCGCAGGTCACGGCGTGGAAAAATCGTGCGCCAGTCGCGCCTGCCAGCGGATATAGCGCTCCGCCAGGGGTTGGTAAAAAGCCGTCCGCTCGGCCTGAGGGCGAAGCGGAGCGCCCGCCAGAGGCGTCGTGCGCGCGGCGGTCTCGGCCAGGTCTGTGAAAAGGCCCACCGCCCGCCCGGCGACCAGAGCGCTGCCCCAGGTGGCAAACTCTGCCCGCTGCAGGCGTTGGTAGGGGACGTTCATCACATCCGCCTTGATTTGATTCCAGACCTGGCTGCGCGCCCCCCCGCCAATGGCGCGGGCTTCGAGAAGCTGCAAATCGGGCAGCAAGCGGCGCAAGATTTGCAGGTAATAGGCGTATTCAAAGGCGATGCTCTCCAGGATGGCGCGGAAGAAATGCGCCGGCGTATGCCCCCAAGAAAAGCCGGCCCATACCCCGCGCATCGCCGGGCTGGCCGGGCAAACCCGCCCGCCGAGGTGAGGCGAGAAGAATAAGCCTTCCGCGCCGGGAGGGATCTGGGCGGCCTCTTCGCAGAGCAGGTCATACAGATCAGAGGGCGGCGTCAGCGTCGAGCTATGGCTATGCGCAAACTGGTCGCGAAACCAGCGCAGCGCCAGCCCGCCGCCGGCGACATACGCCAGCGGGTGCCACAAGCCGGGGATGACCGAGCGCATCGTCAGCAGCGCCCGCTCGGACTCATCGGCGGTGAAGAGATCGGTGCAGGCGGCCAGCACCGCCGCCGTCCCCGCCGTATCCAGCAGCATCCCTGGGCGGACGATGCCGGCGCCCAGGGCGCCGGCGGCGGTGTCGCCGCAGCCGGCCGCAATGGGAAGGCCAGGGACAAGGCCAAAGTCGCGCGCCGCGGCCGGCGTCGTCTCGCCGATCACTTCCCAGGGAGAAACAATGCGCGGCAGCTTTTGGGGGTCAATTCCCAACAGGCTGCAAAGCTCGCCAGACCACGCGCCGGCC
>CAIQJJ010000674.1 GCA_903872065.1 uncultured Anaerolineales bacterium | reverse complement strand
GGGGAAGTTTCTTCCGACTCCTGACTACTCCTACCCCTACGATCCAAATGATGGCCGAGAAAATTTGCAAGCGCCACATGAGATACATCGCGTTTTGCGTGGCGGTTCCTTTTACGAGGGTTGTTATTTTGCCCGCGTTACTGTTCGTATGAACAGCGCTCCAAACACAAGAAAAGCTATTATTGGTTTTCGGCTTGCATTATCTGCTACAGGGCAGCCCTAAGCTCTAATCGGATGCCAGGTTTTCATCTTCCTCTTCCCACGGGCCATAAACGCGGGCGGCCAGTTCTGGCCCCAGCCAAAGATCGGCCAGCCGGCGGCGAGAGAAAATTTAACCGCCAAGCCTCAAAGAACGCAAAGTTTTTAAATTCAGCGGTATCAGCGATATAATCACTGCCAGGAGAAACCTATGCCAAAACTTACGATTGTCGGAGCAGGAAGTTATGTGTTTGCCCGCCGGTTGATTACGGATATGCTGACGTTCCCGGCGCTGAAGGATGCGACGATTACGCTGATGGATGTCAACCCGGACAAGCTGCGGGTGATGGAGCAGTTGGCGCGGCGCATGGTTGAGCAGGAGAAGACGGGGGCGCGCATTGAAGCGACCACTGATTTGCGCCGCGCCTGTGAAGGGGCAGACTATGTCACCACCGCCATCCGGGCCAGCAATTCCAACCACAACACGCTTATCCCGGATAAATACGGAATTCACTACGGGATCGGGGATACTTCTGGCATCGGCGGCGTGTTTTATTTTCTGTACAACGCGCCGGCCATGCTGGAGATCGCGCGCACGATGGAGGCGGTCTGCCCGCAGGCTCTGCTGTTGAATTACACCAACCCGATGACGATGCTGTGCTGGACGATCAGTGAACTGACGCGGGTCAAGTATGTGGGGCTGTGCCATTCGGTGCAAGGCACAGCGCAGCAACTGGCGGAGTATATCCACAAGCCCTTTGAGGAAGTCGCCTATAAAGTGGCCGGGATCAACCACATGGCCTGGTTCCTGGATTTCACCTGGCAGGGCAAAGACGCCTACCCGCTGCTGTGGGAAGCAATGCAAGACCCGGAAATCTATGCCCGCGACGCGGTGCGCTGGGAATTGATGAAGTACTTCGGGGCGTTCATCACCGAATCTTCGGTGCACAATTCGGAATACAGCGCCTACTTCCGCCGCACGCCGGAGACGATGGAACGGTACTTGAATGAGAAGATGTGGGGCGTGCCGCCGAAAGGCTGGACGCGCGAGCAGCGCTTCGCCCACTGGATGCAGCAGCGCGCTGCCCAGGATGCGGAAAATCAACGCCTGGCGAACGGGACGGAGGCGATCCCGGTCGAGCGCAGCCACGAGTATTTTTCCCGCATTCTCAACGCGCTGGAGACGAACGCGCCGTATGTCTTCAACGGCAATGTGAAGAACAATCATCTGATCACCAACCTGCCGCCGGAGAGCGTGGTGGAAGTGCCGATCCTGGCGGATGGGACAGGGCTGCACCCGTGCTTCATCGGCGCCCTGCCGCCAGCCCTGGCCGGTTATGACCGCATGAACCTGACCATCGAGGAGTTGGGGATGCGGGCGTTTGTTGAGAAGGATCGCCAATACATCTACCAGGCGGCGCAGATGGAGCCGCTGGTCTTCAGCCAGTTGTCGCTGCCAGAGATCAGGAAGATGGTGGATGAGATGTTGGCCGCCGACCAGGAACTGATCGGGTTTTAAAAGACTGTCACCTTGCCTAAAAAAGTTTGCAAAAATCCGTTACCTCTAAGGATTGATTTATTTGAAAAGCGGGTTATACTGTTAATCTAAGATGCGCGCCGTCCCTGATGAACCTCTGTTAGCTATCCCCGTTCTGCATGATCAAGAAGCAGAACGGGGGCTTTCTTGTTTTAATATCAGGCGCGGCCTCAGGTGGAATGAGGATACACTGGCTTAACGCACGGTGTATTTTTCGTTTAAAAGACTATCTGATGTGAAGGAGAAGAATGATGACTAAGATGAAACTGTTTTCTTTGTTGATGATGGTTGTTTTGCTGGTGAGCGCCTGCGCCACACCGCAAAGCCCCACCGCCACCTCCGTCCCGCCCACGGAGAAACCGGCCGCGGCCGCCCCGACCGCGACGGAGAAGCCGACTGAAGCGCCCACCACCGCGCCGACTGCCACGCCAGCAGAAGCCGCGACCTCCGGTGTGGCGACCTTCATTTTCACCCAGGAATTTGATACGCTGAACCCGTTGTACACCAATATGTTCTTTTCGTCCATCACGCAGCAAATCTGGAACTGCTGGGCTTGGGATTTCGACGATCAAAACAACCCGATCCCGGTGCTGGTGAGTGAAATGCCCAGTGTTGAGAACGGCGGCATTTCGCCGGATGGCAAGGTGATCACGCTCAAACTGCGCCAGGATTTGGTCTGGTCGGATGGTGAACCGATCACTTCCGCTGACTTCCTGTTCACCTATGAAATGTACATCAACCCGAAAAATGCGGTCGCCACGACCAGCCCTTATGATCTGTTCGAGAAATTGGAAGCGCCAGACGAGTACACGGTCGTGACTACCTTCAAAGAACCCTATGCCCCCTGGATGGGTACGCTGTGGCATGGCCTGATCCCGGCGCACATCCTGCAGCCGGTCTTCGAGGCCGATGGCACGCTGAACGACGCCGAGTGGAACCGCAAGCCGACCGTCGGCTGCGGCCCGTTTGTCTTCGCCGAATGGGAATCGGGCAGCTTTGCCCGCTTCACCGCCAACCCGAAGTATTGGGCCGGCCAACCCAAGTTGGCGGAAATCTTCGTGCGCTTTGTCCCCGATGATGCGGCGCAAATTGCGGCCCTGACCGGCGGCGAGGGCGACCTGGGAACTTTCTTCTCCAATTCGGATGTCCCCAGCCTGGAAAACGCCGGCGTCAAAGTTTACCGCGTCTACTCCGGTTATAACGAAGGTTTTTACTTCTACCTCGATCCTGAAAAAGGCCACCCGGCGCTGCAAGATGTGCGCGTGCGCCAGGCGATCGCCTACGCCACCGACCGCTTCTCGCTGGCCAAAGACCTGCTGCTCGGCCTGACCGTGCCGGCGGTATC
>CAIQJJ010000673.1 GCA_903872065.1 uncultured Anaerolineales bacterium | reverse complement strand
CTCTCGGTGTTGAACATCCCGCCGCCGTAAATCGCCTGGTTGTCGCGGAAGGTGACGTTCGCCACCGTCGGGCTGGATAGGACGCCGTTGTACATCCCGCCGCCGGCTTGATCATCAAAAACAGACCCATTGGCATTGCCGCCTTTGACGGTGAAGCCATCCAGCACAGCGTCGGCGCCGCCGATCACCACGTGGAAGCTGTTTTCACCGCGGTTGGCAAAGGCATCTCCATCGTCGCCGTTCAGGTCGCCGCTGAGGATGGTATCGTCATACAGATCGCTGTGGCGATCAGTGCGGGCCGTTTCGTCCCCGCTGAAGCCGCCGTAAAGCGCCACGCCGTTCTTGAGTTGGAAGGCGATTGTAGGATCCGCGACAGCGGTGGGCTTGTAGGTTCCCGCCGCCGCCCAAATCTCTGTGCAGGCAGCATCGTTCAGCGCGGATTGCAGGCTGACATAGGCATCCGTCCACGAAGAGCCATTGTTCAAGCCAGCGGCGTCCGCCTTCACGTAGCAAATTAGGGCGGCATGGGCGGTTAGAATCCCCAATGCACCAAGCATCAGGGCTGTCAGAGTGGATAGAATCACAATCCTGCTGAACCAACTGCGTTTCATAAAATATTCTCCTTGCGCCTAACGATTCCTGCCGGGCCAGGCAGGTTGACATAGGGTGAAAGATAAGACCTCGCCCCCACTGCTTCGGTCGGGGGGAAAAAGCGGCGCGCCGCGCGCCTGCCCAGGACGGATTGCCAAAAGCAAGGCGACTGCGTTTTCAGAGCGATCCCCATACAGAAAAGATCCGCTTTGTCATTTTAAGAGGATTGTCCTATCTTTTCAAGTGACATTTGTCATTGATGACGATCCCAAAACCAGTTTGGGATTCTTTCGCCATAAAAGCCAAAAAATGTATAATCTCTATACAACGATTCTTAGAATCTTTTTATAGAGATTGCCTATGACCCAATTCATTGGCCGCCAGGCCGAAATCAACGAACTGAATCGACTGTTGCAAGAACGCGCCCGCATGGCGCAGTTCATCGTCTTATACGGCCGACGTCGAATCGGGAAAACCTCCCTCTTGCTCCATTGGGCGCAGCAGACCAGGCAGCCATACGTGTATTGGGTGGCCCACCGTGAAACCGCCGAAGCTACTCGCTATAGTTTGACCCGCGCCTTCTGGAAATACGCCTTCCCGGGCAGAAACGCGCCGCGTTTCGACTCCTGGGAATCACTCTTCGAGCAAATGGCCGCCATAATTGGCAATCAACCCTTGATTTTGATCTGGGATGAGTTCCCTTATGCCGCCGAGTCGGATCCTTCCCTACCCTCCCATTTGCAAGCCGCCTGGGATCATCACTTCAAAGGCCGGCCGATCATGCTCATCCTGGCCGGTTCGCATGTTGGGATGATGGTTGATATGATGAGCTACCAGGCGCCGCTGTACGGGCGCTTTACTGGTCAGATCCTCCTGAAGCCCTTGCCGTTTGCAGCCCTGGCAGAGTTTTTCCCCACCTACAGCGCTGAAGAACGCGTGGCCGCTTACGCCTGCCTGGGAGGCGTTCCGGCGTACCTGGAATGGATCAATCCTCAGCAAAGCCTGGTCGCCAACATCAAGCAGCATCTGTTCGCACCCAGCGGCATGTTCCGCAGCGAGCCAGCGCTGCTGGTTAGCGACCTGGTGCGTGAGACGCGCCTGTACGAAGCTATCCTGCGCTCGATTGCGAATGGGGCGCACACCCCGGCGGACATGGCTGCTGCAACCGGGCTGGCCTCCCCCCAATTTGCAGCCTTATCTCAAGCGGCTGCAAGAACTGCGCCTGGTCGAAAGACGCCTGCCGGCGACGCTCCCGCTCGCCCAACGCAGCACCGCCACCCGCAGCCGGTATCACCTGAGCGACCCCTATTTGCGTTTCTATTACCGCTTCATTGAACCAGACCTGGATTTGATCGAATTAGGCCAGGTGGATGCTCTCTGGGCGAAAATCAGCGATCAGTTTCGCGCCTTCATCGGCATGACGACCTTTGAGGAGCTATGCCGCAGTTGGGTGGCGGCCAAGACCCGGCGTGGGGAGATGCCTTTCTTGTTCCAGCAGTTGGGCAGCCATTGGGCGGCGGATGCGCAGGTAGATGTGGTCGCCGTGAACTGGCAGGAGAAGGCAATTCTATTAGGGGAATGTAAATGGGGATTGGAAGCGGTGGGAAGAGGGGTGATCCGCGAGTTGGTTGACAAGAGCCCCCGGGCGACCCCAGGGAATGACTGGACGGTGCACTATGTCTACTTTGCCCGCGCCGGTTTCACCGAGGCGGCCGTGGACGAAGCGCGAACCATCCATGCGCAACTGGTGGATTTGCACAGGCTGGATCGCGATTTGCGAGGAGAGGAGTGACCCTCATGCAGCAAAAATTGTTCAAGGCCGGTTCGATACTTGACG
>CAIQJJ010000672.1 GCA_903872065.1 uncultured Anaerolineales bacterium | reverse complement strand
CAACGCCGGCCGTTTTACCAAAAGCGGCGGTGTGACGGTGCGCACGCGCCGCGCCGGCGATCAGTTGGAGATTGCGGTGCGCGATACCGGGCCGGGCATTCCCTTGCAAGAACAAAAGCGCATCTTCGAGCCGTTCCAACAACTGGATAATTCTATCCGGCGGCTGTATGGCGGCAGTGGGTTGGGCCTGACCATCTCCAAACAGTTTATTGAGATGCACCAGGGGAAAATGTGGTTGGAAAGCGAACCCGGCAAAGGGACGACGTTTTTCATCGCCCTCTCGATGGACCCGCCGGCTGCGATGGAAACGGCCGGCGCAGGCTCGACCGCCAGGCTCGATCTGCGGCGCAGCATCATCCCCGGCGACGAAATGGGCTACCGCTTGCGCACTCGCCCCTCCCGCTTCGCTGCGCCAGAAATCAGCCCTCGCCTGCTGGTGGTGGAAAAAGAAAAGACCCTCGAACACTTGCTGCGCCGCTACCTGCCGCAGGCCGAAATTGCTCAAACCGAAACCCTGGCCGAGGCGCTGCTCAGCCTTGAACGCAGCCCGGCGCAGGCTTTAATCATCAATCATTCGCCGTTCGAGCCGGTCAACGCCAGTGAATTGGCGGCGGCGCCGTTTTTCACGCCGATCATCTCCTGCTGGCTGCCGGGCGAAGTTTCCGCCGCCGAGCAGTTGGGGGTGGCGCAGTACCTGGTCAAACCGCTCTCGCGCGACCATCTGCTGGATGCGATTGCCAGGCTTGCCGCCCAGCGGGGGGTGGAACGACCGATCCAGACGATCCTGGCGGCGGACGACGAGCCCGACGAACTGCATCTCCTGGCGCGCATGCTCGAATCCGATGAACACGGCTACACGGTGCTGCAAGCGCCAAATGGCCGCCGCGCCCTTTCGATTTTGCGCGCCCGCCCGCCAGATTTGCTGCTGCTTGATCTGATTATGCCCGTGCTGGATGGTTTCGGCGTCTTGCAAGAAATGCGCCGCGACCCGGCCTTAGCCCAAATTCCGGTCGTGGTGATCTCGTCCCGCGACCCGGTGGGCGAAGCCATTACCATCAATACCATGCGCATCACTTACAAGAACGGCTTTTCCACCACCCAACTGATGGATTTGATCCAGGCGATTACCACCGCTTTACAGCCGGCCAAACCCGCAGCCAATGGGTAGCCTCGCTGCCGAAACCCTGAAGGTCTCCTTTGCTTATGACGGTTGTTTTTTGTGGACAAGACCTTCAGGCTTTGTGTTGCAAATCATAAAGAGTCGGGGGACAGACAAACCTGGTTGCGCCCGGCGTTTTTGGCGCGATACAACGCTTCATCGGCGGAACGCAGCAGAGCTTGCAGGTCGCCGTCGCATTGGGCGCTGATGGCCAGGCCAAGGGAGATGGTGATGTCATACCACGCCATTTCTGGCGCGGTTTTCAGGGTTTCGGAATGGGACAGGTGGGCGACCAAGCCATGTTGGACGCAGGAGCGCAAACGCTCGGCCACCAACAAGGCCGCCGACGAATTGGCGCCGGGCAGCAGTACGGCAAATTCCTCGCCGCCGTAGCGGTAGGCGCGGTCTCCGATCCGCAAATTTGACTCGATCACGTAGCCCAACGCCCGCAGCAGCTCGTCGCCGGCCGGGTGGCCAAAAGCATCGTTGAAACGTTTGAAATGGTCAATGTCTAATATGATCAAGCCCAACGACTGCCTGAGCCTTTGGGAGCGTTCCACGTTGCGTTTCAGGTCCTCGTCGAAACTGCGCCGATTGCCCAAACCGGTCAGTGCATCGGTGGAAGCCAACAATTTCTGATTGGAGTAAAGCGAGGCGTTTTCCAGCGCCAGTCCAAACTGAACGCCGAGTTCTTTTAGGACGCGCAGGTCATCTGCCTGAAAAGTTTGGCCGCGCGGCTCATAAGGAATGAGCAGCACCCCGCTCAGGTTGTTATGGCTGGTAATGGCATTATAGAGCAGGTGCGTGCAGGGCTGGCCCTGGCGCAGTGCATACAAGACCTGTCGTAAACTGCCATCGAGATCGCCAGTACGCCCCAGGTGAACGATTCCCACCGTTCCCACCGAACGCAGCAAATTCTCCACCACACTGCGCGCAAGCTGTAAGCCAGGCTTGGGCGGCGGCAAAGCCGGACGCGCAGAGACCAGATCAAAAACGTTTTGCTGCCCATTCAAGCTCAAATAGGCGACCGTCTCTACGCCAAACACCTGCGCCACCAGGGTCACGATGGAATCTACCAGCGGTTCGATGCTCAGATGAGTGCTCATCAAATGCACCGCGTTGATCAACGCTTCCAATTGGTGGTTGGCGCGCTGCAGCTGCGCATGCAGTTGCGCATTGTGCAAATAGGAAACTGCTCTCGCCGCCAGAGCCTCCAATAAATCCAGGTCGGCCTGGCTGAAAGACCTCCCGCCGCCGCGCTCCAGCAGCAGCACACCCAGGCGCTCGCCTTGGAACAACAAGGGGGCCGCCATTGCCGCATAGCCGCCGCCGGAGGTTTTGATTTTCTCTGCCCGGTTTTGCTGGTGGACGCGGGCAAGCAGCCCGGCGCGCCCGTCTGGATCGGCAGGGGCTTCCAGCAGGCGGCCGGCGATGGTCTCCAACCGCACTGGCAGCGAGACTAACAGCGCCGCCCCATCTGCCTGGAACAGCCGCTGCGCATTCTCCACCAGCGTGCTTCGGCAGGCCTCTAAATCGAGCGTCGCCAGGGCAAGATCAATTTCGTAAAGCGTATTTAATTTATTGATCTCCACCCTTAATTCTTGCTCGGTCAGGATGCGCTCGGTTACATCCAAAACAAAGGTCAATGTCCCGTGGATGCCGGTTTTATCCAGGCGCGGCGCAATAATGGCGGCCTGCGGCATATATTCCAGTCCGCTTTCTGGATCAGCCGGCAGAGGCAAAAGGTAGCGGTGCAAGCGCGAGGAGAGCGTGAACGGCTGGCCGGTGGAAAGCACCATGTCGTACGCCGCCAGCAGGCCGCGTTGTTTCAAACCGGGGAAAGCATCTTCGAGCGAGCAGCCAATACAATTCGCCCAGTTCGCATAACGCGTTTGCAGCCAAACGTTCAGATGCTCAACTTGCAGGGCCGAATCGGTGACAATCGCGCCGAAGGGCAGCGCATCCAAGAGGTTGAGTTTGAATGTTTGAGGCGGATTCGCCTCACTCGCGGCTCTGGCATCGGGAGGCATACTCGCCTCAGGCGTTCAAATTCATCTTGTCAATGGCGGCCAGCAGCGCCTCAAGCGACTCAATGCCCATCATCAAGATAATCTTCCCGCTGACGCTGCCATTTTCCATAGCAAACTCGGTGGAGATCACCAAAACATAATGCACCGTAATCTCCCCAACCACCAGTGAATTAAAGATCTGGTTGATGTCGTCCACCCGCAAATGCGGCACAGTGAAAGAAATTTGGACTTTCAGCATGTTGCCAAATGTGCCGAGGTATGCGTTGAGCAAGATATTTCCCACCTCAACCAGGGCCTCGCGATCGGAAACATTCATGCGGTGCGCTTTGCCCGATCCGCCAGTCAACAGATCGACCAAAACCGAGGCGCTGTCGCCGCCCAAGAGCAGCAGAGCGTTGCCAGAAATTGCGCCGCTAAAGATCTGATGGACGGTCGTCACCTCTTTTTCCATGCCGGGCAGCAGCAGCCTTTCCAGTTCATCCATTCGGTAGAAGCTCAAAGCTGGTGATTGCAACCTGACGCGTTTCGCTAACAACATGGACAAAGCGCCGGCGGCGCGATTAAAGCCGATATTGGATACCTCGGCAATCACATCTTTTTGCATGGCGGTCAGTTCCATGACGCTCCTTTGATCTTAACCGCATCCCACGTATAAGCAGCAATTTCACTTCAACAGACGGTTGATGGTTTCCAAGAACTCTTCCGCATCGGAAGGTTTCTGCACAAACGCCGCCGCCCCAATTTCCATGACCTCGTTGTAGGTCGCTTTTTGAATATCCGCGCTGACCACCACCACAGGGCATGGCAGGTGGTGGGAGATCAACTGCCGCAGCAGTTCTTGCCCGCTTGTCCCGGGCATAAGCAGATCGATTGTCACCAGGTCAGGTTTTAATTGCAGGCTCAATTCCAGCCCTCGTGCAGCGTTTTCCGCTTCAGATACCTGATGTCCGCCTTCTTCCAGGATCGTTCGCAGGGTTAAGCGGGCAAATTTTGAATCGTCAACAACTAACACGTGCGCCATAGACATTTCCTCGATTTCAACAACGGGATAGCTCTGTCGAAAAAATTATACCACAGCGCTCCAGCGCGAGTGTGAGGGCGCGGAGAGCGTAACAAGCCAGAGATCATGTTTAGGCAACACCCCAAAGGATGAAAAAAGACGCTTTCGTAGTGACGGCTTCAGCCGTTATGGGCAAGGTTAGCGACTGAAGTCGCCACTACAAGCGCCCGACCGGTCTATTTTCGTAATAGTTGAACGCTGAACATTTAACGCCGCCAAGAGCGCAAAGGAAGCGTTCAAAATGCAATTTCTTTGTTGCCATACCAGAACTTACCGGTTTCGCTCCAGGGTAGGGAACAAATTTCCCACATGCGCTGTCCGCCGTCGGCCGGTTCGCCTGGGGCGTTGGGGCCGCCCAAATCGGTTTTGAGCCAGCCCGGATCGAGCGCGTTCACGGCGATCCGTCCTTTAAGTGCGCCAGCCCAGAGCATGGTCACGCCTCCGAGAGCGTATTTCGTCAAGCGATAGGTCGGCATATCGGAGGATGTTCGCAAGGCAGTGGCGTTCCCGGCCCCAGAGCTCACATTGACAATCCGGGGTTCCACGCCTTTTTCGAGCAGCGGAACCAGGTGGAAGATCAATTCATGGGGGGCGAAAACGTTGCAGCGCCATTGTTGATCGAGCAAACCCAGGCCCTCGTCATACCAATCCTTCTTGTAGGTTTGAACGGCGGCATTATTCGCCAAAATGTCGAGGGCCGGCCAGGTGGCGGCTACAGCCTCAGCGACGGCAGTTGGAGCAGCAGGATCATCGAAATCAGCCCGGAAGGGGATGAAGCGCCCCCAGTTTGCTCAGTTCGGCTGCCGATTGGTTGAGGCGGGCCTGGTCTCGGCCGGTGCCGAAGACCTCGGCGCCAGCCGCCAGGAAGAGTTTGGCCGACTCGAAACCAACTCCCCGGGTGGCCCCAGTGATGACAATGCGTTTTCCTTGAAAGTTATTCATAAAAATCTCCTGCTTGGTTTACTGATTGGTTCTTTACGAGTGAAATTCTTGCTTTTTGTGCCAGGATTGAAATTTTCCCGGCGTGATACGTTCATGATGCGATGCCAGGCATCCAGGCATCCAGGCATCCTGAGCCTGTCGAAGGACGGTCGAAGGACGGTCGAAGGAAGATGCGCTTCGACAAGCTCAGCGCGCCTACCGAGGCATCCAGGCATCCTGAGCTTGTCGAAGGATGGTCGAAGGACGGTCGAAGGAAGATGCGCTTCGACAAGCTCAGCGCGCCTGGGCGGGAGGCATCCAGACATCCT
>CAIQJJ010000671.1 GCA_903872065.1 uncultured Anaerolineales bacterium | reverse complement strand
GGCTGATCGCTTCTGTGTTGTTCAACGCCAACACTGCCAGTGTCGTGGTTGAATGGACTACGGCCAGTGAATTGGATACGGTCGGCTTTAATCTCTATCGCAGCGAGAGCCCGGAGGGCGCTCAGAAGCGCCTCAACGAAAGCCTGATCCCCGCCGCGGCAGATTCTTTGGCTGGCAGCGACTATCGTTTTACCGATAAGCAGGCGCGCCCTGGGCGCACTTATTTCTATTGGTTGGAAGATGTGGACGCGCAGGGCAACCTGAGTCGCAATGGCCCGATTGAAGCGCGCGCCGACGCCGGCGGCGGCGCAGCGACCTGGGCTTTGGCATTGGCTTCCGTCTTCATCCTGGGTTGGGGATGGCTGAATTTGCTGCACGGCCGTCTCGCCAGGAACCGTTTGAAAGAATCAGCCGCCTCGCCTCAAGAGGAGGCGGCTTGATGTGCGCTTATAGCGGCGCTTGCAGCGGCGCTTATAGCGATGCTTACAGCTTTGCGATCGCCGGCATCGGGATGCAGATTTGCTGCGATCAGCCGCGCCTGCTGGAGAAGCTGGCGCAGCGTTATGCGGGCTTTCAGCAGACCTCGCCCGCTTCTCCTCAATTCACGCTGCATTTAAACTGGCAGAGGGGCCCATCGGATGCCAGTCGGGTCAGTCCTCTCTTTACCCTGCGCGGCGACCAACTGTATTTTGATGTTCCCCATTACTCTGGGCAGATTGACCTGGCGCGCGCTGAAGCCAGCCTGTCTTTAATTTCAGATTACCCGGTTTCCGATGTAGATTACTTTTTGCGCGTCGCGTATGCGCTCTTGCTCTTTCGCGCCGGCGGAATCTTGGTGCATGGCGCGGGAATCGTCCGCGCCGGGCGCGGCTATCTGTTTTTTGGTCATTCGGGCAGCGGCAAAACAACCGTCGCCCGGCTTTCACCCAACGACCTGGTCTTAAACGATGATTTGATAGCCATCATGCCGGGGGAAGGGAACTGGGCTGCCTGGTCTACCCCCTTTTGGAATTTCAGCCAGGTGCGCCCGGCGCCGGGTCATGCGCCGCTCACTGCTCTATATCGCCTGGTGCAGGCCGTGGATGTGCGCCGTGAACGGATGTTGGCCGGGCAGGCTGCGGCTGAATTGGTCGCCAGCACTCCGGTTTTGCCGGCGGATCCACCCTCTCTCGTGCAGTTGCTTGGCCGTTATACCCAACTGCTGGCGGTAGTTCCTGCCTACCGTCTCTATTTTTTGCCGGATGACTCCTTTTGGCCGGTGGCTGCCGCCCCTGAAGAGTTTGCTGGTCATGATCTTTGATTAAAAATGAACCAGATCAGCGTGATTTACGACTATAATAATAGACGCAATGGATACCAGTTTATCACTTCCTCGGGTTGAGCAGATACAAGAGACTGCCAATCGGCGCGCTCAGGATGACGCAAGAGACGAGATTGATTATGTTTTGGTGCAGCGCATTGCCGCCGCTGATGATCTGGCGCTCGGCGAACTGTACCGGCGTTACAGCGTCTCCGTCTACAATTACCTTTTGCGTTTGGTGCGCGAAGCGCCGCAGGCAGAGGATTTGTTGCAAGATGTTTTCATTGCGATCTGGCGCGGCGCAGGGCGTTACCGCCGCGGGGCCAGGGTAAAAACCTGGATCTTCCGCATTGCCCATCACCAGGCAGTCTCGTGGCTGCGGCAGCACCGAGAGATGGACTCATTATTTGATGTCCATTTGCAGCAAAAGCCGGCGGCCTATGACCTGGAAAATATTGTCCAGGAGCAGCTTGAAAGCCAACACATTCAACAGGCGTTGGATCAGCTTTCGCCAAAGCATCGCGCAGTGTTGGAATTAGCCTTTGTGCAAGAGTTGTCTTATGCAGAGATTGCAGAAGTGATTTCTTGCCCGGTTGGAACGGTAAAAAGTCGTATTTATAATGCGTTACAGACCCTTAGTGGAAAAGTCAAGTATGATTAAACGCTTTTTTCATCCCAATTCTGTACCATCTAAGCCAGTTCATGATGCGCGGATGGCGCATTGGCGGGCCATCGTAGCCAGCCAGCCGCAGCATTCTCCGCCGCCCCAGGTTTACCAACGCCTGGTGGATGTCATCGCTCAATCTCCGCAGCCGGCTGTCCGCAGCCTTGCTTATCCATCATCCCTCTTTCTCTGGGGATACCTTGCTTTGACGACAGCGATTTTTATCTTGCTCTGGCTTGTCCTTCAACCAGGAATTGTCTTGCAGTGGTCTGTCTTGAGCGGCGGCGTGAGCGCCTATCAAATTTACCGCGCCCCATTGGGAGAAGAAGAATTTACCTTGATCGGGGAAGTCTCCGCCCATGACAAGCGCCAGGCTTATACCTATGTAGACCCGTGGCTGCTTCCCGGGCAGACTTACACCTATCGAGTGCAAGCGATTCAATCTGGGGGTTCGGTGGCCTACAGCAATGCGATTGTCACCGGCGCGATGCAGGCTTTGCCCGGGCAGTTGGCCTTGTTGACGATCAGTTTGTGCCTGGGTTTTGCTTTATTGGAAGCGCTTAAAGGCTGGTTCTTCGCGCGGATTTCCCCATCCTGGAACTCCATTTCGCTGGTTTGAAACCGCCGCCGGGACCTCTTTGCAAAATAGCAAACTAATCCAAAATCCATTTCGCGCGGTCTTGCTTTTGTGTTGAGAATCGGATAAAATACGTCTATCAAAAATTAACGCGTTTTTTATTTTCTCCTTTACTATTTTATTTTCTCCCTTACTAAAGGAAGTGGATTATGTTATTTATTCAAAAAGAGCAGGATACCATTGTCGCGCGCAAGTTCTATGCAAAACCTGAAGTAATTCACGAATTAGAATTAGAGACGCGAGCAGGTTCGCCGCACCCAGGAACTGGGTTCTTGGATCCACTTGAATTGAACGATGATGGTGAATAAAGAGAAAAGATATTTTTAAACGCGTTTTTATTTCATCAAAACAACCTCTCAGAGGGAAGGGACTAAGTTTGCTGTTCCTTTGAGAGGTTGTTTTGATTCTTCTCAGGAGACGTTTTATGCTCAAGCGTGTATCTCACCGGTTCATGGTGTTATGGCTTGGCCTGAGTCTGTTCATTTCCGCCGGCGCGCAATCGTTCCAACCCTGGCGCGGCGTTTCTTCTTCGGCTGCTCAAGAAGCTTTGCCAATTCCGCGCATCCAAATCTTGCGTTCTGACGAAAGGGGCGTCTTACTCTCGGTTGAAACTCCGGCGTTTTCATTTGAGCGCCAGCAGCAAAATGGACAGGAATTTGATGTGCTATCGCTTCCAGCAGCCGGGGTGAGCGCGCGTTCAGGCAGCCCGCAAATGCCGCTCCTTTCGGCCATGCTTGGCGCGCCGGCCGGGGTGACATTTAAGGTCAAGCTATTGCAAGAACAGGTTGAAAGGATCGCCGGGCGCTATACTTTGCTGCCGGCTCCCTATCCGAGTTTTGAAGAAGGCGATCAACAGGCCGAGCAGGTCTATCAGCCCGATTCCCAGGTGTATGCCAGTGATCGCCTCTATCCCGAAAGCCCGGTGCGCCTGGCGCAGGATGGCTGGCTGCGCGATCAGCGCTTTGTCAGGTTGGAATTTTTTCCCTTTCAATATCGCGCCGCCAGCGGGGAGTTAATCTGGCGGCGTTTCATGTTGGTTGAGTTGAGCTTTGGCGGCCAGGCGCAGAGTCTTGGTTCATCGCCGGCCCCAGATGCAGCCTTTGAGTCGCTCTACCGGCAGAGTCTCTTAAATTATGAGAGCGCCAAGGCCTGGCGTGCGCGCTCCACAGTAGAAAAGCCGCTGTCAGTGCGCGCCGCATCTGCCGCGCGCTATAAAATTGTGGTTAAGCAAGATGGCCTGTATCGTTTGACATACGCTGACCTGGCCGCGGCCGGCGTCCCGGCGACTACCCTGGATACGCTCGATCCACGCAGCTTGACCCTCTCAAACCTGGGCCTGACCCTGGCCATTACCGTCACCGGGGAGGCCGATGGTCATTTTGACCAGGGAGACGCGATTCTTTTTTATGGCGAGAAGTTCAACGGCGATCGCTTTGCCGCACGCTATCCCGATTACGCCAATTTGTATTGGCTTTTGAATAATTGTCTCTATACTTATTGTCCTCCCCAATTAACTTCTTTTGCTCCTGATGAGGGCTTGCGGAATGAGTTGTATACCGACGAAAACGTGTATTGGCTGGAGATCGGCGATCAGCCCGGCTTGCGGATGGCGCAGATCAATGGCGCTCATCAGCCTGGCATCGCTGTGGCAGACGCTTATACCGAGACGGCGCGTTATGAGACTGCAGAACGGGTCTATTTGATTCATTTTACTGAAGAAGACATCTTTTTTTCCCGCCGTATCCAGACAGTTTCTTTTCCCTATACCGTTACATTTCCTGTGACCCTCACTGCGCTGGCCGCTGGCTCATTCAATGCTGTTGTGCGCGGCGATGTGGTCGCCCGCGCAGCCTCGACTAGCAGCCCTGATCATCATACCCGCATTACCATGAACAACTCGCCGCAGGTGGTGGAAGACGCCGCTTGGGATGCCTACAACACACCCGTCCGCCATGTTTTTGAGGGGACGGTCAGCCAGTCTGCTTTGCAGGAAGGCGCCAACCTGCTTAACCTGGGGATTTATCGGGCCGCCCTCAGCCGCGAGGATCTGTATTTCAACTGGTATGAGGTCGAGTATGCACGGCGCTTCCAGGCCGATCGTGATCAACTGGCTTTTCGCGCCAGCGGCGGGCCAGGACGCCAGGGATATACAGTCAGCGGGTTTAGCGCCGGTGATCTTTGGGTTTTGGATGTTACAGTTCCTTTCACGCCAACCCTGGTTACCAATGCACTGGTTGCTGCCGGTCAATCTTATACAGTGACCTTTGACGTTACTCAGCAAGCCGGCGGACGCTTCTTTGTGGCCGCGGATGGGGCGCTGAAATCGCCTGTTTCGATCACCCCCTATACTCCCCCCGATTTGCTGGCGGCTTCGCCGGGGGCTAATTATTTGATCATCACCCACAGCGATTTTATCACCGCCGCGCAGCGTTTGGCCGATTATCGCCGCGATGGAACACTTACGCCTCGCGTTGTGGATGTGACGGATGTGTACAATCTATTTGCGGATGGCATTCAGCATCCTCTGGCAATTAAAAATTTCTTGCGCTACGCCTACAATAATTGGACGGTGCGCCCGGAGTATGTGATTTTGGTCGGCGATGGACATTGGAATCCCCGGCGTTATCCAATTGTCCAGGGCAATGGCCAACCTTTTGGCTGGCGACCGGTGACGATGCTGCCTTATATGGCATTGGTAGACCCCTGGCAGGGCATTGTGGACAGCGCCAATCTGTTAGCCACTGTGGCCGGCGACGATATTCTACCGGATGTTTTGATCAGTCGAATGATCGTCACGAGTAATGCTGAGTTGGAAGGCATCGTGGATAAGATTATCGCATACGAATCTGCCTCGCTGCCGCCAGAGCAGCAGCGCCTGATCTTTGTCGCCGATGATCCTGATACGGCGGGCGATTTTCCCACCGAGGCCGAGAAAGTGATCGCTGGCATTCCCTCGCGTTACCCGATTGACCGCTTTTATCTTCCCAATTATCTGGGCCAACCCGGCTGCGGCGCATCCGATACAGCTTGCCTGCCGATCAAAGAAGATATTATCACCCATACTTTGAATATCAGTGGGGCCTTATTTTTGAATTACCTTGGGCATGGGGATTTTCCAAGCTGGTCTGCGCCGCAGACGATGTACTATAATGATGTGGCCGCTTTTCGCAATCCCCAACCTTTGCCAGTTTCCGTGGATATGACCTGCCTGACCGGTTATTGGTTTTGGCCGGCGCAGCCAGACGATGTCGTCAACCTCAGCCTGGCGGTGCGAATGCTGCGCCAACCGATCTATGGTACGGTGAGTGGTTATGCGCCCACCGGTTTAGGACTTGGCATGGCGCACCAGGTGTTGCACAAGGCTTTTTATCGCGCCGTCTATCGTGATGAACTTGGTTTGTTAGGGCCGGCGACCCAAGCCAGCAAATTGGCGCTCTATCAAGAGGGCGCTTACTACGATTTAATCCATACCTTCACCCTCTTTGGCGACCCGGCGCTCAAGCTGGCCGTACCTTTACACCGCCCCGGGTTGACCGCCAATGGCGCGATCACACAAACGGTTACGCCAGGGGTCACGGTGCAATATGATCTGACAGTGGCGAACCTGGGCACTGAGGCAGATACTTACACCATCACCGCCCTCGCGGAGGGCAGCCTGGGAGGAGAGGCCTGGCCGGCAGCGTTGAGCGCGGTGCAGGTCGGCCCATTGGCGCCTGGGGAGCAGCAAGCCCTGACAGTTCTTGTAACTGTCCCACAAGATGCGCTCCAGTTCAGCGCCCAGGATGTGCAAATTGCTGTGGTTTCACAGCTTAATCCCCTTCAGCAAGCTGCACAGTCTTTGCATACAGAGGTATTGATTCGCTATGGTCTGGCGGTGAACCCTCTTCACGATGAACGGATTGGGATCCCCGGCTATACGGTCAATTATCCTGTGGCTGTGACCAATACCGGCAATACCCCGGCTTCATTTGATGTGGAAATTGTGAGCGGCTGGCCGGTCAATCTTGATCCTGCGCCTCCATTACAACTGGCAGTCAATGAGACAAGAGCGGCGCTGGTCGAAATTGAGATTCCACCTGAGACGCCGCTGGGATCGCAAAATATCACTGTGCTGCAGATCACGCCGCGCGGCGCTGCGTCTATCCAGGAGACGGTTGTTCTGACCACCATTGTGCAGGCGGAAATCGCGGTGCAGCTTGCGCCTTTGATCGCCTATGGCGCTGGGAAACCGGGAAGTTCTGTGCTTTTTCCCTTGACGATCACCAATACTGGCAACTATACCGATGTTTTTGAATTGACTGCCGCCGGTTGGCCGGTAAGTTTTAGCCCCTCCACGACCGCCACGCTTGGTTCTGGCGACTCGTTTGCTGTGCAGGCAAATGTTCATGTTTTGCGCGCCGACGCGATGGGAAACTTACTGCCCTGGGGCTTAGAACGCAATACTTATGTGGAGGTTCGCTCGCGCCTCAACCCGGCCATCAGTCAGGTCGCGCGCCTGGACGTGACAGTGGATCGGTTGTTTGGTCTTCAATCTGCCCCTGGGGTGAGCGCCTTATCCGCTGATCCAGGCTCAACAGTCACTTATACCCTGGTTCTCACCAATACGGGCAACTATACCGATACCTTCACCGTGCAGCCCTCTGCACTTTGGCCGGTGGATGTCTCGCCCACGCCGCCCCTCGTCTTGGCGGCCGGCGAACGGGCCGCTGTGCAGCTTGTCGTCCGCCTGCCGGCAGACGCCCTATACGGCGCTTCTGATCAGGCCACTCTGACCGTTCGCTCGCAAGATGATCCCGCGCTTTCTACGGCGATTTCCTTCACCACAACTGCTCAACGGCTGTTTGGGCTGCGAGCGGCTTCGGAGGTCAATGCTTTATCCGGCGACCCAGGCTCAGCAGTCACTTATACCCTGGCTCTCACCAATACGGGCAACTATACTGATACCTTCACCGTACAGCCCTCTGCACTTTGGCCGGCGGATGTCTTGCCCACGCCGCCCCTTGTGTTGGCGGCCGGCGAACGAGCTAATGTGCAGCTTGTCGTCCGCCTGCCGGCAGACGCCCTGTACGGCGCTTCTGACCAGGCCGCTCTGACCGTTCGCTCGCAAGATGATCCCGCGCTTTTCACTGTGTTCCATTTCACCACAACTGCTCAACGGCTGTTCGACCTTCAATTTACCCCTGAGGTAAGCGCCTTATCCGCTGATCCAGGCTCAGCAGTCACTTATACCCTGGCTCTCACCAATACGGGCAACTATACCGAGACCTTCACCGTGCAGCCCTCTGCGCTCTGGCCGGCGGATGTCTCGCCCACGCCGCCCCTCGTCTTGGCGGCCGGCGAACGGGCCAATGTGCAGCTTGTCGTCCACCTGCCGGCAAACGCCCTGTATGGCGCTTCTGATCAGGCCAGTTTGACCGTCCGTTCGCAAGGCAATCCGGCGCGTTCCGCCATGATTTCCTTCACCACAACTGCTCAACGAACGGTGGGCGTTTTGGCGGTCGTTTTGTCAGATAGAGCCGCCGGGCGGCGCGGGGATGTGGTAAACTTCACTGTGGTTATCACCAATACCGGAAACGCCCCCGATCAATACCTGGTTGCCTCTACGCCAGGCTGGAGTCTCGAATTTGATCCGCTGCCGCCGCTTGGGCCGCTTCCATCGGGTGGTCATATCACCCTCCAGGCGGCGGTGCAAATCCCGCCGGATGCGCTTGCCGGCAGTTTGCATCAGGAAGAATTGCAGATCGTCTCGTTGAACGATCCGTCGCAAAAAATCTTCCTGACCTTACAAATTGACGTGTTGTTGCGGAATCTATTTTTGCCGATGGTGCGCAATGAAAACTGATTACGCGCAGTTGGCTCTATCCCTGGCATTGGAAAGCCGCTCCTCAGGGCAGATTTTCCGTTTGCGGGTTAGCAGCGGCAGCATGCGTCCGTGGTTAGACCCTGGCGACGTTGTGGTTGTTACCCCGGCGTTGGCCAGCGAGCTGAAACCGGGTGATATTATTGTCGTGCAAAGCGCCGCCGGTTTGCTCACCCATCGTTTGATCAGTTCTTCGTCAGAGTGGTTGATCACAAAGGGTGATGCGTGTTGGATGGTCGATCCTCCTGTTCCCCCTTCTGCTTTGTTTGGCCGCGTCGCAGCGTCTGAGCGAGGCGGGCGGCGCATCTGGAATTTCCTCCACCCCGTCTGGCGTGTCCTTCAGCCTGGGGTGGGTTTGTTCAATCGGGTTGTGTTGGCAATGAGTGTATTGGCGCGCCGTTTGAGAGTTTGAGAGTTTTTCCTGATTGTTGGATGAATCATATCATGGTAGAAGACAATGCTTACTGTTGATTCGATCCCCTCTTATTCTGCTTCTGCTATCGGCCGTGTGCTTGACAAAGAAGCGGTTGTGGTTGTTCCTGCGCGTGGTAAAGTCAATGTGTTGAACGAGGTTGGGGCGCGCGTTTGGAGCTTGTGCGATGGAAAGCATACCATACGCGCCATTGCGGCAGTCATTTGCCGTGAGTACGCGGTGGATGAGGCTCAAGCCGAAGAAGATGTGTTGGAATTTGTCCAGGACCTGGTAACGCGAGGCATGCTTGTTGTTGCATGATTGGCGCCTGAGGCGCGGCTTTAAACATGGATTGGCCTTATTGGGCGCCAGCGTTTGGCTGCTGCTCATTGTTTGGCGCGCCCAGGCCAATATCTCCCTACAAAGTTTTACTGCCACAGCAGAAGCCGGGCAGGTGAGGGTTGCCTGGTCTACGGCCACGGAACTTGACACCCTGGGCTTCTACTTGCAGCGCAGCCTGGAACAAAACGGAACTTATCTGGAGATCACCGAATTCATTTTTTCTGAGGGCGACGGTCTCACTGGCGCTGACTATGAAGCCATTGATAGCGATGTCAGCGACGGCGCGACGTATTTCTATCGTTTGTTGGTGATAGATAGCGATCAATCAGAACATTACTTTGGGCCGATCTCGGTCGCTTACGGGGCTGCTTCCACCGCCACCTCAACGGCGACCCTCACCGCGACCTCGACGCCTACTTCCACTGTCACCCCAACGGCTACTTCCACAACCGAAGGCGAGACGCAGACCCCTACCGCGACCACCGAGACCCCATTGCAGAGCGAAACCTCGACTGCCACACAGACCTCCGGCGCGCAAAATACGCTGACCTCGACCGCCACGCAGCCCTCTGGTGAGCAAAATACGCTGACGCCAACGGCTACGGCCACCTCTACTGATCTTTCTTCTACGCTCACTTCTACACCTACCGCCACTCCCACCACTACATCAACCACCTTTAATAACACTCCCACTATCACGCGCACTCCCACGCGGACGACCACATCTCGCGCCTCATCAACCTCAACCAAATTCCCTATCATTACCTTTACCCATGCGCCGACGCTTACTCCTACGCCGACCGAAACCAGTACGACCACTTCTACTCCTACAATTACCCCTACCCCTACCACAACCCTCCTGCCTTTGCCCTCAATCACATTACTCTATCCCTCCCCCATTCCCACTGATTCACCTCAGCCGCAAATTACAACGACGCCCACCTTTCATGTGTGGAATCCCCTCAAACCCACCCTCACCTCTACTCGCGTCACCCCTATGGCGACTGTGGGTGCAAAAGGCGGCTCTCTGCCGCTGCGCGTCACATTTATCATCGCAGTGATTGTCTTGACCTGGTTATTACTGGGTGCATTTTTAGTTGTGTATTTACGCCGCATGGGAAGATGATCCGAAAATTATCCTTGCTTGTTCTTGTCCTTTTCTCTTTTTCAGCCTGTCAGAAATCTAGCCGCACTTCTGTCCCTGTCCTAAAATTGAGTCCTCGTCCAACCGCTGCTTCAGCAGCCTTGTTGGCGCTGCGTTTACACCTTCCGGCCGAAGCTGCTTACGAGCTGACCGCCGCCGATCTCAAGGCCGCCGGGTATCCGGTGGAACAGCTTTCCCCCGCCAACTTCAGGCTTTTTTGGCGCGGCCAACCACAGCCCCTTCAAGTGGAATCGGCCGGCGAAGACTTTCGCTTGCGTTTTTGGGGGCGCAGCGGCGATAGCGCTTATACCCCTGAGACGATTTACATCCTGCGCTATGATGACAGTCTGCCAGCCGCCTCGATCCCCACTGTGGAACTGCCTGCCGTAGGAGCGCCTTCGGACATTTACACAGCGACCGTCCATGCTGAACAGAATCAACTCTATGCCCCTCAGCCCGCAGAGGGGGATCATTGGTTCTGGCAGGCTGTTCCCGCCAAGAAAAGCCAGGCTTTTGAAATTCACCTGGCCCAACCTGTTTCTGGCGCTGCTCATCTGCGCCTGGCGCTCTGGTCAGGCACTGAGGCGCAGCAGTCGCCCGACCATCACCTGACGGTGAAGCTGAACGGCGCGCCGCTTTTAGATGTTACCTGGGATGGCGCTGGTCGCCAACTGTTCGAGGCGCTCATTCCAGCGGGTGTGTTGTTAGATGGAAAGAATACACTTGAGGCGACTCTGCCCGGCGATACCGGCGTGGTAGCCGAGAGAACGTATATCAATTGGTGGGAAATTCGCTACCCGCGGCGGGCAGCCGCGCAAAACGATGCGCTGGCCCTGGAAGGAAACGGCGCGGCGGTGAAGGCCGAGGGCTTTGGCGGCGCAGTGACGATCTGGGATGTGACAGTCCCTACGAGTACATTGCGCATAGCCAGTGATAGCGCCTCGTTTCAAACCCAGGGAGGACATCGCTATTGGCTGGCTGGCCCGCAAGGCTTTGCCAAACCCGCCCGCCTGGAGCCGCTGGTGGAACTGCCCGATCTGAGTGGGGCGCTTTACCTGGCAGTTGGCGCAGCAGATCTGCTGCCGCCGCTCCAACCCATGCTGCAAGAGCATTCCGCCCATGGTTTGCCAGCCGTTGCCGTCCCCCTGCAGGCGGTTTACGATCAGTTTGGCGCTGGATACCCCGAACCTGAAGCGATTCACCGTCTTTTGGCGCAGGTCAAACCTCAATATGCGCTCTTGGTGGGGGATTACACTTATGACCCCTATGGATATACTGTCCCCCCTGAAGCCAACCGTTTGCCCGGTTATTTTATCCAGACCACTTTTGGCGGACAGACGATTAGCGACCTGCCCTATGCTCAGATCAACGAAGACCCCTGGCCCGACCTGGCGCTTGGCCGTCTGCCGGCCCGCACCCCCGCGGAGGTAACGGTGTGGGCGCGCAAGACCCTGGCATACGCGCAGCAGACTGACCTGGCCTGGCGTACGCGTGTGTTAGCCATCGCGGATGGGCAGGAGGCCAGCTTTGGCAGTGACGCCCAGATTTTCCTGGATCAATTTTCACCTGCTTTTTCCACCGGGCTTTATTCTCCTGCCGCCGGCGTCACGGATGCCAACGCCAAAGTGATAGATTATTTTGCCGCTGGCTATGGCATCATCGGCTACTTCGGCCACGGCAGCATCAATATGTGGGGTAAAGACCGCATCTTTAACACAGAGGATGCAGCGAAACTGACCAATGGCGCCCATCTGCCAGTGGTGATCAACATGAATTGCCTGACCGGTTTGTTCACCCATCCCAAGGTCGCCTCGCTGGCTGAAACTTTGTTATGGCAAGAGGCTGGCGGCGCATCTTTGGTGATGGCGCCCACCAGCCTGACCCTGCCCAATGACCAGGCTTTGCTCAGCGGCGCTTTTGCCGAGGCTCTATCTGCCGACCCCCAGGCATCCCTGGGACAGGCTTTCCTGGCCGCTCAACGCAAGATGCCGCTGGAGCAGCCAGGCGCCAATGAAGTGTTGATGACCTTTTTACTGTTTGGCGACCCGGCGCTTGCGCTTACCCGTTGAGTGTATCTTAGTTGAGATTGGCCAATACCGGTTCAACCGCTCTTTGCACACTGTACAGGCGCTTGTATAAGCCGTCTTCCAATTGCATCAACTCGGCATGCGTGCCAACTTCGCGGATGTTTTTATCTTCAAGCACGACGATTTTATCCGCGT
The DNA here is from genome assembly GCA_903872065.1 of uncultured Anaerolineales bacterium. Taxonomy (GTDB): domain Bacteria; phylum Chloroflexota; class Anaerolineae; order Anaerolineales; family UBA4823; genus CAIQJJ01. Next base: position 8,541 of record CAIQJJ010000671.1, on the reverse strand, counting down.
TGCGCACAGTGGACAGGCGGTGAGCGATGATCAGGGTGGTTCGCCCTTGCATCAAGCGTTCTAACGCTTGCTGAATTAGCAGTTCGGTCTCAGTATCTACCGACGAAGTTGCCTCATCCAGGATCAAAATGGGAGCGTCTTTGAGAATGGCGCGGGCAATCGAGAGGCGCTGTTTCTGCCCGCCGGAAAGCTTGATGCCGCGCTCGCCGATCAATGTGTCATAGCCTTGCGGCAGGTCAATAATAAACTGATGGGCGTTGGCGGCTTTGGCCGCGGCGACCATTTGTTCTTCATTGGCGTCCGGGCGGCCAAAGAGCAGGTTTTCGCGCACTGTCCCGTAGAACAAAAAGACATCTTGTAAAACGATGCTGATCTGCTGGCGCAAGCTGTCGAGGGTGTATTCGCGGATATCGCGCCCGTCCAGAGTAATTTCTCCTTTGGTCACATCATAAAAGCGCGGGATGAGGCTGACCAGAGTAGATTTGCCGACCCCGGTCGGGCCGACCAACGCAACCACTGAGTGGGCGGGAATATCCAGGCTGATCCCCTCCAACACTGGCGCTGATTCTACATACGCAAAGGATACATCTTTGAGGGCGATGTCGCCGCAGGCGCGCCCATGCAAGATCACCGCGCCGGGCGTTGTGTGCGGCTCTTGCCGTTCGGTCAGCAGTTCCGCCACACGGTCAGAACCCGCCAGCGAGGATTGCACCGCCTCCCATGCGCCGCTCAAGTTGCGCACCGGCGCGTAGAACATATCCAGGTAGAGGAAGAACGCTACCAGATCGGCAACCGCCAGCGAGCCTTGCAGCGCGAGCTGCCCACCAAAGAAAATGACAATCAACGTGCCAAGCGACGAGGTGAAATCTACAAAAGGCTGAAAGGTCGCCATCAGGCGCAGCGCTTTCAACAGCGATTGGCGATAGTTGTCAATGCGCTCATGCACCCGCCGCGCCTCATCGCTTTCGCGGGTGAAGGCTTTGATCTCGCGAATCCCTGACAGGTTATCATTGAGCAGGGCGTTGAGATCGCCCAATTCCTTTTGCCGCGTGCGAAAGGCCGGGCGCACGCGTTTCGCATAGATTTGCAGTGAAGCGATCACCAGTGGAATGGGAATAGTGCTTAGCAGGGTCAGCTTCCAGTTCAGGCCGAGCAGTACCGCTGTCACTGCCACCAGTGTGATGACATTGACCACCACATCCGGGATGGCGTGGGCGATGAATTGTTCGAACAAGTCGGTGTCGTTGACCACGTTTGACATCAACTGTCCCACCTGCTTGTCTTCATAAAAGCGCAGGCTGAGGCGCTGCATGTGATCGTAAATGTATTTGCGCACATCCGCCACCACGCCCCAGCCGGCGAGATGGGCCATGTACGAACGCAAGAATTGCAGCACGGCGCGAGCGGTGTAGACCATTAAGACAACCACCGCCAGTTGGGTGATATAGCCCATATCCGCCATCGAAGCCTCCGGCGCGGTGACTGCAGCTACAAGCAGTTTTACGATCCACGGGACAAGCAGTTGCACACCGACCAGCGCCAACATACTGATCGCGGTGACGATCAAAGCGGTTGAGTATTTACGAGCGTAAATGGTGATGAGTTGAAAGGGTTTCATAGGATGTGACAGTGGAGGAGAGGAGTAGATGGAAAAGGGATAGACTCGTAATTATACACCTGTTGGTTTGGACTGAAACAGTCATTTTCAACAATTTTTCCAAAAATAATCATTTTTTCGAAAGCTGTTGTTTTTGCAAAGCGTAGTAAAATCAGGTAATCGTATTTTTTTGAAGGAAGACACTTATGAGTACCTCACCCTCTGAAAACAAGCTTGCTATTCATGGCGGCGCGCCCGCCATTCGTCAACCCTTACCTCCCATGTACCCTGGTGGAATGCGCATTGACGCTGAAGAAGAAGCCTCCGTTCTCGAGGCGCTGCGCGCCAAGCGCCTCTTTCGTTATTATGGGCCTAACCCAGGGCCATCGAAGGTGGCCGAATTAGAAGAACGTTTTGCCGCCCGCATGGGCGCGACGTATGGCCTGGCAGTGACCTCCGGCACGGCGGCTCTGATCTGCGGCCTGAACGGTTTGGGCGTCGGGCCTGGCGATGAAGTCATCATTCCGGCCTACACCTGGATTGCCTCTGCCTCGGCGGTTGTGGCGGTCGGCGCAGTGCCGGTGGTGGCGGAAGTGGACGACTCGCTGACCCTCGATCCGGCGGACGTCGAAGCCAAGATCACCCCCTACACCAAAGCCATTTTGCCTGTTCACATGCGCGGCCTGCCGTGCAAAATGGATGAATTGATGACGGTAGCCCGCAAGCATAATCTGAAAGTGCTGGAAGACTCAGCCCAGGCGGATGGAGTCAGCTATAAGGGCCGCCAGGTGGGCAGCATCGGCGACGCCGGCGCATTCAGCCTGCAATTCAACAAAATCTTGACCAGCGGCGAAGGCGGCATGCTGATCACCAGCCAGCAAGAAGTCTTTGAACGCGCCGCCATGTTCCATGATGTCATCGGCGGGCAGCGCAACCATATCCCCGAAGAACGCATTCTGCCTGGCATCAACTTCCGCATGCCCGAACTCCTGGCGGCAGTCGCTCTGGTTCAGTTGGGCAAGCTGGATGCCTTATTGACAGACATGCGCGCCCGCAAACGCATGATCCTGGAGAGCTTGGCGGATGTGACCCGGCGCAAGGGCGTCACCCTGCCGGCGCTCAACGATCCAGAGGGCGAAGCCGGCCTGGCGGCTATCTTCTTGATGCCCGAAGCCGCCCTGGCGCGTAAAGTCTCCGAAGCTTTGAGCGCCGAGGGCCTGGGAAGCTGGCTGCTCTATTCACCCGACGCCACCGACTACCATGTCTATGCTCATTGGACGCCGATCATGCAGCAGCGCACCTGGACGCCCAACGGCGGCCCCTGGCGCAATCATCCGCGCAAGATCGAGTACACGAAAGACATGTGCCCGCGCACCCTGGGTCTGTTAGGCCGCGCGGTGCATATTGATGTCAACCCTGAAGATAGCAATTCACAGATCGAAGAGATTTGCGAAGCGTTGGAAAAAGTCTTCGAGGCGATTTTATAATTTCTTATTTACCTTTTGTTCCATGACACACCCCTCTTTATACCTTGGTATTGATACTGGCGGTACATTTACCGACGGCGTTTTGATAGACGCCCACACGCGCGCCGTGTTGAAAACCGTGAAGGCCATCACCACCCATCATGATCTTAAAATTGGCATCGCGGAAGCTTTGTCTCAACTGATTCCGCCCGATCCGTCGCAGGTGACGCTCATCTCGCTTTCGACGACCCTGGCGACCAATGCAATTGCTGAGGGCAAGCGCAAAATTCCGGCCCTGTTTTTACTGGGCTACGATCCTACCCTGGTGCAAACATACAACTTTCACGAGCAGTTTGGCACCCCGCACCAGCTTTTCATCACTGGACGTCATGATTTGCGCGGGATCGAGCAGGAGCCGTTGGATGAGGCGGAACTGCATCGCCGCGCCCTGGCTCTCAAAGATCAGGTGGATGCTTTTGCGATTGCCTCCTATGCCGGGCCGATGAACGCCTCCCATGAACTGCGCGCCAGCCAGATTTTGACCGACCTGGCTGGTTTGCCGGTAGTGCAGGCGCATCATCTCTCCAGTGAACTGGACTCCATCCGGCGCGCAACGACCGCCAGCTTGAACGCTTCACTGCTCTCAAATGTGCAGGAATTTTTGGACGCGGTTGAGAAAATCGCGGCTCAATATGGCCTGCACTGCCCGGTCATGCTTATCAAGGGCGATGGTTCCATGGTGCAGGCCTCCTGGGCGCGCCAGCGTCCAGTGGAGATCATCCATTCTGGCCCGGCCACCAGCACAGTTGGCGGCCATTTCCTTTCGGGTTTGGATACCGCTCTGGTGGTGGATATTGGCGGTACGACCACCGATATTGCCCTGGTGGATCGCGGCAAGCTGCAAATCTTGGACAAAGCCGCTACGGTTGGGCAGTTCCGCACCTGCGTCCAGACGATCAAGACGCGTTCCTTTGGCCTGGGCGGCGACAGCCGCATCGGCTTCGATCGCTGGGATATGCTCACGGTTGGCCCGGAGCGCGTTGCGCCGCTCTCTTTCCTCTGTCACCACTATCCGCAGGCGCGCCAGGAGCTTGAAAGCTGGCTCTGGCAAAAACACCAGATAACCTATCCCGAACAGCTCGAATTTTGGATGCTGCGCCGCGAACCCACTCGTCCGCTGAAGGGCGAGCGCGCCCGCCTGGTGATTGAGAAACTGCGCCAGGGGCCGCGCCTGATGCTGCCGCTGCTTAAGGAAGTCGGCGCGGTCTCGCCAGTGCATGTCTACGCCGAGGAACTGATTAAGAGTGAGATCATCCAGCGCGGCGGCTTGACCCCCACCGATCTCCTGCATGTGACCGGCGAGTTCACTCCCTGGGATGGCGAGATTGCCCGTATGGCCGTTGAGCGCGTCTCCCGCAACTGGCTCGAAACTCCTGAATCGTTTGCCGCTCGCGTCAAGCAGGTGATCACCCGCCGGATTGTGGCGGAGATTGTCGAGTTCCTCAGCGACAAAAAACTTTCCGACGCTCCCTTAGGAGTGATTCACACCTCGCTTGACCGCTGGCTGTACAATGAGAGCCTGTCCCCGCAAAACCCCTTCTTAGGCAGCCGCATCTTCCTCAAAGTGCCGATCGTCGGCATCGGCGCTCCGGCGCGGGCGTTTCTGCCGCCTGTGGCTGAGGCGTTGCAATCTGAAATTGTCTTCCCGCCGCATTTTGCCGTCGCCAATGCCGTTGGCACAGTGGTTGGCAACGTCACCATTCGCCGCGAAGGGCAGGTCTTTCCCTGCCTGGAGGGGATGGTTACGGTAGGGTATGACGCTCGCGCCGACGGCGCGCAGCGTAAATTCCCTGACCGTGAGCGGGCGTTGGACTATACGCGCACGCTGCTCAGTGAGCGGGCGCGGACGGAGGCCGAGGCCGCCGGCGCGCAAGATGTCCAGGTGACGTTGGACGAGCAGGAATGGTTGGATGGCACCATTCGCCTGACCGCCTGGGCGGTCGGACGGCCGCAGGTGCGTTAAAATTGTTGTTGCAACCACTAAATAATTTGTAAAAAAAATAGATAGATTTCCTCCGCCAAGTATAATGGAAAAGCCCGATCCTTAAGATCGGGCTTTTCTTTCTTTTTTGCCAATCAATATCATGGTAGGAGGCCTCTATGTTGAGTAAGCTGTGGAAATCGCTCTGTTTGGGTATCCTGCTTGGCGGGATGTTTGTCAAATGGATCGCGCCGTCGAACGCCAGCGCTGAATCTTTAGCTCGAACGCTCCCCCCCGCGCGAGCCGAGTTCGCCATCTCCGCGGCGATCGCCACGCCAGATCTGGGACTTGGCCCGCTTTCGACATTTGTGATAAGCGGGGTAGTTTCTGATGCTGCGACGGGAGGGCCGTTGCACGCGAAACTGACCATTGCAGGTTTCTCTGATGTTCCGCTCTGGACTGACCCGGCGACGGGCTTTTATCGTGTGGCTTTACCCGGCGATGTTCCTTATACGTTTCAGGTCGAGGCCGCAGGCTATTTGGCGACCAGCCTTTCCATCACTCCATTTGGCGATCGGATAGAGAATTTTTCCTTAAGTTCCGACCTGGCGCTTTGCGCTGTTTCAAACGCGGCGTTAGCGAGCGGAGCGGCGGAAGATTTTAACCGCGCCGTCCCTCCCGCAGGTTGGACAGTGGTGGATAACGCCGGCGCGGGGGTGATCTGGAAAACCATTTCTGCCTGGGGGGATGGCAACTACACAGGCGGGACGGGCGAGGCGGCGGCAGTCAACAGCGGGAAATCTGGCTACGCGGAGGTGGATACTGAGCTGCGTTCACCCACCTTTGCCACGGCGGGCCTCTCCGGCCTTTTGACTTACCGCGCCAGTTTTCAAAACTATGCCTATCGTGATTATCTTGATCTGGATCTTCGCCTGGATGGTGGGGAATGGACGAATATCTTGCGTTGGAATGAAGATCACGGCAGCCAGGCCGCCGGGCCGGGCGAGATGGTCAGCGTCAATCTCAGCCCCTACCTGCGCGGGGCGACTTCCTTCCAGTTGCGCTGGCGTTACTACGATCCCAATGTAAGTGATTACAACTGGTATGTGCAAGTTGACGATATTTTGCTGCAAGGCTGCCCGGCCAACAGTAAGTAGATGCTTTATGCAACCAGGCGCTCAAGCGCGCTGAGCCTGTCGCACCGTTATCCTTCGACAGGCTCAGGATGCCTGATGCTGTGGTATGATCATGAAAGATCAATTTACAAAGGAGACCTTTCATGCCCCCCGTATGGACTTCTGAACAAGCCTGGACCTGGTTTCAAGCGCAGCCCTGGCTGGTGGGATGCAATTTCATCCCCTCCAACGCCATCAACCAGCTTGAAATGTGGCAGATCGAAACCTTCGACCCTGAAACCATTGATTATGAGTTGGGTTGGGCGCAGTCGCTTGGCTTTAACACTGTGCGCGTCTATTTGCACGATCTCTTGTGGGATAACTCTTCGGATGGCTTTCGCGTGCGCATCGATCAGTTTTTGCGCATCGCTGCCGCGCATGCCATCCGCCCGATCTTGGTCATCTTTGACGACTGTTGGAACGCCGATTTCGCCCTGGGCAAGCAGCCCGCTCCGCGACCGAGCATTCACAATTCAGGTTGGGTGCAAAGCCCAGGCGTGCGCGTGGTCAACAACCGGTGGGATTGGAACCGCCTGGAGCGTTATGTCAAAGGCTTGCTAACCGCTTTTGCCAACGATGAACGCATTTTGCTCTGGGATTTGTACAACGAACCGGGCAACAGTCAACAAGGCGAGCGCTCGCTGCCTTTGCTGCAAGCGGCCTTTGAGTGGGCCTGGAGTGTGCGCCCCAGCCAGCCGCTTTCGGTCGGCGTCTGGTTTGACCATCCTGATTTGAACGCTTTTCAACTGGCCTCGTCCGACGTGATTACATTTCACAATTATGGGCCTGCCGAGGGTCTCAAACAGCAAATCGCTTCCTTAAGGGCTTTCAACCGCCCATTGATTTGCACTGAGTACATGAGCCGCGGATTGGGCAGCCGCTTTGAGACCCATCTGCCCATCTTCAAACAGGAAAAAGTAGGCTGTCTCAATTGGGGATTGGTGGCCGGCAAGACCAACACCATCTATGCCTGGAATACGCCCGAAGGCGCGCCGGAACCCGAGTTGTGGTTTCATGATATTTTCCGCAAGGATGGGTCGCCGTACCTGCCGGCCGAGGTTGCCTTTATCCGCCAGATGACCGCCTCCGGCGGCGTTTGAGCTATCCATCCACTGGTTCTGGCCGCGGCGCGAGCAGCGCTCCGTCGCGGCGCAGCGCCTCTTGCAATTGCGATACATCCACCTGGCGCGGGCTGATCCCTTGTTGGGCGGCCTGCGCCGCCGCGCTTCCCGCAGCTTGCCCGCAGATCAGGCAGCAAACCGTGTTGCGCGTGCTGTTGTGAACTGGCAGTTCAACGGACATCATCCGCCCGGCGATCAACAGATTATCCACCGCCTGGGGGATCAGCGCCCGGTAAGGAATGCCATACGCGCCGCCCTGCTGCACGCGGTCGCGCGGGTTGTCAATAAACGAGAAGCAGCCGATTTGATCTTCAAACTGCCGTCCCTGGAGGCAATCCTCAGCGCTCAATTCATAGTCGCAGCGAATGGCGCGCCCTCGCCGCTGCCCGGCGGAGGGCGAAGGCCCGGCTGCATAAGCCTGTTCGCAGCCGGCGATCTGTTGGCGGAAAAAATCAACGATCTCAAACATCCGCCGGCGCAAATAGATCTCGGCATTGGTCAAGGCTTCAGGATCAAGCCCGTCGTTCGGCCCATAATTGATGCAGTTACAATAGGTCAGCTCGCGTGGACGCAGAGAGGACGATAAGAAATAGTCGGGCGCGCTTGTGATGCCGGCTTGTTTGAAGGGACGCAGATCGATCCCCAGGCGCACCAGATCCGGCGCGCGCATGCCGGGTTTGACCGCATGCGCCAGTTGCGTAATCACGCCGCGCCGCTCCAGATCCGCTTCCATTTGCGCCAGGTCGAGGTTGCACAGGCGGAAAGTGAAGCCAGCCGCATAAGCCCCTGGGTCGCCGGGCTTGAACCCTCGGAAGGGCGCTCTCGCCCCGGCGGCCAGGTCGCCATCGCCCGAGGCGTCAATATACTGCCGCGCTTGCAGCCGGCTGCGCCCGGCTTTATTCCATACGATCACCCCCTCAATGCTCCCATGGCTGGCTTGCACCTCATCCAGCACAGTGTGGAGAGCGAATTGAACCCCTGCCTCCTGGCAGAGCTGAAAAGCAGCCAGCTTGAAAACTTCCGGTTCAACCGGCGTCAGCATACTTACAAAATCGCCGCCCCGCTCCATCCACACATGGCCTGGGCTGCCGCCCAATTGCTTGGTGCGCTGAACCAGTTCCTCGGCAATCCCGCCTGCCACGCGTTGGCGCGGCGCGCCAGGGAAAAGCTGAAAGATATTGAAAAAGCTGTGTAAACCGGT
>CAIQJJ010000670.1 GCA_903872065.1 uncultured Anaerolineales bacterium | reverse complement strand
GGATGGAGGGTGGATAGAGGGTGCCTGTGCTGCCGCAAGGATTTCCTTCAATTGTTGTTCGCTATCGACACCAACAAGCACGCGATGGATTTCCGGAAGGGATTGCGAAAATCCGATGCACGCCTGCAATGCACTCTGCCCGGATTCGCGTAGCCATGCAGTCCACTTTTCCCAGAGGAGTGCCCAGCGCGAGAATTTGTCCGGCAGCTTGCCTGCTTCCGCCAGCAGCAAGCCCTGGAGGAAGCAGGAGCGCGCGTGAACTTCAATTCCCCGGTCCGCCAATCTTGCCAGCCAGCCGGACTTGAGAAAGCGGCGATCCAGCACATTGAGCGGCAATTGCACTAGGTCTAGGCCGAAGCCCGGGACCAGCATGTCAAGTTCTTCGGGGCCGTATACCGAAACGCCGATCTTGTTTACCAGCCCCGTTTCTTTCATCGACTGCAGCGCGGAATAAAGCTCGCGTCCGTCCGCCGAAAGGAGCAAGGCCGGCCTGTGCAGCAGCAAAGCTTCGACTTTGCTTGTTTTGAGTTCCGCCAGCGACTGCCGCAAGCAGGACTCAGCCCAGTCGTATGAATCCACACACCATCCGCCAAATTATCAATTTGATTACCCATACCATCGCCAAAATCGAAACCATCAATGCTGAAAGCCTGCCCAAAACCGGGGCGTGCGTCATCGTTGCGAACCATCTGGGCCGCCTGGATGCAATGATGGCCTATAGTTACGCCCCGCGCGATGATCTTGCGATCATGGTCGCGGAAAAATATAAGAAACAGGCCATCTATCGCTTTGTGGTCAAAGAATTGAACGGGATTTGGGTAGACCGCTTCAACGCTGACCTGGTGGCGATGCGCACAACGTTAAACCGCTTAAAAGCAGGTGAAATGGTGGTGATCGCGCCCGAAGGCACCCGCAGTCCCACCGCAACCCTGCAAGAGGGCAAACCTGGGGCGACCTACCTGGCGATGAAAGCCAATGCCCCGCTCATCCCGGTGGGGATTCGCGGCACCGAAGACGAGGCGGTCAAAGCTGCCTGGAAGCGCCTGCGCCGCCCGCGGATCTATGCAACGGTCGGCAAACCTTTCACCCTGCCGCCAATGAAAGGGAAAAATCGCGATGAGGCATTAAAAGAAGCCACGGACGAGATTATGTGCCAGATTGCCGCCCTGCTCCCGCCCGAATATCGCGGGGTTTATGCGGATCATCCGCGCCTGAAAGAACTTCTGGCAGAGCAGAAGTAAATGATTTGCATCAACATCCGCAGCCTGACACAGGCTGCGGATGTTTTTTGGTTGAGCGATCAGCGCAAGATCAAATGATCTTGGGAAATGGCTACAACCACATCCCCTACCCGGCGGGCGGGTGTAAACGGCTGGGGACTGGCAGGGCAGCGCGGTAGACCGGCCGGTCAAGCAGTTGATAGATTTCGGCAAGGTCTACCTGGAGGCCGGGGAGCGCGCCGAAGTGGAATTGACGGCGCTAAAAGCAGACCTGGCTCCCCCTCAAAACAGACCAGAAGATACTTGAGACCTTCAGGGTTTCGGAAACCCTGAAGGTCTCGTTTTTCATATCCTGTGGGCGATCTCCGCCACCTGGGGGTTGATCAACTCAATCAAGGCCTCGACCGGCAGGCGGATATTCAGTCCGCGCTGTCCGCCGGAGATGTGAATCTCGCGGTGCTGGCGGGCGGAAACATCCAGCACCATTTGAAAACCCTTGTTCAAGAGCGCCAGGGGAGAAATGCCGCCGGCTTGCAAGCCGGTCAGGCGTTCGGCTTCTTTTTCGGTGGGCAGGGTGAGTTTCTTCTCGCCCAAAACTCTGGCCAGGGCCTTTAAATCCACCTCAGACGGCCCAGGGATGATAGCCAGGATCGGCTTGCCTTTGACCTCGCGCGTAACAACGATTGTCTTAAAGACAGTTTCCGGCGGCGCGCCCAGCAGTTGGGCCGTCTCCAGGGCGCCGTGTTTCTCAGCGCTCAGTTCAAACGCGGTGTAGGTGATTTTGCGCGCCTCCAACAGGCGGGTGATATTGTTTTTCATACGACTATGCAGCAGGATATGGATCGTCTAAAGCTTGTCGAAAGGCGGCGGCGATTTGCGCTTCGATCTCAGCCTCCAGCGCGGCGCGCGCATCCGCCGCCAGGCGCGGGGCGTGAATGCGCAGAGGATCGCGCGCCTGGCGCAGGCGGGCGATCTCTTGCGGCGGGCGTGTGTCATCGCTTTTGGAGTGAGGGCCAAAACGCGCCGTATGGATGACCAGGGCGCGCGGGGCGCACTGCGACCGGACAGCGTGCAGCGCCTCGCCGGCCGCGGACAGGATTTCCAGCACATCGCTGCTATCCAACTCACTCACCGGGATGCCAAAGGCGTTAAAACGGGCGGGAATGCTGCCAGCCACGCCTTGCGCGGTGGGGGTGGTTTGGGCAATGTGGTTGTTTTCCACCACAAACAAAATGGGCGCCTGCCACAAAGCCGCCAGGTTCAGCGCCTCATAAACGACCCCCTCGCCCAGGGTGCCATCCCCCAGGAAGGCAACCGCCACGGCAGAAGCGCCCTTGCGCTTCTCAGCCAACGCCATGCCGGTTGCCACGGGGACAATGCCGCCTTGAATGCCATTCGAGTAGAAATTGCGCCATTGGAGATGCTGCGAGCCGCCGCGCCCGCCGCAAACGCCAGTCGAACGCCCCATCAGTTCAGCAAAGAGGGCGCGTGGGTCGCCGCCATACGCCAGGAAATGCCCGTGGCCGCGATGGTTGCTGAAGACAATATCGCCGGCTTGCAGCCAAGACAGTACACCCACCGCGTTCGCTTCCTGCCCCAGGCAGGTATGCGTCGTGCCAAAGAAGACGCCGCGCGGAAAATTCTCCAGCACCGTCTCTTCAAAACGGCGGATGCGAAACATCGAGCGATAGAGCGAAGTTGGATCGAGCATCACGCGCCTTTCAAACCAGGCGCGACTAGGCCACGCTGGAGGCAACCTCCAACGTCAGGCCGTTGGTAGCAAAATGGGTCATCGGGGGCTTGCCAATCGGGTAGACATTGAAGCCAAGTGCAAACAAGCTCTTATGATCGAACATATTGCGGCCGTCGAAGAGAAAAGCCGGCCGGCTCATCCCATTGTAAATGCGGGCAAAATCCAGATGGGTGTACTCAGGCCAATCCGTCAAAAAGGCAATCGCATGCGCGCCTTGCGCGGCGCGATACGGGTCGGGCTCAAACACAACCTGGTTGGCAGCCGCGCCCAGGGCCAGGCGGGTGTTTTCCAGCGCCTTCGGATCGGAGAGGACAAGACTGGCGCGCTCTTCCAGCAAGCCCTGCGCCACCGCCAGGGCCGGCGATTCGCGCACATCGCTGGTATGCGCTTTAAAGGCGGTGCCCAGCAAAGCAATGCGTTTGCCGGCCACAGTATTGAACATCGAGGAGACGATATTGGAAACAAAGCGCGCTTCCTGGTACTCGTTCATACTGACCACTTGTTCCCAATAGGCGGCGACTTCTTTCAAACCATAGTATTCACACAGGTAGACCAGGTTGAGAATATCCTTCTTAAAACAGGAGCCGCCAAAACCAACACTGGCGCGTAAAAAGCGCGAGCCAATCCGGCTGTCGCGGCCAATGGCATGCGCCACCTCGTTGACATTGGCCCCGGTGCGCTCACACAAGGCCGAGATGGCATTGATCGAAGAGACACGCTGCGCCAGGAAAGCATTGGCCGCCAACTTGGAAAGTTCACTCGACCAGAGATTGGTGGTAATGATGCGCTCGCACGACACCCAATGGGCATAGATATCCACCAAGGCCTGCACTGCCTTTTGGCCGGAGGGGGTTTCGCGCCCGCCGATCAAGATGCGATCGGGGTTGGTCATATCCTGGATGGCGCTGCCCTCCGCCAAAAATTCGGGATTGGAGAGAATGTCAAAAAAAAGACCCTTATCGTTCGAGTTGAGGATATTCTCCATCGCCTCAGCCGTGCGCACCGGCAGGGTGCTTTTCTCGACCACCACTTTGGGGGTGCAGGAATTTTGCAAAATCTGGCGGGCGGTCTTCTCCCAATATTGCAAATCGGCGGCGCGCCCGGCCCCCTGCCCAAAACTTTTGGTAGGCGTATTCACGCTCACAAAGATGATGTCTGCTTCAGCGATGTGGCGATCAACCTCCGTTGAGAAAAACAGGTTGCGGCCAAGCGCCGATTTAACCACTTCATCGAGGCCCGGTTCATAGATCGGCAGTTCATCAGACTGCCAGGCTGCGATGCGGGCCTCGTTGATGTCCACCACCACCACACGGTGTTCGGGACAATTTTTTGCGATGACGGCCATGGTCGGGCCGCCCACATAACCAGCGCCAATACAAAGAATGTTCGTCATAAGAATTTCTCCTAAAAATAAAACCATCCATCACAACAAAAATAAGAGCGCCACACCGCTAATGGCGATCATCGTCGCCACAACGGCGCTCCAACCAAAACGTTCTTTGAAGAAAAAATAGCTGACCGGAAGCAAAACGACCGGCGACAACGCCATCAAGGTGCTGGCGACGCCCACATCCGCATGCTGCACAGCGTACAGCGAAAATGAGACGCCCACAAACGGGCCGCAGATCGCGCCCCCCATCACCAACCACAAAGCGCGCGGCGTTTGACGAATTTGCTTCAACGTTGCGCCTCCCTGTCCCTGGAACAAAGTGATCGCCCAGAGCAAAAAGGTCGCCGCGATCATCCGAATGACATTGCCGGCGATCGGGGAAAGTTCCGTCCCCATGCCTTTTTTAGAAAGCACCAGCCCCAGGGCCTGACCAGCGGCGGCGCCAACACCGAAGACAATCCCGCGCAGGTAATTGGGATTACGGGCGCGGCCCCCCTTGCTGTTCCCATCCCAGATCACCCAGGCGATCCCGCTCAACGTCACCAATATGGCAAAGAGTTTCGCCAGGGGCAACGTCTCGCCCAAAAAGAGCCAGGCGCTGAGCGCGCCAATGACCGGCGACAGGCTCATCATGAGCATCGTCAGGCGCGGCCCCACCCACAAATAGGACTGGAAGAGGAAAATATCACCCAACACCAGGCCTACAAAACCCGACAGGCTCATCCAAAACCAGCGCTCCGCCCCCGCGTTCCAGGGAATCGGTTGGCCCAGGATCGCCCAATTCAACAGTATCAGAAAGACAGCGGCAAAAATCAACCTGATGCGGTTAACCACCAGAGAACCGTACTTCCGTCCGGCCAGGGTAAAAAATATCGAGGAGCCTGACCAAAAAAACGAAGTAAGCAAAGCAGCAACTTCACCCAAATAGGTATTCAAAAAGATTTCTCCCGTCAGGCGGCGCCCTGACCCGGCTCATTCCCCATAAACTCTTCCGCCGTCGCATGCCCCTCCTGGCTGATCCCCTCCCGTTTCAACACCTTCCCCGCGGTGCGCAAGATAATCGCTACATCCAATTTCAAAGACCAATGATCCACATACCACACATCCAGGCGAAATTTTTCTTGCCAGGTGATGGCGTTGCGCCCGTTGATTTGCGCCCAACCGGTCAGGCCGGGGAGGACATCATGACGACGCGCTTGCTCTGGGGAATAACGCTCCAGGTATTGCATTAAGAGCGGGCGCGGCCCTACAAAGCTCATTTCCCCACGCAAGATGTTGAACAGTTCAGGCAGTTCGTCCAGGCTCGATGAACGTAAGAAACGCCCCAGGCGCGTCATACGCTGCGCATCGGGAAGCAACTGTCCTTGCGCATCGCGCTGATTGGTCATGGTGCGAAACTTATAAATGCGAAAAGGCCGCCCACGATACCCCGGACGAAGCTGGGTGAATAAGACGGGGCGGCCATGAACTACTGTGACACAGATAGCAATCACTGCCAGGACAGGCCAAAAGATTGCCAGCAGCAGCAGCGCCAGGAGCAGATCAAAAATACGCTTGACCGGCGAAAGAGGTGGAATAGAGCGAGACATGCTCCTGATTCTACCAAATTTCACCATGCCGGCTATCCCTGGCGTGAACACAAATTGCATTTTCTGCCGCGGGACAACCCACCGATTCAGTGAAAAAGCGTAATCTTTCGCCGCGATTGGTTTCAATCGCAATTGGCTTCAATCGTGTTTGACCGGCAGCTGCGGGATCAGCCAATCAATGAAGGACTGCTCGCTGCGGGTTTGCATGAGCAAACGTCCAGGCCCGGTCAACTCTACTACCAGGCCCTCGCCGCTAAACAGGGTGGACTTGACGCCGCCCACTTTCGTCACCTGGAAGCTCATCCCATCGCTAAAAGCGACGATATGGCCGGTGTCCACGCGATATTTTTCGCCGGCGGCCAGGTTCTTTTCGTGGATAGCGCCATAGCTGGAAAAAATCAACGTTCCCACGCCGCTGGCGCGCAGCATGATCAACCCCTCGCTGGCAAAGAAAGTCTTTGCGCCGGTCCATTTTGTATCCAGGGTGATCTTCTCCGCCGAAGCCAGGTAAGCGCCGGACTGCAGCAGTAGAGTCTCGCCCTGCATTTCGACCACCGAAATGTCGCCCGGCAGGGTAGGCGCGAGAGTGATCTCGCCGCCCTGCGCCCCGGCGCGGTAAGTATTTTGAAAGAAGGACTCGCCGCCTAACAAAGACCTGCCCAGGGAGGCCAACAACCCACCCTGCGCTTTGGTTTCAATCTGCAAGTCGGAGGACATGCTCACCATAGCGCCGGCATCCACACGAATGCCTTCATTCGGCCCCAAAGCAACTACTGCCAGGGCAAAAGCTGGACGATAAAGAATTTGTGTTTGCATTTCTGTTTTCCTGTATCAGTATAAACGCACAATCAAGCTGCCCAGGCTCTGACTGATGTTCAGATCAATCACCGGGGCGTCGCTATTGCCGGTCAATGTATAGACGTCATTGTTGCTGCGAAATCCGGCCGCCACAACAACACTGGTCAAACCCGTATCCGCCGCCAGGCGCACCGTCGCGCCTTGGGGAACATAGAGGATGGTCTGTCCAACCGCGCCGCTGATCTGCCCAGAAAAAGTTTGCGCCGGCAGGTAGATCACCGTCTGACCAACGGCCAGGTTGATTTTCAGATTTTGCAGCTCAAGCTGGCGCAAATCCAGATCCATCTGACCCACCGCCATCTCCACCCGCAAATCTACCGGATACTCATTCAGGATGGTCAGATCCCATTCGGGACTGTTTTGCCGCGAGGGATAATAGACATAAGCCCCGGTGGAAGAAAGGTGAAAAATACCGGTCTCGCCGCTGATCGTGGTTTCTTTTTGGATCGCCGCGCCATCAGAGGTCTGCTCCGATAGCTTCCCCTGGATCAGCGCGGCCTGATCGGTGGTGGCCTGCAGACGCAAATTGACCACGGCTGGCTCTAAGTTAACCGTCAGGCGGCTAATTGCATCTTCCGGCGTCCAGCTTACCTGCTGCACCACAGTTGAAGCGCCGCCGCCGACAAAAAAGAGCGCCCCAAGCAAAATGGCGATCACCAGGATCAAAGCCACCAACGCGCCGAAGGCCGAACGCCGGCCAACTACCAGGTCCAACCCCCAGGCAATCAGCAAGACCGGCCACAAACGCAGCAGCAGACCCCATACATCCCAGGCCAACAAGCCAAAATTGCTCAACAACAAGACGACGCCCAGGCCACAAAAGAACACTGGCCCGGCGACGCCTTCCCGCTGTAACAGGTTGTCCAAGCCAATAATGATCAGGATGACCGGCCACAGCTTCCAAAGCGTATCCCAGGCATCCCCAGAGATGACATGCGTATTTTGCAAGAGAAAGACGATTCCCAAGGCAACCAGAACGATGGGAAAAAACAAACTGCCACGCGGGCGATAAGATTTTTGCTTTGATTCATTACTGTCATTCATAGAAACCTCCTGAAGCTAATCGCGGCGGCGCCAGCGCGTCAATAAGGCCAGCCCGGCCACAATCAACAGCACCGGCCAAAGCATATCGGCCGTCAGCCAATGCAGCCAGGGGAGATCAAAATTCTGCAACAGAGTGAGAACGCCCACCACAATTAAACCAATGCCGATGTAAATTCCGACTTTCGTATCGGGTTTACGCACCGCCTGGCGAATGTCTTCGCCCATGGAACGCGCCTGGTCCGCGATCTCTTGCGCTGCAGCACGCGTAGTATCTGCCAGGGTAGCATCGCGCGCAAAATCTTCGCGCGGAACCACAATCCACAAAAGCATGTAAATCAACACTCCCAAGCCATTGCTCAACGCCAGCAAGACAAAGAAAATGCGCACCAGGCTGGCGTCAATTTGCAAATATTGGGCCAGGCCGCCGCATACCCCCGAAATGATCGAGTCACTGCGGCTGCGGTAAAGTTTACGATCTTCCACAATTACCTCCTTCACAAACATGCACCGGGCTTAATGTCGAACAGCCCGCCACAAGAAATAGACACCACCAACGATCAATAACACCGGCCAGACAAAATTGATTAACTGCACCGATGTAGCCAACAGCAGGAGGCCCATCAGCAGCAGCACCCCCGCCGGGATATAAGCCCACTTCATACGACCATACTCTGTCGGCAAGACGGCCACCAACAAAAAGGTCAAACCCAGGCCAAGAAAGAAGATGCCGCCCGTATCCATCTCACGTTCCAGCAGCGGTTCGACCCCGGCAACCGCCGCCAGGGTTAAGAGGACGCCGCCGGGGATGATCGCCCACCAATTGCGACGGTTGTCAAAATACACCGCCCAAAAGCTGACGCCAATACTCCCCAGGAAAATCGCTCCACTGACATTGCCATCCCATTCAGGGAAAAACACGCTGACGCTGATCGTCGCGGCCAAACCCAACAGAATAATGCCGGGGATAAGCGCCCACCAGTGCCTGCGATCGCCAAAGTAGACGGACAAAAACAATACACTGAAGACCACCAATGCGGTGGAAAATAACACACTCCCACCAGGGATGATATTAAAGGTTTGCAGCAAAAATAAAATCCCTGCCAGGATTAGCACCACACCCCAGAACGTTGCCGAAGTAAACCATTTCATGAAAACAATCTCCTTTCTAATTTTTGAATCTCCCTGATAGAGGATCAGCGCTAAAGCGCCGCCTCGTCAATCAGGCGCTGCTTTAAGTTCCAAAGCTCCTGCGAGAGCGAAACATGGTAAATATGCGGATTCATGATGCGACGCACGCCCGGATCGAGGCATTCCACATCTGCCTGGCGGCGGCGGCGCATGCTATCCAGGGTCGGCGATGGCTCAAGACGCTCACCCTGGCGCAAAACTTCGGCCAACAAGGGTTCGATGCGCGAAATTTCAGCCCGTGGCAAGGCGCGCTGCTTGGCTTGCTCGGTTGGGTGGCGCAGCAGCAAAGGATCGGCCAGGGCAGGGTTTTCGTCGGCCAGGGCAATCAGATCGGCGGTGGCTTTGCCGCGTCGATCGTAGACGCGCCATGAACGCTTATCGCCGGGATTGGGCGTCTTAACAATCGATTCGGAAATCTTGATCGCCGGCCGCCACTGGTTCTCGTGATGAACCGCAACCAACTTATAGACCCCACCCAGAGCTGAATCGCCCCAGGAGGTTATCAGACGCGTTCCTACACCATATACCAGACGATTGACCAAAGCATCCGCATCCACGCCGTAGCGCGGCGCTTCTTGCGAAATTTGGGTCACAATTTGCCAAATCACCAACTCATCCAGGTTGTTGGACAAGACAATAGCCGTATCGGGAAAACCTGCCTCGTTCAGCAAACGCGCGACCTGAATACTCAGAAAGGCCAGGTCGCCCGAATCCAGCCGGACGCCCACCGGCTTATACCCTTTGCGGCGCAGCTCTTCAAAGACCTTGATGGCGTTGGGCACGCCGCTCTCCAGTGTATTCACCGTATCCACCAGCAGCAAACACTCATCCGGGTACAGCTCCGCATAAGCGCGAAAGGCATCCAGTTCGGTCTGTCCCATGGCGATGAAAAGCTGCACCATGCTGTGTGCATGGGTGCCTTTGGGGGGCAAGCCCAAGAGATGCGAGACGCCAACATTGGAGGTGTAATCCGCCCCGCCGATCAAGGCGGCGCGGGCGCCGGCGTTGGCGCCGCGGTCATGTCCCCGGCGCAAGCCAAATTCGAGCATCAATTGGGCGCGGCCAATCTCACGAATGCGCGCGGCTTTGGTGGCGATCAAAATCTGATAATTCAACTGGTTGAGCAGGGCTGTCTCCAGGATTTGGGCCATCGCCAACGGGCCGCGCACAACCGTGATCGGCACATTTGGGTGAACCACGCGGCCCTCAAGAACCGCCTGCATACTCAAACAATTGAAATTGCCATTGCCCGCCAGCCACGCCAAAAAATCATCTGCAAATACTCGTCCTCCAGAACGGGTGCGCTGAGTACGCAGATAATCTATATCCTCCGGGCGAAAACTCGTTTCTTGCATCCAATCCAACAACCATTCCAAGCCGGCGTTGACGCAATAACCAGCCTTGTGCAAACCATAATCGGGATACTCACGAAAATAGTGTTCAAACTGCACTTCTTTCTCTTGCAGCCCCAAACGGTAATACAATTGCGCCATCGTCAACTGGTACTGGTCAGTAAATAAAATCCCTTCGGCGGTAGAACGGTTGGCGGCATTCATGAACGAGCTATCGCACCTCCACCGATCCCACACCCACCTGGATCGATATCTCAACCTTGTTGGCGGACGTCTCGTAATCGGGCGATTGGTTGATGCTGCCAGATCGCGGGAAGCGCGCCTCGTTGACAATCACGGATGCCAGGCCGCTTTGCGAGCGAATGCTGGCGGCAACATTTTCAGGGATGCGCACATTGACTGAGGCTGCCCCGGTTTCAACCGAAAGGCGTGTAAAGCCAGCGTTTGCCGGCAAGATCAGTTCTGTAGCGCTGGCCCCGGTCTGCAAATGTATTTCTGTCACTTTGAGGCTGCTCAAATCCACCTGGCTTTCTTGCGCGCCAGTGTTTAATTCCATGTTTAAAGGGATCTGCGAGTTAAAGTTCAAATTCCAATCGAGAGAATAGGCCGCGTCGCCCAAAAACGGCACAGACTGTGTCGGCACAGATAGTTCAACATCCAGCAAGTCGCCGCGGCGCTGCGTCTGCACATTCACTCCACCGTTGCAATCACCCTCCAACAAATACCCGCTTTCAGCGGCTGCGCCAATCTTCAAGCGTCCCGCCCCATGATTCAAGCGCACTTTGGCGCGCGCGGCATCCTGCAATGGAACAGTGATGTGTTCGCCCGGCGCAGAACGACGCAAATGGCGTGAGGCCAGGATCCAAATGCCCAGCAAGATCAAAAAGACCGGCCACAACAAACCCCAAACGTTGATGTTTTGCAAAAAGCCCATCGTCTGCAAAAAGAGCAGCCCCCCAAACAGGATCAACAAAACGCCCCAAAACAAATTGCCGCGTCGCATAGAACAACTCCTCGGAAAAATAAGAGATCGGTATGACTGCCGCTGTTAGCGACAGTCATTCGATCAACTTACGTTTGAAGGCTGGAAAAGGTTGCGAAGTTTTAAAACCAGTCTGCCAATTTAGCCCAAGGCGCTCCACACTTCCATCTTCGTCGTCACCCGGCGAATCACTTCATCGGTAAACTCAGTGGTGGTGGCGTGCCCGCCCAAATCGGCGGTCTTACAGCCCTCATAAATTGCCTCAAAGACGGATTCGTATATGGCGCGCGAGGCGCGATCGGCATTGGTGGAATTGCAGTAAGTGAGCAGCGCCGCGCCCGCCAAAATCATCGCCATGGGATTGGCGATATTTTTCCCTTGCAGCGAGGGGGCAGTGCCATGCGGCGCTTCCGCCATGACGGTTTTCACATTCGTGTCAGTGGCATCAAACGCCAGCACCAGCGACTCAGAGCCGGCAATGGTGCCAAACATTTGCAAGACCAGGTCAGAAAGCACATCGCCATCCCGGTTGAGAGAGGGAATGACCATGCCATCGCCAGCGGAGGTCAACAACAGGGCGACCGTGGCGTCAATCAACTGCGGTTCATAGCGCACAGTGGGGTAACGCAAATGCGCCGCATCCATCTCTTCTTTGAACATTCCTTCGTAAACCGGGCTGACCGTATATTTGGGGCCGCCAAATACCTTACCGCCAGTCCGACGGGCATACTGAAAGGCGAAATTGGACACCGCGCGGCAGGTGGAGCGGGAGATTTTTTCCGTGCGAAAGGCAAGTTCATCGCCATCAACCACCTCGCGCCATTCCTTCGCATTGTAAGCATCATCCACCGCCATGCGCACCACCGCGATCGGTGCATGGACGCCCGCCACTGGGCGAATGCCGGGAATGCGCCGCCCAGTGCGCAGAATCACTTTACCGTTCATTTCCTCGCGCAAGATGGCATTCGGCGATCCGACATCCCCTTTGCCTTCGGGGGTGATGGTGGCCGCTTTCAACCCCAAACCGGTGGAGACCATGGCTTTGGCGGCGTCATAGACTACCCGGTTGTTGGTGGCGCGCCGGTTTTTCAACGAGAGATCGAAACGCACAAGTTCAATTGGAACACAAACCACTTCGGAGCAAAGAACACGCAAACTTTCTTCAAGCAGTTCTTGGCCGGTCTGGTCGCCTTCGAGAATGATAATTGTATGGCTGGGCATAAGCACCTCAAAAAGAATCGGATCAACAATATGGAGAATTTGGGTCTTGGTTCGTGATATAACAAATTATAATGGCAATGACCTTACCGGTAAGGGGCAATTCGCCGCGAAAAAGAAACCGCCGGCCACTAGAATGGCCGGCGGTTTTTTTGTATTGAACCACTGTGCGATTACGGAACAACCCAATAGTTCAACTCATCCGAAGTCACGGTGAAATTATCCGTCTCATTGGCGTCAACGAACACACCAAAATACATTTTGTCCATTGTCTTGTCCACAACATCTGTCAACTTTTTGCCGTTGACATACAGGTACAGATGGTTGCCATCCACCAGAACCCCAACCCGATTCTTCTGCTTGGGCCCAGCCAAAATGGTTCTGTCGGGCGTCCACCCCACCAGAGAGAGCGCCTGCTCTTCGATGCCATCCCATGTCCAGAGAGAGTATTTCCCTTCGCATGAAATGTCAAACAAATAGCCTTTATTGGCGCGATTGTTGGGAGAAATGATCAGCCCAAAACGATCCCTCCCTTTACAGGCGCTGCCAAAGGTCCCATCCAGTTCCACATAAAACTTGGTCGAAACCTCAAGAGGCACCAAAGCCCAACCGCCAGGCAGCTTCGAACTAAAAGCCGTCATGACCAATTTGCCATCTTTTGACTCAAATTTAATCCGCTCATCTTGATAGACATACCAGAACTGCGATCCATCGAAAGTATCGCGCCAGGTTGGAACGCCCAACTTGCTGCGCACATCATCCAACGCAAAGGTTGGGCTGGGCGGCAGTGTCTTGGTAATAGTCGGCGCGGCTGTAGTTGGCGCGAGGGTGGGGGAACTTTCAGGCTGACTTTCAGGTTGAGAGGTATTGGTTGGCTGCGCGGGGGCCGGGGCCTGAACGGTAGCCGTCGCCGTCGCCACTGCCGCTGCCGGTTGAGGGGTGGCGCTTGGGACCGCGGTCGGCTTCGCCGGGGCAGCTTCGCCGCCCGGAGACTTGGCAGCCTGATCCACGTTGGCTGTCTGGGTCACTACGACAACAACTTCTGGGGAGGGCGTAAGCTGCGCCATCACCGTCAATACCGCCTGAGTAGAATCAGATCGCACCGGAGTGGGGACGCCGCCATTTAATGACATGGTACAGGCCGACAGTACTCCCACAACGATGAACAAAACAAGCATATTTGAAAGAACTTTGCGGGTCATTCCAATCTCTCCTTTGACTCAAATTTTAGCCGATCTCATTCAGAAAGTGCAAGCATCACATCATCCAGTTTCAAAATAAGCCTCAGCGCTGGAAAGGCGTGCGGCGACGAAAGATTTCGTTGACGCGTTTGGACTGCCTGGCGCTGATCAATGGCACCTGGAAGCCAAACAGGCTGCCTGAACCTACCTGACTTTCAGTCCACACATCGCCGCCATGCGCGGCAACAATATGCTTCACCAAAGCCAAACCCAAACCCAAACCTTCTACACCTCGCTTGAGTGGATCCACCATCTGGCTAAACTCATTCCACATTTCTTGCAAACGTTCTGGCGGAATCCCAATCCCTGTATCCCTGACTTCAAAACACAACGCATCTGCCACCACTCCACAACTAACCCCGACCTTGCCGCCGCTATTGGTAAACTTAATCGCATTTTGCACCAATTGATACATTGCATTGGCAATTAACTTGCGATCGGCGTACAGCGGTGGAATTTCGCCAATAATTTCCACCTTAAACTCCAACCCTTTTTCATCGGCCTGGGTTTTGAGGGGCAGCAAGACCTCGCGCAAAAGATCGCGCACATTCATCCGTTCCTGGTTTAACTTAACCTGGTTATTCAGAAAAGAGGCAAATGTGATCAGGTTTTCGATCAAACGGCTGGCCATCTGATAACTGGTCTTGATCTGCTGGTATTGTTCGCGCTGATCGGCGCCTAGATGATTCAGGCCATACATCTCGAAAATTTGCAATGCAAAACCCACACTGGCCAGAGGCGTGCGCAATTCGTGAGTGATCACCCCGATGAATGAGGACTTCATGCGATCAATCTCATGCAGATTCTCATTGGCTTTGGCAAGGTCTTGGGAAGTTTTTTCCAGATCGGCATTCACTCTGTTCAAATCTGAGACGAGGCGAGCGTTTTGCAGCCCCGCCACCGTTTGATCAGCCAATGTGCTTAACAGACTCAAGTCTTGCTGCAGGTAACGGATACCTCCTTTACGCTTGCCAAGCGCCAACAGACCAATCCACTTGCCCTGCCCACAGATAGGTACAAAGACATCTGCATTGAGTCCGGCCAACCATTGGCGCTCTTCGTCCGCCATTTCCTTAAACTCAGAACCGACTTCAAAATCATAATGCAACAACGGGTCCTGGCGAGTGCAAAAACGGATAGAGACCGGATTATTCGCTTGCAACCGCCCTACCGCAACCGGGTTCGCATTCAGAGTTTTAATTGGTTGGAGGCGATAAAGCGTCCGCTCCAGATCCTTTTCCTGATCAACCAAAAAGAAAATACAACCCTCGCGCACACTCAAAGCGCGCTGAATCTGTTCCAGAGAAGTCTCTGCCAGGCGTTGTAAGTCAACAATATTGCTGATCCCCTGGCTATACTCGCGCACAATATTATTGAGATCATACCCTATCCCAAGTACCTTATGGCTGACCCAACGGTTCGCACGCTCTAAAAAGGGATTGACCAATAAAACAATCACAATTGCCAATGCAACCCCCAGCGAGAGAATATTAAATTCCGCTTCGTCGCCCAAAAGTATCTGAAGCAGCACAAAGCCAAGTGCATAAACGACGATCTGGATCAGGGTAATGACCAAAAATCCCAAGGCGCGCTGCCCAACTTGCTGTGGATCAGCCACGCGAGATACCAGAATGACGTAGGTGGCAATCAAAATCCCCATCAAATGGATAGCGCTGCCGATCACCTGCGCTCCGGCAAACAACAGGATATCGCCCAGGGTGATCAAGATCAAAACCAAAGCCCAATAGAGGCAGCGATTTTTGCGCAGAAGTTGTTGGCTCTGATGGTATCCATGGTAAATCAGGTAAGCGGCGCGCGCCAGGAGAGCCACCCACCCGGCCAACAGCAGCAATAAGCCTACTGTATGCCAGCGCAAGGCGCCCGTGATAAAGACCGGCATCATGGATGAAAAACCGACCCAAACCAGCATCATGCCAAGCCACACACCTCCCAAATTCAACCACAAACCGGAGGACTTCTGTTCGAGAAATTCTTCGGTAAACGCTAAAAACAGCAAAATCAATAAAGCCGCCCCCAAATAGGGAAACCAGACCAATACATCTGCTGGCAGCAGACTCAACCACCCCATTTGCACCAGGAAGAGCAGCGATTGCACAAAGAATCCAGTAAAAGAATAGACAATCAGATAATTTGAGGCAGGGTCACGCTCTTCTCGCCGGCGAATCATAAAATAGGCAATGGCCAGATAAGCCAAACCCCAAAAAGCGTTCAAACTGCCAGAAAGGACATTCGCGTTCATCACAGAAAGTATAACCCGACTTTGGCGGATGTGCAAATCTATCAAGGGTCATATTTTGGCGCTAGCCTAAAAGCTGTAAACAAGACCTTGAGGGTTTAAGAAAACCCTCAAGGTCTTGTTCCATAAGTAACCCTCCTTGCGGTAAAATACGAGTATCGGTATAAAAACGATGCCATCGGATTCAATCACCTCAACCTCATTGGCTGCATTAGATGATTTTCGCAACCTGCGCAACAAAGCCATCTTGCGTGAAATTATGGCGCGCCTGAGCGGCCAACCGGTAGGGTTGTTGTCTTTCGAAGAGGTGCGCCGCCAGCTTAAAGCCCAAACTGGGGCCGACCGCGGCCTGCAAGATATTCCGCTGGACGCCATCATAGGCAGCGTCAACCGTTATGAAGATTTCACTCGTGACTTCCTTCCGCGAGAAGGGATCGATCGACACCGCTGGGCGCATGTGAAGACCGCGATGGACGATATGGCCGGCCTGCCACCGATTGAGGTTTACCAACTTGGCGAGGTTTATTTTGTCAAAGATGGCAATCACCGCGTGTCTGTCGCTCGCCAAGTCGGCGCGACGAGTATCCAGGGCTATGTGACCGAAGTTCGTTCTCCTGTACCGCTGACCCCTGATGTCCGCCCGGAAGATTTAATCATCAAAGCCGAACAGGTCGAATTTCTTGAACGCACCCAAATGCACCAAACCCGTCCGCAGGCAGAGCTTACCTTAACCGCCGCGGGACAATATGCCATCTTGAGCGAACATATCTCGGTGCATCGTTATTTTATGGGTTTGGAGCAAAAGCGCCCTATCAGTGAAAGTGAAGCCGCGGCAGATTGGTACGATACGGTATATCTCCCCGCAGTGCAAGCGATCCGGCGGCGAGCCTTGCTGCGCGATTTTCCGGGCCGCACCGAAACCGATCTCTACCTGTGGCTTGCCGACCACCGCGCCGAACTGGAAAAAACCCTGGGTTGGCAAGTCGGTACAGAGGCCGCGGCGGACGATCTGGCGCATCGCTTTAGCCCACGGCTCGATCGTTTGATCCATCGCCTGACAAATTCGCTGCGCGACCGTTTGACGATTGAGCCGCTTGAGCCCGGGCCGCCGCCCGGTTTTTGGCGACAGGAAAGGATCGGCGCGCAGCGCAATGACCGACTTTTCACCCGAATCTTGACCCCCATCAGCGGCAGTCCGAAAGGTTGGGTTGCATTAGAACAGGCGTTGGTGATTGCCCACAAAGAAAATTCCCAGATCTATGGGCTGCATGTTCACTTACCTGAGGCAAGGGAGGCTGATCTTGAACCAATCCAGAAGCATTTTGAACAACGCTGCCAGGAAGAAAACATCTCTGGCAACCTGGCGTTAGTGAATGGGGTGGTAAGCAGCCAGATTCGCCATCGCTCACACTGGAGCGATCTGGTCGTCGTTAATTTGTCTTATCCACCACTGCCGCAGCCATTGCGACGCTTTCGTTCGGGCTTTCGGGCCATCATTCAAGGCTGCGAAGCCCCGGTTTTAGCCGCCCCACGGCAGGTCAGTTCCCTGCGCAGCGCCCTGCTGGCATACGATGGCAGCCCCAAAGCTGAAGAGGCGCTCTACGTAGCCACCTACCTGGCAGGACAATGGCAAATCCCCCTGGTTGTGATTACCGTTTTACAAAAAGATCGCGTGCTGCCTGAAACCCAAGCCAAAGCCCGCGCCTACCTTGAAGCGCACGGGGTGCAAGCTTCGTATGTCGTTGAAAAACGCGGCCCGGTGGCAGCCGCCATTCTGATTAATGCCACGCTCCACAGCAGCGATCTGATCATCATGGGAGGCTATCGTCGCGGCCCACTGCTCAACGTTATTTTTGATGATGTGGTCGATCGTGTTCTGCGCAGCACGTCTAACCCGGTTTTGCTATGTCGTTAGTTCCCACTGAATAAAACGGTAGCCATAGGCATTCAGCACAGTCGTCGGGCCAACCTGCGTCTCCATAATGGTATCTGGCCGATAAGTATGAATATGTCCGTGAATATGGTAGCGCGGCTTAAAAGTAGACACCAACCAACGAAAGGCGCGGATGCCCTGGTGCGGTAGATCGGGCTGATCATGAATGCCGGCGCTGGGCGCATGGGTTACAAAAATATCCACATACCGGCCATAGCGGCGGCGATTCCAAAGCATCCCCGGCACCAACGACCAAACATGCAGCCACATTTCGTTTTGGCTGTACTGAAAGGGCCCTGGACGATAGCGCAGCGAACCTTCGACGCCAGCGAATAAAACCCCGTTCTGACGCGCCAGGCGGCGATGCAGGTCTGTAGCGCCCTGCGGTTCGGAGAGCTGACCGGTATCGTTGGGCCCTGGTTGCGCGCAATGATTGCCCCGCACATAAAATGTCGGCACATCCAATTTGCTGACCAGGTATTCTACATAGGCATAAGGCAAATCGCCGCAAGAAATCACCAGATCAATCCGTCCAAACACCTCCAATAGTTTCGGGTGGTACAACGAGGAGATCACAGTGTCGCTAACAGCGAGGATTCTCATTAGAACAACCAACAAGGAATGCTGGCTACCGGCGAAAAGAAATGGATTGAACGTGCTGGTTGAGTTTCAAGAGACGCGTCACAATTCCGTCCGGCGCAAGCACCTCATGGACAACGCCGCGATCCACCGCCGCCTTGGGCATCCCATAAACCGTACAACTGGCCTGGTTTTGAGCAATGATGTGGGCCCCGGCCTTGCTGAGTTCCACCAAACCATCCGCGCCATCTTCTCCCATGCCGGTCAAGATAATCCCGACCACATCGGAGCCAAACACCCGCGCCACCGATTGAAACAGCCGCGTGGCGGATGGACGCTGTCCCTCAATAGGAGGTGAATATTCCATGCGCAAAACTCCGCCCGGCGTCACAATCAGATGGCAGTTTCCTGGCGCAATCACCACTTTGCCCGGTCTAAGCTGTTCCCCATCATAGCCAACACTAACCGGCAAACGAATATTATGCCCCAACCAATCTGCCAGGCCAGGGACAAAAGCCGCCAAAACGTGTTGAACAATGACAATCGGGATAGCAAAATCTTTCGGCAGTTCCTGCAAGATTTCTTTGAGAACGGCCGGCCCGCCAGTAGAAGCCCCAATAGCAATCAATTGGATCGGCCGGTCAAACATCGCCTGCAGCATGGCCGTCATCGGCCCAACCCTGCTGGTGGCCAGCTTGCTCTCCCGCCTGGGAATCACTGTGACGCCGGCCAAAGTGCGCACGGCGGTGACCAACTGTTCGCGGACGTTTTCGTAATCTTGCGAAAGCAGGCCCTTCGGCTTTTCGATGACGGTCAGTGCGCCGGCCTCGAGGGCGTTGAAAGCAATATTGTAATCAGTCGAATAAACGCTGCTGGCAACGACGATAATTGGCGTGGGTCGCACGCTCAAAATGCGACGCGTCGCTTCCAGGCCATCCATTTGCGGCATACGGATATCCATCGTAATGATATCCGGCTGCAAACGTAAAGTCATTTGCACAGCTTCTTGCCCATCGGTGGCTTGTCCCACAATCTGAATATCGGGGACATCCGCCAACATGGCTGTTAAAATGGTTCGAATTAACGGCGAATCGTCTACAATCAAAAGACGAATACGACGGTTCGCATCACGCAAAAAAAGCGGGGATGTGGTACCAGAATTTATCACCATGTAGAATAGTTCATCCTTCAAGGAAGCTTGATAGCCTACTTATTCTATTCTAACAGTAATTGCAAGAACTTGCCATAAAACTTGCCACACGATTTAGGAAGCAGAATTTTATAACTGTCCGGTGCAGCGTTTGCGCAACAATGGATTACAGAAAGTCAGGTTCAAATCTTGTTCCTTAGAGATTCGTATATAATATACTAATGAACGACATCAGTTACCATCCGTTCGTAGAACAGGTTGTCCGGGCCATGGGTCTGCGAAAACCTGTGCAGTTCGTCCGTTTTATCAAAAATCAAGTGGCCACTCCACCGGTCTCTTTAAACATTCCGATCATAGGATATTTCTTACGCATCGCGCCAGAACAATGCGCGGTCATTATTGCGCCAGATGGACAACCCAAGGTGCTTGAAGCCGGCGATCATCTGCTGCGTTGGCCGGCCGGGGCGTATTTGGTGTATTACGTCAATCAGAAAATGCAATTTCATGAACTGCCCGCGATCCATGCGCTCACTTCTGATGGGTGGGAGATGGAATTACGCATCTCAATCACATGGAAAGTTCGCGCCCCCGATAAGGTCATCACGCTAGCCAACCCATTTGGTTTGCTCTCCGCGGCGACGCATTCTATTGCGATTGACTTTATCCAATCAAAAACGCACAATGAGCTGCTGCCAACAAAAGGCAGCCAAACGGCCATGAGCGGCAGTCAGATCAGTGGGTTTCTCTCTCAACAATTGCAAGCCAATCCTGCACTCGGCTGCCTGGAGTTCATCTCTGTGGAAATCCTGGATCGCCGCGGTGAATCTCAAACGCCAAAAACATAGCCGCGCCAATATCCCAAAATTGATTGATTTCCCACTCAAAGGCGATTAGAATCGCGTCCTATTCCATTTTTGTTTGCTAGAGGTCTTTTGTATGTCATCTTCATCTACTACGAACCGGGTGATCATTTCTTGCGTGGCGCTGCTGGTTGTGGCTTGCTTGTGTACCTGCCTGGTCGGACTGGGCGGCCTGGCAATTTGGTTCCTTACCGCCAATAAAAACTTAATCTCAGATACTTCTCCCACTACGCCACGGACGATACGTCCAACCGTTACAATAGCAGCCCCCAATACCACCAATAGCCCGGTGGATATTTCAACGCAGATGAATCAGATCGAACAAAACATCATCAGCATCCGCGGGCTAGAGCCAACAGAAAGCACCCCGCGCTCTCTGCTCACCCCTGAAGAACTTCGCCAACACGTGACCGATGACATGCTGAAAGATTACACCCAAGAAGAAGCCCGCGATGATGTGATCGTCCTGAACGCATTTGGCTTGCTGCCGGCTCAATATGATCTCTATAACCTGTATATCGAACTGCTCAGCGAACAAATCGCCGGGTTTTATGATAATGAGAAAAAAGCCATGTACGTGGTGCAGGGCGAAGATTTTCTTGGCCCGCAGCGGATGACATACGCCCATGAATATGTTCACGCCCTTCAAGATCAAGTCTACGATATCGAAAAAGGGCTGAATTATTCTGATGAAATCTGCGAGAAGGAAAGCGAGCATTGCGCGGCGGTGCAGGCGCTGTTGGAGGGAGATGCTTCTTTGGCCGAGACTACCTGGCTCACCAATTACAGCACGCAAGAGGATAAGACTGAGATCATGCAATTCTACGCTACCTATCAAAGTCCGGTCTACGACAGCGCACCTGAATTTCTTAAGAAGGACTTCCTCTTTCCCTACCAACAGGGTCTGGAATTTGTCCAGGCTTTGTATGATGATGGCGGGTGGAGAGCGGTTGATCAGGCTTACCAAAACTTGCCTGATTCGACAGAACAAATTTTACATCCTGAAAATTATCCAGAAGACCAGCCGGTGAATGTGACACTGTCGGACTTGAACACCGTGTTGGGTGAAGGCTGGCGCGAGGTGGAACGCGGGGCCATGGGAGAATGGTACACCCAGTTGATCCTGGCAGCCGGCTGGGATGAAAAAGCACGCCTGGCAGAGAGTAAGGCCAGTGAGGCAGCCGCCGGCTGGGGAGGCGACGCCTATGTGGTCTATTACCAGGATCAGACGCAATCTACCGTGATGGTATTATCATACGAATGGGATACTGCAGCCGACGCGAGCCAATTCAACAACACTTTTATGGAATATGCCTCGGCGCGTTTTGGCGATTCCCAACAAAGCAGCGATCACGCTTTCTGGCAAACGCCGCAAGGTTACACCGCCATTTACCACACCGACCGGCGCACGACATGGATTTTTGCGCCCGATGCCAAACTCGCGGATGCTGTCTGGCAGGAACTGCATGTCCCTTGATCTCAGCCGCATCCGCGCCTTGTGCTTCGATGTTGACGGCACGTTAAGCAATACCGACGATCAGTTCGTCTGTACTTTGGCGGGCTGGCTTCAACCGCTGCGCGTTTTCTTCCCACAGCGCGATCCAATGCCCTTTGCGCGGCGCGTGGTCATGTTCACCGAAACGCCTGGAAATTTTTTGATGGGTATCCCGGATCGGTTGGGAATTGACGAACCATTGGCAAGGGTGGGGGATTGGGTATATCGCGCCGGGCTGAGGCGTTCGACGCGCCCGTTTTTGCTGATTGCCGGCGTTCGTGAAACACTCGCCAGACTCCACGAACAGTATCCCTTGAGCATCGTAAGCGCCAGAGGCGCTTCCAGCACACAGGCGTTTCTCAATCAGTTTCAGTTATCCTCATATTTCACCTGTATTGCCGCCGCCCAGACCTGCGCCCATACCAAACCTTACCCTGACCCTATTCAATGGGCGGCGCGGCAGATGGGAGTTGCTCCAGATGAATGTTTGATGATTGGCGATACCTCGGTTGACATTCGGGCGGGAAAAGCCGCTGGCGCGCAAACGGTTGGCGTTTTATCAGGTTTTGGCGAGGAAGCCGAACTGCGCCATTGCGGAGCAGATATCATTCTGTCATCGGCAGCTGATCTACCCCAGACCTTACAAATTTGTTAGGTGTAAAAAGCGACTGACCCTGTTGTGTAATCTCATGAATCGCATATAATGAAATTATGAGACTTTATCGAGTTATTATTGTATGTTTGGCGCTTTTGGCGAGCAGCTTTCTGATCAAGAACTCTTTCGCGCAAAACGAAGAGGTAGGTTATTATCAACAAACCGGCCACCGAGTCAGCCAAGAATTCTTGACAGCGTACTACAGCATCCCTGCCCCGGAAAAAATCTACGGCTACCCGATCACGCAAGCTTTCTCAATTCCCGCCGCGGATGGCGTTTCGCAGCTCCAGGTGCAATATTTTGAGCATGTGCGCTTCGAGTATGACCCTCAAAAGCCGGCTGAAGTGCAAGTAAGTTTATCGCCCCTGGGTGTTTATGTATACGACTACGCTCAAAGCCATAACCCCGGCGCACCCCTGGCAGTGACGCCTGGTCTGGCAGCCTGTCGTGAGATCAACACACACCAGGTATGCTATGCCTTTCTGGACTTCTTCGACACCAACGGCGGAATCAGTCAGTTTGGCTACCCGATTTCAGAAGTCGAAGATGAAGACGGCTTGATGGTGCAGTACTTCCAACGGGCGCGTTTTGAATGGCGACCCGAAAAGCCCGCCGGCGAGCGTGTGGTCTTGAGCAATCTGGGGGAGATGTACTTCCAGATTGCAAAGGAAGACCCGCATTACAAGATGCCGGCCAGCGGCGGCGACATTTTGTTGGTCGTCACCAGTTTGAAGATCGATGCTTTCGTTGAGCGCGCGGTGATCGGGAATGAAGACACCCAGACCTTATATGTGATTGTCTCTAACCAAAATGGGCAGCCAGCGCCCGAGGCGGCGGTAAGCTTCGATTTATTACTAGCCAATGGAGAAACCAATACGGTAAAAATGCCTCTAACCGATAGCAATGGCATCACACAGATCAGTTTCCCAACGCAAAACCAGTCAATCGGGATCAACTTCATCCCGATCCAGGCCAGCTACGATAAATTTAGCCAGAAAACGACCATTTCTTATCGCGTATGGTGGTAAGGGAACCGGTTTGAAATCATGCGCCAAAACCAAAAAGAGACCTGTCTTCTGGACAGGTCTCTTTTGAGTCTAGCGGTTGATCTGCATCAAAAGCTTTTGGTAATCAGCGACATTGGGTGGATTCAGGGACAGAATGACCATAATGGTCTCGGCTGCGGCAGCTTTATTGTTCACTTCCAGATAAAATTCCCCGGCTGCATCAAGCTGCTCGATCGCTTCATCGTTCCGCCCCATCTGGCGATATAACTCTCCCAAGCGGCGGCGTGCGCCTGGCAATTTCTGATTCTCAGAAATTAAATTCTCCAAGAAGTTAATCACTTTGGGGCGCTGTCCACTCTGCATTAACGCTCCCATATAATTATCCAGTTCTTTCATCGCTTGCGGTTCATTACCCAGGCGCAAGTTTAGCTCGATCAATGAAGTACACGCCTTCTCATCATCGGGCTGCAAAGAGCGAATCTGCTCATAGCTGCGCAAGGCCGAGCGCCAATCAATGCTTTGCAGATCAATATCAGCCAGGCGATGCAATACTTTGAGCCGCAGCGTCTTGCTTACATTGGATTGCTGGGTGAGGCGCAGCGCCTGGTTGCAGGTCTTACGCGCATTGGGCAAATCGGCCAGGCTATAGTAAACATCCACCAGACGCAGGTATTCGTTCGCCGCCTCTTCCGTCTGGCTGTTGACAATCATTAACTCAATCAACTGGGAGCGAGCATCCATATCCATGGGAGATAATTCGATAATCCGGCGAATGGTGGAAATCGCCCGCACCGCCTCGCCGCGAATCGAATAGCTCTGGGCGATCGTCTTATATTTCACCACAGCGTCAGTCCGCCGATCTTGCCGCAATAAGAGGTCTGCCATGCTGACGTGCAGCGGAAGATAGGTGGGCGCTGACTGCAAAGCATAAAAAGCCTCTTCCATCGCGGTGCGATAATGTCCAGCCTGCGCCAGCAGATTGATCTTCGCGATTGCTTCAACCATCTGGCTGGAGCGAGCTTCAGAGAGCATTTCTGCCAAAGCGGAGGGGGGAGCGCCATCGGTTTGCGCCGGCAACTGCTCACGAGCACGCGCCAGGTATTCGCGCCAATCAGGCCGCACCAACATTTCACGGACATTGTTATACAAACGCACCTGGGTCTCTGAATTGGGCTGCTGCATTTGGGCTTCGACCAATGGATCGTACATTTGCTTGAGCGCCTCCGCCTGATTGGGCGCTACCATTTGAGCGTCGGCTAACCTGAGCGCTTCCAGCACTTCCACCGTCGCTTCGAGCGCCTTGCCCATATTGGCATAAACCTGCCCCAACAGCAAATGCGCGCCCAGGTTGTAATCTGCATGAGTAATCACACGCTGGAGATATTTGATCGCATCGTCCAGGCGATCGGCTTCCCAGAGTAACAAGCCTAAATCGAAGAAGGCGGACGGATGTTCGAGGCCGGCCTCAACCGCGCGCATCAAATCATCTAAGGCGCGCCCAGTTTCACCGCGCGACTGCAACTCAATAGCCTGGCTGAGATGGAGCAGCACTTTCGCCTGATCCACCTGAGGCGCGCTGCTTCCCACCTCGCCTCGCACAATGGCTTGCATCCCACGCCGCGAGGTTTGCGCATCATCATCGCCCTGATCGAATAAAGCCGCAGCCAGAGCAGCCAACGCCTTCTGGCGCGCTTCTGCAATCGGATCAAGACCAGGCGAGGCCTCGGGAGCCGGCGCCGACCCGCCGCCAAGCTGCGCGACTTCTGGACGGCGAGGCGCAGCAGCCTGCGGCGTCAACGGCGCGGTGGCAGCAGCCGGGCGCGTAGGACGAGGCAAACGCTGGCCGGCCTGGAGCATAGATAAGGCCCGTCCTGGATCCGGACTTTCGGGCATGAGCTGCTGAGCGCGGGTCAAGACCTGGGCGGCCCTGGCCATATCCCCACTGGCCTGCATAATACTGGCTACAGCCAGATACTCTGTAACAGCCTGCTCTTTCTGCCCGGTCCTTTCGTAAACCAAAGCCAGGCGCGAATGCGCCGCCAGATGATCAGGTTTTTGGTTCACGATTTTAATCCACAGATCAATCGCCTTGTTGACTTCGCGAATTTGCATGTACATTTCAGCCGCGCGCAAACGCGCTTCACAAGCCTGATCAATGCCGCCGGTTAATTCCAACAATTCAGCCATTTTCTCAAACGGCAGCGGATCATTGGGTGAAACCTTAGCCGCCTTTTGATAATAAAGGATAGAGCCTTTGTAATCTTGCAATTGATACAAGGCCAGCCCCAAACTGGTAAGCGCCTTAGGGTGATCGGGAAATTCTTCCAGCGCTTGCCGGTAAAAAGCGGCGGCATCTTTCCAGGCTTGATCCCAGGCGGCGGAATGCCCCTGATTCATCGCTTGTTGAAATCGTTGTTCATTACCTGCCATAACATCTCCGTACCCAAAAAGGGATGTTTCTCTATCCTTGATATTGATCGGTAAACCCTAATTGACAACCAGGGGAAGCATCTCGCCCCAGTTTTTACCGCTGCGCGCTTCGGTTTTAAGCGGAATGGATATCGTATAAGCGTTTTCCATGACTTGTTGGATGACTGCAGCCGTTTGGGGAAGTTCACTCTCTTTACATTCTAGCACAAGTTCATCATGTACTTGTAACAACATTTGAGCAGACAGGCCCAGTTTTTTCAAAGCAGCCGGAATTTTTAACATGGCGATCTTTAAAATATCCGCCGCAGTCCCTTGAATTGGAGCGTTGATCGCCTCGCGCTCTTCCCGGTTGCGCACCTGAGAATTGCGCTCATTCTTTAGCGTGGGAAAATAACGCCGGCGGTTTAAAAGGGTCTCAACATAGCCTTGCTCGGCTGCCTGGCGGCGTATGCCATCCAAATAATTTTTAACCCCAGGAAACTGCTTAAAGTACGCTTCCACAAAATCTTCTGCCTCCGCCAGGGTTAATTCGGTGCCACGCATCAAACCAAAAGCGCTCATCCCATAGATCAAACCAAAATTGATTGCCTTGGCCGCGCGCCGTTTCTCTTTGGTCACTTGATCAAGAGGAATGGCATAAATTGCGGCCGCGGTGGCGGTATGAATATCCAGGCCGGCGCGGAAAGCCGCCAGCATCGCTTGATCTTGCGCCATGTGGGCGACAATCCGCAATTCGACCTGGGAATAATCCACCGAAAGCAGCAAATTTCCTGGGGCGGCGATGAACGCCCGGCGAACTTTTTGTCCAATCTCTGATCTGACTGGAATATTCTGCAAGTTCGGGTCGGAGGAGGAGATCCGCCCTGTCACAGTGCTGGTCTGACTATACGAGGTATGCACCCGTCCAGTGATCGGATTGGTTTGGACAGGTAAAGCATCTACATAGGTGGATTTCAGCTTCGATAATTCACGATACTCCAAAACCCAATCTACCACCGGATGTTTACCGCTGAGTGCATCCAACACCTCGGCCGCGGTAGAATAATGACCAGATGTGGTGCGCCTGGCGCCAGCCGGGGGCGGCAGCTTAAGACGGTCAAAGAGGGCGACAGAAAGCTGCTGGGTTGAATTAAGGTTGAATGGCTCGCCAACCGCTTGTTGGACATCTGCCTCGATCTGGCGCAAGCGAGCGTCTAATTCCGCTGACATCTGCCCCAGAAAAGCTGTGTCAAGGGCAATCCCGGCCATCTCCATATCTGCCAAAACACCGATCAACGGCATTTCAATTTCTGTAAAGAGCTTGCGCGCTGCGGCGACCTCCAACTCGGCTTCCAATTGAGGCAGCAAACGCAAAACCATTACAGCATCCGCAGCCGCATAGGCGGCAGCCTGGTCAATCGGCGCTTCGGCCATCGTCTTCTGATCCTTGCCTTTGCCGATCAATTCATCAATCTCGGTCATTTTGCAATCCAGGCGCGCCCAAACCAGGCCCTTAAGCCCCAGGTTGCGCGATAGCGGATTGACCAACCATTCGGCGATCATGGTATCAAAAGCCAGGGGAGCGACGACTAAGCCGCGCCGCGCCAAAACAATGAAATCGTATTTAAGATTATGGCCGGCTTTTGGAATATGAGCCGCAGTAAGTGGGCCGCGGAGAGCATCTAAGACTACTTCCAGAGGAAGCTGCGTTCCTAAAGAGGATTGGTGTCCAACAGGAATATAATAGCCGCGTTGAGTCTCTATCGCTAATGAAATACCCACCAACGAGGCCGTCATCTCATTCGTCGAGGTGGTTTCAGTATCCAAAGCGATCCAGTGCGCATCCCACAAACGATGCGCCAATTCTTCGAGTTTAAGGAGGGAATCGACAACAACCACTTCCAGGTCGGAAGGGGCGGCAGGCGCAGAGCGCTGACCAACCTCCTGAAGCGGCTCGCCAAATAATGAAAGCTGCTGACTCTTAGGAGCAGCGACTTTGCCATAAATTTGTTTGACGCTCTCCAAGCGATTAAGCAGGGAACGGAACTCTAACTCACGGAACAAATTTTCAATGGCTGCAACATCAAATTTTCCAAAACGGGCCGTTTCAAGGTCTAACATGATATCGAGGCTTGTGACAATCGTGGCCAGTCGGCGGCTCAGATCCGCCGACTGACGCCCGGCTTCAAGCTTTGCCCGCACCCCCCCTGCCAGATCGGAAAGATGATTATAAATTTCATCCAGTGTGCTATATTTTTGCAACAGACCAATGGCGGTCTTTTCACCAATCCCCGGCACACCGGGGATATTATCGGATGTATCTCCTACCAGGGCTTTATAATCCACAATTTGCTCTGGACGAACGCCAATGTATTCCAATACGTCCTCGGCGCGGTAGTCTTTTGCCTCGGCGACGGTCTTACCGGGCAAATTGACCAAAATGCGCTGATCCACCAATTGAAGCAGATCGCGATCTCCGGTGACAATTTTCACACCAAAACCCTGGGCGGCCGCAGCCCGCGCCACCGACCCTAACACATCATCGGCCTCATAGCCTTCAATTTCCAAGCGCGGGATCGAGAAAATATCAACCAATTGGCGGATGCGCTCCATTTGGGAGCGCAAATCAGTGGGCATTTTGGCGCGGGTAGCCTTGTAATCTGCAAAAAGGGTGTCACGAAAAGTTTTACCGGTATCAAAAGCAATGGCCAGGTATTCGGGCCGATCCTGTTCTAATAAACGCAATAAAATGCTGGCAAAACCAAAAACGCCGGCGGTCGGCTCACCGCCGCGCGTGGAAAAGCTGCCGCCGCCGCGGCTCAAGGCATAATAGGCGCGATAGGCCAGTGCATGTCCATCAAGCAGGTACAGTATTGGAGGCATAGACGATCTAGAATCCTTTCTTGCTTTAAGCGAAAGCAAGATGCAGAACGGGTCATAGGGTCATTCAGAAAGACCCTGGTAGCGCCGGGCATTCCGGATAAACTCTTTGACCGCTTGAGGTGGGGGCGGCTGATGGCTGCTGATGATCAAATAGCCGGGGGCCCAAAAATCGCCGCCGGGGTTCTCGCGCGCCAGAGCCGGGAGCACCGTAAAAAGCCGCTGCGAGGTTTGTTGGCGGCTGATGCGCATCAAATAGCTGGGCGATGTGACAGGAGGCGCGCTGACTACCCACTGCAAATAATCTGGGCGGACAGCAATATGCTCCAGCCGCCAGCCAAAGATCAGGCAAATTTGCCGGACAATGTCGGGCAAATAATCGGCCACTTCACCCACCAGGCGATGCTGCGGCAAGCGCGGCGTCAACACACAGGCAAAGCTTAAACTAACCAGGGTTGGGGTTAGAGGATCAAAACGCGGCATCGTGGGCGATGAAAGACCTTGAGCGGCTTCCAGTGGAACGCCAGAAAAGGCGTCGGTGGAAGAAACTGCGCTGACTGCTGTGGGACGCGTATCCATTTCCTCAAGCGGCTGCGCCGCCAAATCCACAGCACTGAGAGGCGCTTTCACATCCGGGAGCGATGCCGTCGGATGTGATTCTATGCCAAACGATGGGACGAGTTCTAATGGCGGCGCATCACTAAGCGGCGCTTCTTCCACAATATCCAGGGATTGAACAGAAGGTTTCGCCTTGCGAGTATATTTTGCTCGCCCCGGATTAGGCGGCGGGACATCGCCGAGATCCAATTGCGGCAGATCAGCCCCATCTTCAGGCGGCTTCTCAACCGAAGGAACTGGAACTGGCGCTTGGGGAGGGGCATCATTTACAGAAGAAAACAGAGTATCTTGCGGAGGGGTAGATAATGCTTTTGCCAGGCTGGCGGCCTGCGAGCGGATTTCGGTAAAAGGGGTTGTCGTATCGAAAGCCAGGGCGAGGGTAAAATCACCGAGCAAGCCAGTGGCATAGAGCATGTAATCTCTGTCGGTGGCTGGCAAATGGATAAAACGCGCCAGGTCGCCTACTCCGTGATATTTGATCACCTGATCAGCCAACTGCGTCGCGGCAAGCTGGGGTAACTGTCCCGCGTATGCCCACAGCCGATCGCCGCGCACGATTAAAGCTGCGTGGGCTGCTGATTCAAGCGAGAGACGCGTAAGATACTGCGCGGCGCGGTTAACATCCCGCAGCCAAAGCGGATCGTTCGCAGCAAAGTCTGCGGCTGTTCTCTCTGATCTTTTCTCTTTTAAATTCAACACAACCTCTACCATACGCATCAGATCGGATACCTCAAAGTTTCTGGAAAGATAACCTTGAAAAGAGAAATCTTCTGGGCCTGGATCAACAGGAGCATTATCGGGCAAAATCGCTATCAATGGTAAGTTGAGAGGGCTGCTTGACAACGCACGCGCCAAATCGGCCAGCGCGATATCAGACAAATTGTAATCCAAAATCGCCAAAGCAAAAGAAAGCGCCTGTGCGACAGATAGAGCTTCCGCTCCATGGGTCACAAAAAGCGGCTGGCAGCGTCCATCGCGCTCAAAGGCAATCTGAAGTGACTCGCCAACCAGTGAGTCGGCGCTAACGATCAACACAGAGAAAGCCATGCTTAAAGTCTATCACGTGGGAAGAGGAGAAGCAATCCCTAAGGGCTAGAATTTTTATAACTGCCTGATGCAAACATTTGCTCAACGATGGATTGCAAACGCCTGTAAATTCGTTCCCAAGCAAGAAAACTCTTATAAACGGTTGACAAGCCACGCTCTTTCATGTTATTGTTATGATAAGATGTTTCATTCCAGGCACTGGGTTAAGGTTTGTCTTGTGTTATTTCTTCTCTGTAGCATGAGCGCCAGGGAAGAAAGTTTTGCTGCGGATGCGCCTCCCACCCGAAAAGCGGAGATTCTCATCGCCTATACTGAATACACTTGGTGGCTGATGCGGTGGGCAGACAATCAATTGCTTTGCCAGTTAATCATCGATCATGAAGGCTGGCCTGGCGCCGAGGATGTCGCGAATGGTTGCGAAACCGCGGTCTACCAGGAGTGGCAGTCCACCCCCCCTTGTGCGCAGGAGAATACTTCTGCCTGTGAGGGGGTCTATCTTTATTTGCTCAATCAGTCGCCGGCTGAAAAAACTGTGGTGGTGGATTTGCCTCCCTCACAAGTATGGATTTCGCTTACAGGATGCACTCCCACTTCCTTAGAAAATTTGTGTCCAGAACTTCCATCTTTGCTCCTGCGTGGAGATGAACCGCTGCCGAATGAGTCGATCACAACCATTCATGCCATTTACAATCAGCAGGTGATTGATTGCGCGGCGAACACTTGCATTATCCCTCTTAACCCAACCCCGATTGAAGGAAATGTGATCGAGTTTTGGGCTGACTCCACTTTTGGCGATACCAGTCAACACTTCACTGCTCGAATCCGGGTGGTAGACAGCGGGGCCAGCGAGTCGCCGATTGGCGGCGGGTGGTATGTGGATATCATCAGCAATCAATGGCGTGGCAATCAAGTTGCTAGCTGCGCCGATGTCTGGCGCGTCTTTCCACCAGTGGGCGGGCCGCCGGCCTGGTTGACCACCCCCGAGTCGCCTACGCTGCTGGCCTCAGAGGAACCTTACTATTTCCTGGCGGGCAGGCTCATTTCACAAGGCCTGGTAGATGCCAGTGGTTGCAATGGCGGCGGGTTGTTGACCAATGACTATGCCAATGCTTGCGGACTTGAATTAGCCCGCCCATTGGTGGATGAATGGCAAAATCGCTTTGATGCAACGATCATCCAGGCAGCCCAAGAAACAAACATTCCCGGTCAATTGATGAAGAATCTTTTTGCTCAAGAGAGCCAATTCTGGCCGGGGATCTTCAAAGACACCAAAGAGTTCGGCCTGGGACAAATCACTGAAAATGGGGCTGAACCAGTGTTGTTGTGGAATCAAACTTTTTACAATCAATTTTGCCCTTTGGTGTTGAATGAAACACGCTGTGAGGTGGGATATTCGCAGCTTAGCACGGATGAGAAAGCCACCTTGCGCGGGGCGCTGGCTTTAAAAGCCAAAGCCGATTGCGCGGATTGCCCGATGGGAATTGATTTGACCCACGCA
The DNA here is from genome assembly GCA_903872065.1 of uncultured Anaerolineales bacterium. Classification (GTDB taxonomy): domain Bacteria; phylum Chloroflexota; class Anaerolineae; order Anaerolineales; family UBA4823; genus CAIQJJ01. The sequence continues at coordinate 6,989 of CAIQJJ010000670.1, read as the reverse complement.
GATTTCAGCATCAAGCTCTTTGCTGAAACCATCCGGGCAAATTGTGAACAAGTAGCTCAAATTGTCTATAATGCCAGCGGCAAGTTGGGCGGCGAAGTGAGCAGTTATGAAGATTTGTGGCGGTTAACTGTGGCGAATTACCATGCAGGGGCCGGCTGTGTTTCCTACGCGGTGCATTCTGCTTATAATAATAACCAGCCCCTTGTCTGGAGTAATATTTCCCCGTATTTCACCCCTCCCTGCCAGGGAGTAATTTCTTACGTCGAAAAGATCACCCGCTGAAGATAAAAAACGCTGGCCGCCGCGCAGCCTTTGATGAAAGCAGCGAAGCGGCCAGGGTGTTTGCAGCTATAATCCCTTCACCAGGTCGAGAAATTCGTCCCATTCTTCTTGAAAGAAATGCAAAGTCACATTATTCAGTTCCAGATGGTAAGATACCTCGCCATCCGGCTCTTCTGCACGCCAGACGATATAGTTGTCGGTTTCTGCAATCGTCTCGGTCGAAGGCTCACTATTGTTGTTCTTAGCCATAAAAATCTCCTTTTTTCAATAACTTTATGCAAAGCGCAAAATTTTTTTACGCCTTTCACATCCTACGGCGCGGGCAGCACATACCAGGGGCTAACCCAACCGCTGTTCAAACGCACTTCAAAGTGTAAATGCGGGCCAGTAGAATTTCCTGAACTGCCGCCGCCGCCCAAATACTGCCCCTGTCCCACACTCTGTCCACAACCTACCCCTACGCTATCCAGGTGAGCGTATAAGGTTTGGTAGCCATTGCCATGATCAAGCATGACCATATATCCATAGCCGCCATAAGACCAACCCGCGAACACAACCACGCCGCTATCCGAAGCAACAATGGCGTCGCCAAAACTCAGGCCAATATCAATCCCTAAATGACCGGACCAATAATCGTTGCCTGAAACGATGTGACTGCCTGCCGGCCAAATGAAAGCTCCTGTTCCATTCGCGCCATCATAGCCGCCCTCACAAGCCCCAGGCCCCAGGGAGCTTTTGGTGACGCCAGCTTTGCCACGCGGGATGGTAGGCACCACCCACTGCTTAAACTCACCTTTGGCGTTTGGAAGCATCAGCCACTGCCCTGTTTTGACCTGGGGATCGATCAAGTCCAGTTGGTTTCCCAAAAAGCCTATAATATCATCCACTGTTACCTTATAGCGGGCGGCCACCCCCGGCAGCGTATCGCCTTTTTTCCAGCGATAGTAAACGCCGTCCCCGGGCGGTATGCGCAGCACCAGACCAGGAGCAATCGCATCTGGGTTCGCAAGGCCATCTTCATTTGCCCACCACAATGTCTCAGGGGTGATGTTAAATTTCTTAGAAATTGCAAAGATTGAGTCGCCCGTTCCCACAGTATAACTGATGGCAACCTGGCGAGGGCGAGTAGGAATGATGGTATGCAGTGAGATACGGGGTGCAAGCGAAAGGGTTTCGACATTGACCGAAAAATCAGGCAGTTCCACCTGCGCGGGCGAGACGGTTTGAGTGGGTAGAGGAAGCGGTGTATGCGTCGGTTCGGGCGTCGCCTCCACCGGAGCGGCGCGCCCGCGCGTCTGCCAACCAACAAATAAAGCTAACAAGACTGTGCTAAGAGCAATCAGCCAGACACCCAATAAGATTAACCGTTCCCCCACCATTCCAGATGGCTTGATTGGGGAAAGAGTCTCTAAGGGTAAATCAGTCTTCATCTTGCAGGGTCTTGAGAAATTCCTCACTGTTACTGGTGCGCGCCAAACGCTGCAAAATAGCTTCGGTGGCTGAGCCAGCTTCCAAACCAGCGCCATGCGGGGGTTCAGCGATCATGTGATCGTACATACGGCGCATCAGCCAAACGCGCGGCGTGAGGTCTGGGCCAAGCAAAATTTCTTCACGTCGTGTGGACGAACGCTCAATGTCAATGGCCGGGAAAATACGCCGTTCTTGCAAGCGGCGCGCCAAATGCAGTTCCATATTGCCAGTGCCTTTGAACTCTTCGTAAACGACGTCATCCATACGCGAGCCAGTGTCTACCAGGCAGGTAGCAATAATCGTCAATGAACCGCCATCTTCAATGTTGCGGGCTGCGCCAAAGAAACGCTTCGGCGGGTACAAAGCGGCAGGATCAATACCCCCAGAAAGCGTGCGCCCGGAAGGGGTGACAACCAGGTTGTAAGCACGCGCCAGGCGTGTAATTGAATCCATCAAGATCACGACGTGGCGTTCTGATTCTACCAGGCGCTTGGCGCGTTCCAGCACCATTTCAGCAACACGCACATGAGAGGTGACCGGTTCGTCAAATGTCGAAGAAATCACCTCAGCATCTACAGAACGATCCATGTCGGTTACTTCTTCAGGACGCTCGCCAATCAGCGCCACCATCAAGTGTACATCAGGATACTTTAACGAAATTGCGTTAGCAATCTGCTTCAGGATAGTCGTCTTGCCAGCCTTTGGCGGAGAAACAATCAGACCACGCTGTCCACGTCCAATGGGCGCCACCAGATTGATCAGGCGGGTCGCCAGGGTATGCCGGTCAGTCTCCAGATCGAAGCGTTTATCCGGGAAGATCGGGGTAAGCTGCTCAAAATTGGGCCTCAGGCGCGCCTCATCTGGATCAAAACCGTTGATCGTTTCGACCTTGAGCAAGCCGTAATGCTTCTCGGATTCGCGCGGCGGGCGCACATGGCCGATCACCAGGTCGCCATTCCGCAGGCTGTAGCGGCGAATTTGAGACTGTGAGACATATACATCATACGGCCCGGCTTGATAATGCCCGGAACGCAAAAAGCCAATGCCATCGCTCATAATCTCCAAGATGCCACCCCGCATCTCCACGCCTTCTTTTTCAGCTTCAGCTTGTTGAATGCGCAAGATCAGGTCTTCTTTTTTCAGGTGCCCAAAATCAGGCACGTTGAGGTCTCTAGCGATTTGCCGAAGCGTCGCCAGAGGGGCGTTTTCAAGTTCAATAACTTTCATGGGCAAAAATCTCTGCTAATCTTATAGGGTATCAAAGGATGGGGGATGCAGCGACCGCGAACGTCATCACCCTGTCGCTGCGGTCAACTACTACAAAACAGTTTGGGGTCAAACCAGAAAACTTGACTCTGATTATAGCATGGGTTAAAGGAGAGAGCAAGTAACCGATAAAACAAAATTTGCCATTATAATCAGGGGAATGCAAAAACTGGCTCAACAAACCTACCAACTGCTTGGCCTGCGCCTCAATTTTGCGCAACTGGCTGCTCTCGAGCGGTATGAACGTGATCTGCTCGATTGGAACACGCGCTTTAATCTGACTGCCATTCGCGATCAGGAAGGTGTGAGGGTGAAACATTTTCTCGATTCGCTGACATGTCTTCTTGCACTGCGCGACACGCCGATGGAACGTATCGTGGATATCGGCACCGGGGCAGGGTTTCCGGGCATTCCACTCAAGATTGTTTTTCCGACCATACGACTGACTTTGGTTGAGTCGGTGGGAAAAAAGGCTGAGTTTTGTCGCCATATTGTAAAGACCCTGGGATTGGAAGGGGTTGAAGTAGTGCAAGAACGCGCCGAAGTGTTGGGACAACTGCCCGCGCACCGTGAACGCTACGATTGGGCAATGGCGCGGGCGGTGGCGGTTATGCCCATTTTGACAGAATATCTGATGCCACTGGTGCGCGTGGGCGGGCGTGGGTTAGCGATGAAAGGGGAAAGCGCCCCAGCCGAGGCGCACGCTTCTGAGAATGCGCTGCGCATCCTGGGGGGACATCTGCGCCAATTAATCCCTGTCATGCTGCCAGGGGTGGCTGAAGATCGCTACCTGGTAGTGATGGAAAAAGTGGCTGCGACTCCACCCGCCTACCCTCGCAGAGTGGGTTTGGCGACCAAGAAACCGCTCTAATCGGATTGGCGATTCTCTATTTTTTCGACCCGGCCTCCTTGCACTTGCCAGAGAGCCGCTTGCTCAACAAACTGCGGCTCAAACAATTTTAGATCGGTGGTTGTCAGCAAGCTTTGCTGTAATCCGGATAGACGTGAAAGCAAATCTTTGCGGCGCTGCTGATCAAGTTCCGCCAATACCTCATCCAGCAGCAAAACCGGCCAGTGACCGGTTTTTTGCTGCATCCAGGCCACTTCAGCCAATTTCAACGCTAAGACCGCTGTGCGCACCTGGCCGCGCGAGCCATAAGTCTCCAGATCAATCCCATTGCTTAAAAAGCGCAGTTCGTCACGATGAGGGCCTATCGTCGTCACACCACGGGCGATTTCTTCCTTGCGCAGCCGTCCAAGCGCCTCAAGAAACCCCTGGCGGATATGCTCTAGTGTAAGGCCAGAACGATCCAGTGGGGCATCGAGCGGTAAAACAATCTGCTTCGTCGGACGCAGCATGGGATCGTAAGAGGGCTGGTACGAAAAACGCAAGACCTCATTGTGATTGGTCAACTGACTATGGACACGCGCCGCCAGGCGCTCCATTTCTTGCACTGCGGCAATGCGGGCATGAATCAGTTGCGCGCCGCTGATCGCAAGCTGCCCATCCCAAAATTCTAACTGCAGTGGATCGCCGCCGCGCTCATTGAGCTGCTTTAACAAGGCATTGCGCTGCGTCAAAGCCTTATTGTAATCGGAAAGCGCAGCGGGATAGAAACTAATCACTTGCGCCAGGGCCAGGTTCAGATAACGCCGGCGGTCCTCCGGCGCTCCTTCGATAATCCGACAAGACTGCGGCAAAAACAACACGGCGTTAAACTGCCCAATGGCTTCATTGATTTTGCACTTCACCCCATCCACAAGGACTTCTTTGCGCAGGGAGGTTGTGTTGAGCTGATTCGCTTCTTGAATCAAGCGAACCTCAATGCGATGAGAAGTCCCTGCACGCTCTAACTCACCTACGATGCGCGCGACCGCCAGAGAAGAACGAGCAGCCAGGAAATTAATCAGTTGGCGATCGCTATCCGCATGAAACGAAGTAAAGGTTGCCAGATAATAGATCGCTTCGAGTAAGCTGGTCTTACCCTGGGCATTACTCCCGCTCACCAAGACCACTTCTGCTGGAACGGCCAGGTCAAGACGGGAGAAATTGCGAAAATCGGTCAGCGAAAGGTGAGTCAGACGCAAGGGAGTTAATCAAACGCAGCCGCTTCTTCAGCGCTTTCGGGTTTCCAAACCCGCTGGGCGCGATCCACAAACAGAACGCCATTGAGATGGTCAATTTCATGTTGAAAGATGCGCGCCAGCCAGCCTTGGGCCTTAATCGTGACTGGCTGTCCGCGCCGGCTGTAGCCTTTCACCATTACCGCCCCAGGTCTTTCCACATCGCCGAGCAGGCCAGGCAGCGAGAGACAACCTTCCGTGCCAGAGACAGTTTCCTTTGAAACGCGGGTGATCTCTGGATTAACCAGCGCGTACAGCTTGGGTGGAATATCTTCTTTTTCTTCATCGCGATATTCCACGACGATGACGCGCTCCGAAACCCCCACTTGCGGCGCCGCAAGCCCTACCCCAGGCGCCTGACGCATGGTTTCGATCATATCTTCAATTAAAGTTTGCAATTCTTCACCAAACTCAGTACATTTGCGCGCCTTACGTCGCAGCACTTCATTCGGCAAAGTGACAATTTGTCTTACCGCCATAACTTTTACCTCTACATCAGATTTATACCATTAATTGTCCTATTTTACCCGGTTTTTGGCGGATTTCCAGGGGCAGGCAGCTTTGATACCTGCCGGTGGTAAGCCGCGATCCAATCCGCGATGTATTCACGCTGATTAAGAAGCTCAACCTCACGCGCCTTACGCTTACGCAGCGTAATACGATAAAAGATTTCTTGCTCAACCATGGAGGGATTGTAGACGCCGTCAAAAGTGAATTTGTCAGCGCCCACTGTAGCAACCACATCACCATAGTTAAACAATAAGCCAATGAAACCGCTGCGGGAACTGCGAATGGACGCCACCCCATCAATAGACGCCGTTTTTTTCTCTTCAAGACCAAAGGGCTCTTTATAAATGTCAATAATCTGATCATCCGTGATGCGATAAATATCATTCTTCCAATCTGTGTATCCGTATATCCACCAGGCAACCAACCCACCAGTGCCAAGCAGCCAAAACACAAAGATGAGCCAGGCGGGAATGAATGAAAGCAGCCCAAACAGGCGCAAAATGAAAAGGATCAAGAGAAGGAAAATCCCTGCACTGGCGCGCCAGGTATCAGCAAGCAACAAGATCCAGTGCTTGCGGAAAGTGATGGCGTTGCCCTCTTGATAACGCATTTTGAACGCTTCAGCCCAAAACTGTTGAAAAGCATTCAGTTTAGGTTGAGGGGGAGGCGGCGGAGGTGGCTTTGGCGCTTCACCGGAAGGGAGTCCCAGGCGCTGGCGAATGGCGCGGTCAATCGCTTCTCCCTCCACCTGGCGAGCGATCTGTTTTCCGCGATTAAGATATTCCTCGATCAGAGGGATCAGCACTTCGGGCTGATGCACATGGATTAAGGTCAGTTGGCCGATAAAGGTGCGGACATTGACATCGCCATAATGAAACCAGCGACCATACTGATCGGTTGTAGTACCAAGTGAGACCACGGTGCCAAAAGGCGCGTCCTGGCGGTTCTCATACAAACCAACGACTTTTTCCAACCAAATGATGCGCTGATTGGTGACGATGTAAAAATCATTGCCCCAATCTATATAGCGCCACCAAATCCAGACCCCACTAAAGAGGGAAAGGCCAAGTCCAACCAGGCCAAACAGCCAGTGCAGCAAATTAAGGGGCAAAACGATCGCCAAAAGAAACGCGAGCAAAGCGAAGGCGGCAATCCCAAGCGGCGGCAGTAAGGGCATAATCAACTCGGAAAAATGCCGGCGGATCACCAGATAAACCGTTTCATCCGGGCTAAGCCAATTAAAACGGTTGGCGCGCAACAAACGACGCCCATCCACCACCGCCACAAAATAGGGGATGACGGTGGGATATTTCTCGATAATACTGGCAAATTGATCC
>CAIQJJ010000669.1 GCA_903872065.1 uncultured Anaerolineales bacterium | reverse complement strand
GCGTGGATCAGGGTATCCGAGCAGCGTCAACACGTTCTGGCTGCGCCGGGTGACGAAGTCAATGTACCAACGCACCCAACGCAGATCCGGCGGGCAGGTGCGCGACTGGGTGAAGTTGGCCAGCACCGCCTGCACTGCTGCCAGATGCTCCGTCGCCTGACGGGCGGCTGCGCTGCGCGTTTCGGCCTCCACCGCCGCGCCGTAGAATTGGACAATGCCGATGTGTTCTGGGGTGAAGATGCCGCTGGCGGTGTAGATGAAATTGACGCCGGCGTTGTACAGGCCGCGCACCGCTCCCCACTGCTTGCCCAGGATGTTGTAGTCCTCGGCGGAATCCACCGGCAGAGCAGCCAGTTCGCGCAGCGCCACGCAGCGGTAGCGCTCCCCGTTCTCGTCGCGCAGATGGTACCAGGCGTATTGCAGCGCGCCGTTTTCGATGTGCAGGCCGTTGTCGAGAATTTCCATGCGCTAGAGACCCCGGCCGCGCGAGCGGATGCTGTGGATCATCTCGGCAGGTTGGCCGGGCGCGGGTGGGTGCGCCCACAAGGACTGCGCCAGGATGGCCAGGAAACCGAGCGGGATCAGGTACATGGCGAAGGCGGCGATAGCCGAGAGATATACCTGTCCCTGCGCCAGGAGTGGCGATCCGGCAGATTGCCCAAGCAGACCCTGGTAGACGGTGAAACCCAGCCCGGCCAGGCTGTACAGCGCCAGGCCGCGCACCGTGTTCCAGCGCGCGGCGGCGGTGTTGAACTGCTCCAGGTGGATGGCCAGCACGCCGGCGACGGCCATGGCCAGCATCAGCAGCGGGACAGGAGAGGGAGCGACCGCCGAGGCCAGGACCGCCAATCCGCTGGCAGCCAGCGTCCAGGAACGCTGTTCGTCCGGGACGCTGTAGGCCAACCAGGCCAGTGGAATCAGCAACAGCGCCAGCAAAAGGTGATCCACCAGCAGCCAGAGCAGGGCCAGGAAGCCGTTGAGGAGATAGTACAGGTAAACCATTTCAATGCGTGATCGTGGACTCGTACAAGGCCACGTGCAGCGGGAGAACCTTGACCGTCGTCTGGCCGTCGTCTTGAGTAGCGGTGATGGTCACTTCGTAGTCGCCGGGGTCGAGCGGCTCGAAGTGGAAAGAAGCCGTCGCAGAAGATGTGTTCAGTCCGGTCGTCGTCAGCGCGGGGGAAATGGGATAGGTATCTTTGACCCGCGCGCCGGGGTATTTGCGCGCCAGTTCACCGTTGATCCAGCCAATGCTCTCGCCGCTCAGGTTGATGCTGATAGAGATGGTCGAGATCGAACCGGTGCGGCAGTCATGAACGCCGGCGGTAACGGCGATGTTGGTGATGGTCGCCCCGCGCCGGTCGGGGTCTTGCCCAACCACCAACGGAAACTCCGGCGTGGGCTGCAGGGCGGAAGTGGTGATCGTTGGGCCGGACTTGGGGCATGGCGTTGTCCCGCCCGAGTCGCAGCAGGTCTCGTTGACCACCCTGGATACCCGGGCGCAGGAAGGGAAGGCGCTGCACGTACCGACATCCCAACGCCCGGCGCCAGCCAGGTAGCAGCCGTAGCCGGAGGGGGTGGAGTCGCATTCGGTGACTTTGCAGTCATTGCTGTTGGTGCAGTGCATCGCCCAGGCGTCGGGAATCCAATCTTCGATGCAGCCATAGGCGCCGGTCGAACAGCCAACCACCACGCCCAGGCCCTGAGTGGGGCCGCAGGTCTGCGAACAGTCGCCGTTGCACCATTGGTCTTTCACCCCGCAGGCGCCCAGGGCGCAGTAGGCGGAGGGC
>CAIQJJ010000668.1 GCA_903872065.1 uncultured Anaerolineales bacterium | reverse complement strand
GACTACGTTCCTTATTTGCCAAAACTAAGCGACCTTTACGCCAAAATAGATGTGGTGGTTGAGCGAAAGGGATATGGCGCGCAAATATCGCAAGACCTTTCGGCGGCGTTGAAAGCGCGCCTGAGTAGTTTGCTGCATGGTGGAAAAGGTTTGATGCTGGATACACAGCGTTCCATCCCTATAGCGACGCTGCTAGATCGGCCGGTTGTTTTGGAACTGCGTCGCGCCGGAAATGATGACGAAAGAGCTTTCTTGCTGGCGTTATTGTTCATCCTGTTATATGAAGCCTGTCAGACGCGCCCGCCAGACAATGATTTGAAGCATGTGACTTTGATTGAAGAGGCGCACCGCTTGCTGAAAAATATCCCAACTGTCGCCTCAATGGAAAACGCCAATCCGCGCGGCAAAACAGTCGAAATGTTCACCGATATGATGGCCGAGATGCGCGCCCATGGCGAAGGTTTTATCATTGTTGACCAAATGCCTGGCAAATTGGTGCCAGATGTGATTAAAGGTTCCAATCTTAAGATTGTCCACCGCTTAATGGCGCAGGACGATCGCGCCGCGGTAGGCAATGCAATGGGTTTGACCTACGCTCAAATTGAACATCTGCCGCGTTTAACTGTGGGGCAGGGCGTAGTTCATAGCGAAGAACTGAGAGAAGCTTGCCTGGTAAAGATTGACGCCGTTGAAGATAAAATGGCGCGTCAGTTCACTGGAAACACGCCCGAGGAGCGCCATGAGACAGCCCGCCGTTTGCTGCGAGAGAAGAGCTATTTGTTTTACCAGGCAAATGCCGGCGTTCTGCAGCGGTACCCGGGTTGCATTTTGTGCGATTCCCCATGCGCTTATCACCCCGACGAAAATATGCCTGCTCTTCATGCTCAGACGCTGGCGAACTCATTTCTTGCCGCTGCAGCTTTAGCCTCCGCTGAACAAATCACCAGGGTTGGTCAAAATCTGGCGCGCGAGTTGACCGCGAATTTGAACCTGCGCTTTCCGCATGGTTATTCTGCCGGAAAGGCGCGTTGTATGCGCGTCATTTTGGCCGGGCAGAGCGCCCGCCGCTTTTGCGAAGCTTATCCACAAGTTGAAAATTGGCAGGTTGTTTTGGAAATGCAAGTTTTGCTGGCGCAGATTTGGGAAAGTTGGCCAACCAACCGCCATCAGATCATGAGTTTGCGCGAACTAATCCTGCGTCAGGTTGCCAAAGCGCCAGCAACTCTGCGACCGGGCTGCACGTCTTGTCTGCGACGTTGTTGGTTTGGATTCCTCTTCCAAACCAAGGAGAATACGGCGGTCGCGCGGTTAAAAGCTCAGTTAAAGACGACATCTCCTGGTTTAAATGTTAGTGTGGATAAGTTGACCCAATTTGTTCAAAATACATACCAGGCGCAGCTTGCCCCAGGCGTTGTCTCTTATGCCGCCTATTGTCTCTTGACGCAAGCAACGGATGACGAAGCGCGCTGCGCCAGTTTTCGCCGCGATTTAACCAAAAAATAAAAGTTATGACTGATTTCGCTGCCTCGGACTTGCCGTTTGATGATCCTACCACTCCCATCAATTCGTTTGATGAGGGTGAATTGGATGTTTTGGAGCAAGGAGCGTCTTACGATGTTATGCCTCCACTCGATACAGACCTGTTTGATGAACGTCCACGCGAAGTGGGTCAACCGGAAGCGTTGGCTGAGTATTGGCGTTTTCAAGGCGACACCAATGATTGCGCCTTGTATGCACAAGGCGGCGTCCTTGAAGCCAGTGGACAAACATTTGATATCCAGAAATATCGTGAACAAGGGCTGGAAGGAGGCTGGTATTCGCCCGAGGATGGAACTTATTTCAGCTCATTCGGCGATTTGTGGGAAGCCAATGACCTGGAAGTTACCCGTTACGAGAAAGATGCCACTATTCAGGACATTGCTGATGAACTTGACCAAAATCATGGGGTGGTGGTGGGGGTAGATACTGAGCCAATCTGGGGAGAGCCTGGCGGTCATGCTTTGTGGGTAACTGGTTTGGAAATTGGGTCGGATGGCGCTCCCACAAACGTGATTTGCAATGATTCTGGCCGGCCGGATGGCCAACAACACCCTTATCCATTGGATCATTTTATGACAGCCTGGAATTCGTGCAATAATATCATGGTTGCCACTCAATCGCCTTTGCTGCTTCCTTCTTAGATAAGTAACCTATGCCAGCTCAACCTTCAAATTCCCTTTCACCCTCTGTGTCTCAGATCCCCTCCGACGCCAGTCCAACGGAACGCTGGTGGCGTGAGGTGCGCAGCCAGACTTTTAAACAACTTCCCCTGGAATCGGCTTTATCCTGGCCTGTGCCGGTGGTGGAGAATCATACATTGCGCCTGGACGCTTTTTATTTTGGGGTGCAGCGTGTTGCCGGGCCAGGCACCAGCCGGGCGCGGCCGCCTCTGGCGCGCTTGAGTGCGTCTTTTCCATCTGCTCGCTTACTTCTTTTTATCCGGCGTGAATATACTGAGTTGTTCCCCGGCTTGCCCATGAGCGGCGATTTAGGGTTGTTGAGCAATGGCGATATGCAGCCAGCCGAACGAATGCAAGCGCGCAGCGAGTTATTCTCTCTCTATACAGAGATTCTAAACCAGTATCCCCAGGATTCGGACGTTCAGGCGCGCCAGGCTTTCGCATCCGCCTTTTGGCGGCTGGCAGAGCCGGGCCTGCTGCCTTATTATCATGCACTAAATCCGCATTTTTTTGAATGGTTGTCAAGAAATATCGGAGGTTAATCTATGGAGTACGATCCAGGTGGGTACGAGATCACCCCAGACAATGTGGATGGTTCCTTCCCTGAGACGGGGGATAGCGACTGGATAACGAGCGATCGCGAAATAATCGAAGAGACGCCAGATGAGCCGGTAGTTGAAGAAGCGCAGCCT
>CAIQJJ010000667.1 GCA_903872065.1 uncultured Anaerolineales bacterium | reverse complement strand
TCTCCCCAAGAAACCCACCCCACCCTACCCTCCCCATCGCAAAGGGCAGCGATGGAGAGGGAGAGCCACCCCACCCTACCCTCCCCATCGCAAAGTGCAGCGATGGAGAGGGAGAGCCACCCCACCCTACCCTCCCCATCGCAAAGTGCGGCGATGGAGAGGGAGGAGACCCTACCCCACTCTCCACTTCCCACTTCCCACTTCTCCCCCACAGCGATGGGAACGGAGACGCCGCGGCGCTCGCATTATAGCTTTGCTGTGCGTTTTGATTACCTGGCGCATACGCTCGGTGTGACTGAGACGCTGGTTTATGTCAACAATACCTCTGCTTCTCTAACGGAACTTCTAGTGGTGGTTGAGGCCGACCGGCGCGAGGGTAGTTTTGCTCTGCAAGGTTTACAATGGGGCGATGGCGAGCCGTTGGAAGACTATATTCTTGAAGAGGCGCGTCTGCGCATTCCACTGCGCCAGGCGTTGGCTCCCTATCAGAGCCTCAGTTTGCACATCCAATATAGCCTGGATATTCCGTTTTTTGAAGCCGGGCAGGTTGTCTATGGGCCGTTGAACGCCACGGCGCGCCAGGCCAACCTGGGCGATTGGTATCCTTATATTCCGCCGTTGGACGCAGAGGCCGGCTGGCTGGTTTATGAGCCTTCTGGGGTGGGTGAAAACCAGGTTTATGACCTCGCCGATTTTGAGGTGAATATTGAGGTGGTGGATGCTCCGCCCGGCCTGGTGATTGCCGCCAGCAGTTGGGGACAGCAGGCCGGCGATCGCTATCATTTTCTGTTGGAAGGTGGGCGTAATTTTGCCTGGTCGGCCAGCCCGGAATATGTTGTCGCCCAAACGGTGATCGGGTCGGCGCTGATCACCAGTTACGCTTTCCCTGAGGATGCCCGCCAGGGACAGGCGCTGTTACAGGTTAGCGCGGATGCCGTGGCGCTGTACAATGAGTTGTTCGCTCCCTATCCACATACCAGCCTGGCGGTGGTCGAGAGCGGCTTTTTCGATGGCCTGGAGTATGACGGATTGTATTTTTTGGGCAGTGAGTATTTTGCGGCGTATTCTGGCGCGCCCACGGACTACCTGACGATTTTGGGAGCGCACGAGACGGCGCACCAATGGTGGTATGGGCTGGTGGGCAGTGATCAGGCGTGGCAGCCCTGGTTGGATGAAGCGCTTTGCACGTACAGCGAGCGCCTGTTTTACGAGCGTTACGCGCCCGAACTGCTGCCCTGGTGGTGGAATTACCGCGTCGATCGTTTCGATCCGCAGGGTGCAGTGGACAGCACAATTTATGATCTGGCTGGCTTTCGCCTGTACACGGATGCCGTCTACTTGCGTGGGGCGCGCCTCCTCGAAGATTTGCGTATTCGGGTGGGCGATGAGGCGTTTTTCGCGGCCCTTAAAGCGTACGCGGCGCGTGAAGCAGGGCGGATTGCCCGGCCGGATGATTTTTTCGCCGCGCTGCGGGCGCAGACCGGGCAGGATTTTAGCGATATTGTGGCGCGGTATTTTCAGGAGGGGAGCGTCCCTTGAGGGGGCTTTAAAGCCCAGGCGGCGTGTTCACGCACCAATGGCTCGGCGTCGTTCAGCGCCTGCTGCAGCGCCGGCAAGGCCTGTGGGGAATGCAAATTGCCCAACGCTGTGGCGACATTGCGCAGATACCCGCGCCTTTTGGCGCGTTGGAGGGGGCTGCGGCGATATTTGCGGTTGAAGGCTTCGGGGGTGAGGCTGATCTCTTGCGCCAGATCGGGGGCGGCGCGCCCGGCTTGAGGCGCAAAGACCGCTTCACCCTGCGCCGGCGCGAAACGTTGATTCCACGGGCAAACTTGCTGGCATACGTCGCAGCCAAAGACCCAATTCCCCAGGCGAGGGCGCAGTTCAGGTGGGATTGTGTCTTTGTGTTCGATGGTGAGGTAGGCAATGCAGCGCGCGGCGTCCAATGTGCGATCGGGCCGGATGCAGCGTGTGGGGCAGGCCTGTAAACAGCGGGTGCATGCGCCGCAGCGGTCAGCGTCGAAGGGCGCGTCTGGCGTCAGAGCAATCCCGAGCAAAATTTCGGCCAGCAGAAAGGTCGAACCGATCTGCGGGTTGATCAGGCAGGTGTTTTTGCCGATCCACCCCAGACCGGCTCGCTGCGCCAATTCCCGCTCCAGCAGCGGCGCCGTGTCGGTGGAATAGCGGTTGGGAATGGGATGTCCCACCTGCTGCTCAATGAAGCTGACCAGGGCTTGCAAACGCGGCAGTAAAATATTGTGATAATCCTCGCCCCAGGCATAAGCCGCCACTCGTCCAAGTCCGGCGCTGACCTCAGATGCACTGATCTCGCGGTGCGCGCCGGGATGATGATAGGAGATTCCCAGCATCAGAATGGACTGGCAGGCCGGTAAAATCTGCTGCGGCGCCCGGCGACACTGCCGGGCGCGCTCGCTGGCCAGGTAAGCCATCGCGCCATGTCCTCCGCGCGCCAGCCAATCTTCGTACACATTCAGATGGGGAGGCGCGCCGGGCAGGGTGAAGCCGGCCAGGGCAAACCCCAGGCGAGAGGCTTGTTCTTTAATGGCCTGTTCCAGGGACAAGGCAAAGCGCTTTCTGGATCGCCGCCAGGTCTATGGTTGACAGGTCAGCGAAAAGGCGACATCGCTCGATTTGGCATCTACCGGCGCGGTAATGTGCATCCTGGCCCAGCCATTGCCCGAAACACTGACCTCCAATTCATAGGTGAAGGTATAGGTTCCGGCGGATAAGGTTTCGGTGCGCGCTTGGGGCAAAGAGAATTCAAAACCGCCGGCCTCCAATTGATAGGTGATCGCCGCGGCGGCGTTAAGGGTGAAACTGGTGGTGAACATAAATTTGTGCGGACAGCTTGTTGAAACGGCAGCGTTGTCCACATTGATCATCACATTTGAAACGGTCAATCCTCCAGCGTCTGGGGTGGCGGCTGCCGCGCTGCCCACAACGATCTGCACATATACCGCATCGCCAAAGAATTTGCCGCCAGGGCTGCGCAAGCGCCAGAAGCCCTTATAGGTACCGTTGTTTTGCGGCGCGACCAGGTTGACCGAGATATCTACTACCTGGTTGGGCGCGACCTCCAGCGGCACTTTAACCGAGGCAGGGCCCCCCATGCCATCGCCGCTGATAAACACCAACTCATAGGCCTGCGTCCAGGTTGTCTGACCGTTGTTGATGAACTGCCAGGTCTTGGTGAAGGACGCGCCGGGGTTAAAAGCAGTGTTATCAGGTATATTGACATCTTTTACAAAAACGCCATTGCTGTTACCGGCTTCTGCTGCGGCGGCCACTGGCGAGGGAGTGATGCTCGGCGTCGCAGTGACGCCCTGGGTTGTGGTGATGGCTTGAGTCGGTCGGTTGTCTGGCATCAGGGTGGCTTGCAGCGTTTCAGTGGGCGTCTGAGTGGCCGCGGGGGTGGCGGAGGGGATCAATTCGGTCAGGCGCATCACGGCAGTTTGCGCGGCGGCGGTGCGGATGGTATCCGCATTGATCTGCGCGGCGGTGGGGCTTGGAACCGCCGGCGCGTTTTGACAACTGGCAAGCAGCCAGAAGAGGGTGAGCAGGGATAGGATGGTGAGTTTCTTCATAGGGGGGTCTCCAGATCGGGATCGAAAGGATCATACCACAAGAAAAAGTCCCAAAATGGGCCGCTTGCGCGGACTACCCATTTTGGGACTGGATAGAGGCATCGAGGAGAGATTAATTAATGTTCGATGCGCGGCGCGACCCAAATTGCTCTGTCGTCATTGGGTGAGCCATTGGTGGAAACCAGCAAGATGAACTGCAGGGTCTTGCCTTTCAAGCTGCTCAAATCCAGGTCAATATCGAGCGCTTTATTGTCGCAGCTTTTCAGCCACTCGCCGACAATCACTTCATTGTTGCCGTCGCGATATTTCAACTGGAATTTGACATTGGCTTCTCCACACGAACTGCGAAAGCC
This sequence comes from uncultured Anaerolineales bacterium, assembly GCA_903872065.1. GTDB lineage: Bacteria > Chloroflexota > Anaerolineae > Anaerolineales > UBA4823 > CAIQJJ01. The sequence continues at coordinate 16,805 of CAIQJJ010000667.1, read as the reverse complement.
CAGCAGGGTGCGGAAGCGATCTTTGTCTTGTACAGTGTATCCGGGGAAGATGCCCCAGACCTGGCCGTCATTGACGCGCTGTGGGTAAGTCGCCAGCACTTTGGCATAAGTTTTGTCGTTGTTGAGTTTCACATTTTCCACTGAAACGGCGACGCCGGGGGTATCGTCATTGGGGTCGCCCCAGGGGAGGATGCTGGAGGCGTTGTGCCATTCTGCACTGGGGCCTTTGGCGATAAAGTCGAACTGGACGGCCGCGTTTGGCGTCGGGGTGGCAGCGTCAATGACATCAACTTTGACCCAGAAGGATTTTTCTGCATTGTCGCCGATGCCAAATAACACACCAGCCCCGTTGCGCAGCAGCCAGAAGCCCTGGTAAGTACCTGGCTTATCGGGCGCTTTGAGGGTGACTGAAACGTCAATTGTCTGTCCCGGCGCGATCACGCCCGTAGTCAGTTGGTAGGCGGCGGGGCTGCCACTGGGCAGCATTGACTCGCCTTTTTGGAAGACCAGCGAGTAGCTGGAGTTCCAGGTGCAGGCGCCGGTGTTTTTTAAGCGCCAGGTTTTGATGAAGCTCGATCCGGCGGGAACATCATTGCCATCTGGGAAAGTGACATCTTCTTCAAAGTGGGCGCGGTCGCAAGGCACTGGGATAGGAGTGGCTGTGGGTGGGAGAGGGGTGTTGGTGGGTAGGACAATTGCGGTGGCCGTAGGCCGGATAGGCGTGGGGCTGGGTTGGGCCTGCGGCGGGTTGGTTGGCTGCACCAGGACGCTGGTGGGGCTGGGTTGAATGACCGGGGTTTGCGCCACGGGGGTCGCCTGGCCGGTTGTATCCTGGGTGAGTTGAGCAATGACGGTTTGCGCCACGGCGGTATTGATGGCATGAGCGGGCGTCGGCGTGGCGTTCGAGGGCAAATTGCACGCTGTTAGGGACAGGGCAAAAATGCAGATGATGATGGTCAGAACTTTGTGAAAGGTAGACATGGCTTTTCTCCTCAATGAATGATGAATTATGAAGATGTCTCAAAGACGCCATCTCTTTTTAAAAAGTTCCCAACGATGGCGAATATCCGTAATATAATGTTGGTATGACTACAAAAACTGACCTCGAAACTTCTCTTAAATCAGCCATGCGCGCTGGCGATGATCTGCGCAAGCGCACTTTGCGCATGGCGTTGGCTGCGGTCAAGCAGACCGAAATAGACAAGGGTATTGTGATGGACGAGGCTGGGCTGACGGCGATTTTGCACAAAGAAATCAAATCGCGCCGTGAAGCCATTGCCGATGCTCAAAAAGCCAATCGCCCTGATTTATCCAGTGCGGCCGAGCAGGAGATTGCCGTGCTGGAAGAGTTCTTGCCCAAAATGCTTTCGGCGGAAGAACTGGAAGCGATTGCCCGGCAGGTGATTGCAGAAGTGGGCGCCGCCTCGCCAAAAGAAATGGGTCTGGTGATGAAAACGCTGCTGCCGCGGGTACAGGGGCGGGCGGCGGGCGATGTGGTTGGCCAGACGGTTAAGAGACTCTTAACGAATTGAAGTCGCGTCCGAAGCGTTATTGGATATTTCTCGGATTGCTGTTGACGATTGTCAGCGGGATGCTCTTCCTGGGTCTGACGCTGCCGTTCGTCTTCCAGTTGAATGAAACCGCGCTGAACGTCGGCGATGTGGCTTCGCGCGACATTTTAGCGCCTTTTGCCCATAGCTTTGAAAGCGCCTTGCTCACCGAACAGCAGCGTCAGCAAGCTGTCCAGCAGGTCACGCTTGTTTATACCCCGGCGGATCCCTCCATTGGGCGGCGGCAGCTTGAGCTTTTGCAAGCGACGCTGGCTTATATCACCAGCGTGCGCGCCGATTCTTACGCCTCGACTGAGCAAAAGCTGGCGGATCTCTCGATGCTGGAGAATATTTATTTACAGCAGGCGAGTGCAACCGCGATCTTGGGTTTGAGTGACACCCGCTGGCAAACAGTCCAGCAAGAAGCGATCGTGGTCTTAGAGCAAGTCATGCGCAACACAATCCGCTTCGAACAATTGGGCAGCGCGCGGCGCAATGTGCCGGCGGTGGTCAATTTTTCACTCAGTGAAGAACAGGCGGCGTTGGTCGCCGACCTGGCTTCAGCCTTTGTCGCGCCAAACAGCGTCTTCGATGAACAGGCGACGGAACTCGCGCGCCAGGAGGCGCGCGACAAGGTGAAACCGGTCATGCGCTTCTATATCGCAGACGAGGCCATTATCCAGCATGGACAGGTGATCAGTGAGGTGGACCTGGAAGCGCTGCAGGCTTATGGCCTGGTGCAAACTTCGGGTCGCCTGGACAATATTGGCGGTTCAGCCGTTTTAACTTTTCTGGCGGCGGCCTTTTTTGTGTTGTATTTTTATCGCAACCCGACCCTGGCTTATCATCTACGCGCCCTGACCTTGTTGTTTCTGATGTTTGGGTTGTTTTTCCTGGGTGGGCGCGTGATCATCCCCGGCCATACGGTGATCCCCTATATCTATCCTCTGATCGCCTACAGCCTGACCGTCTCGATGTTGTGGGGGGGAGAATTGGCGATGGTCTCTGTTTTGCCGTTGGCGCTGTTGACCTGTTATGGTCTGCCGAATCCGCTTGAGCTGACCCTGTTCTACACGATCAGCAGTCTGTTTGGCGTCCTCGTTTTACGCTCTGGGCGGCGGCTGGTTTTATTTTTCTGGGCGGCTCTGGCGGCGGCTCTGGCGGGCATCTTGTTGGTGATCGCCTACCGAATTTCTCAACCCTCGACCGATTGGATCGGCCTGGTCACCCTGGCGATGGCAATCGGTTTCAACGCTGGTATTTCGGCCAGCTTGAGCATCTTGCTGATGTTCTTTCTGTCGCAAGTGATGGGGCAGGTCACCGCCATGCAGTTGATTGAGCTCTCGCGCCCTGACCATCCCCTGGTCAAATTTATGCTGCAAAACGCCCCAGGCACCTATCAACACAGCCTGCAGGTTGCGGCGCTGGCGGAACAAGCCGCTGAACGGATCGGCGCGGATGCGTTATTGGTGCGCGTCGGAGCGATTTATCATGACGCCGGCAAGGCTTCAAATCCGGGCTTTTTCATCGAAAACCAGCTTGCCGGGGACTTAAACCCGCATCACAATATTGAGCCGGCGACCGGCGCCGTGACAATTATCCGCCATGTAGCAGATGGCCTTGAACTGGCGCAAAAGTATCACTTGCCGCTTCAGATTCAAGCCTTTATTGTCGAACATCACGGCACATTGCTGACGCGTTACCAATATATTCGCGCCGTGGAAGCGGCCGGCGGCGATGAGAGCCTGGTCAATGTCAATCTGTTTCGCTACCCTGGGCCGCGCCCGCAAACGCGTGAGACGGCGCTCTTGATGTTGGCGGATGGCTGCGAGGCGCGCGTGCGCGCCGACCGCCCTAAAGATGAGAATGAACTACGTGAAGTGATCCGCAGTGTGATTGATGATCGGGTCAAAAATCGCCAGATGGACGATACTACCTTGACCATCAAAGACCTGGATACGATTGTTGATGCGTTTGCGGTCAGTTTGCGCGGGGTGTATCATCCCCGCATTCAGTACCCGACCCTTGATCGGACGGCGGCGCCGCCGGCTTCTTCTTCCTCTGCCCCTTCTGGAAATACACCTTAGGCGAACATGATCTACTTGCAACTTGCCGAAACCCTGACCGATCCTCCCGACGTCAACCTTTTGGAGCATGCCGCGGCCCAAACCTTGCTGTACGCGACTGCGCCAGCAGACGCCGATTTAACTATTGTCCTGACCGACGACGAGCAGCTTCACCAACTGAATTTGCAGTTTTTGGGGATTGATGCGCCTACTGATGTACTTTCTTTCCCAGATGGCGAGGAAGACCCGGATACGCATGTTCCTTACCTGGGAGATATTTTAATTTCCCTGCCGCGCGCCCAGGCGCAGGCGCTCGCCGGCGGCCATCGTCTCGTGGACGAATTGCAACTGCTGGTTGTTCATGGCGTTTTGCATCTATTGGGCCACGATCACGCTGAACCAGAAGAAAAGCAGCGCATGTGGCAGGCGCAAGACGCCATCTTGCCAGCGCTGGGCTGCGCCATTCTCTCCCCGGCCTCATGATGGGCGAGTTTTTGAGATCGCGCCTTTATTCATTTCGCTACGCCTTTGCCGGCTGGTGGTATGTGATTCGCACGCAGCGCAATGCCTGGATTCACGCCATTATCAGCACGCTGGTGATCGGGATGGGGTTTTGGCTGCGTATTGCGCCTCTGGAATGGGCGATGATTGTGCTGACGATGGCGTTGGTGTGGAGCGCCGAGGTGATGAACACTGCGCTTGAAGCAGTGGTGGATTTAGCCAGCCCACAGCATCACCCTCTGGCGAAAGTGGGCAAAGATGTGGGCGCGGCGGCGGTATTGATTGCAGCCGCGGCGTCTATCTTGGTGGGGATATTGGTTTTAGGGCCAAGGCTGCTGGCGCGGCTGAACTGGCATTGGCTGTGGGCTTTATTTGGCCTGCTTGAATGAGAGCAGCACCAGGTTCTTGGTGCAATCATCCACCGTGCTGAAGTAGATCTTGTTGGAGAGGGGCAGGCCGGTTTGGTCAACCAACTGCACCCATAAATCTTGATCGCTGGCGATTGGCCCATCGGCGATCGTAAATTCGTAGCCGCTAGGGCCATACTGCGGGGCCAGGCCGGTTAAAAAGGTCTGTGTTTCAAAAAATTTGCCGTTTAACGATCCACCCAATTGGACGATCAAGCCGGTGACCGGGCTGCCTTTGATGTCGAAGACCTGCCCGGCGACGCCTGTCCACTGGCAGCCGCGATCGGCAAAATCCTGGATAAATTGCGGCTCGCCCTGGATCACATAACTCATGCCTCCTGGCGTCAGGCTTGGCTCAGGATTCTTGGCGCTGGGCGGCAGGGTGTCTGTGACAAAGGGGGTGGAGGTGGGCCGGGGGGTATTGGTGGGGATCGGTGTGTCAGAGGGCTCCGGCGTCCAGGTGGGGGGGAGCATGGGGGCTTTGGTGCTGGTGACAGTGGGGATGATCGGGGTGGAGGTGGGATAGGTTGGGATGGCAAAACGCTTGGGTGGAAAAGGGTTGAGTGACGAGTTTGGGTTCAGAAAGATCATAATCGTATAGATTACGATGCACCCGATGGCAACCAGGGCTACAATCGTCAAAATGTTCCACACCAAGTCTGATGAGACCGCAATGCGCCCTTTGGTTTTTTCTTCTTTGTAATCAAAAGCATCCATACGTACTCCTCCAGCAAACAAAGGCTTAGGGGACAAAAATTTTCACTTCACTTTGACTGTAACGGTTTTGCAGCCAGCCTTGCAGTGCCTTTTCTTGCAAGATCAGCCGCGCCGATGGTTCGAGGGGACGCTGCGCCTCACGCTCAATCACTTGCACAATGTGGAAGCCCATTGGGGTGGTGATGATCGGGCTGTATTGACCGGGCTGAAGCAGGAAAGCAGCCGCCTCAACTTCTGGCTCGGTCAAGTAGCCACGGGGGAACCAACCCAGGTCGCCGCCGGTGACGGGGTCTTGTTCAAAGGCCAGGGTGGTGAAATCGGCCCCGTGCTGCAGTTGCGCGAGCATTTGTTCAGCATCATTAGAATTATATAGCAAAATTTGGCGGACGTGTAACTGCTCGGCGGTTGTTGGCACGGCGTTGATGATTTGGTCGCGCATCCAGGCGGCAGCCATTGCACGGCGCAGCGCCATGCGGAAGGTGTCTGCGTCAAAACCCATGTTTGCGATCCAGTCGTCCAACGCCTGGGGGCTGCCCAGGCTGGCGGCAAGCTGGTCAAGGCGGGTTTGCAGGCTGGCGTCATCTACCCTATAGCCGGCCTCCTGCGCGGCCTGCGCCAGGAGGGCTTCATTGATCAGGTTGTCCAAAACCTGTTGGGCGGCCTGGGTGGGGGATAGGGCTTCGGTGGCGGTGATGGGGAAGGCGGCTTGAAACAGGGCAAGCTGCACCTGGTACTCTGCCAGAGTAATTGCCCAGCCATTGACGCTGGCTGCTAACGCCGGCGCGGTGGGGCTGGGCGGCGCTGCGCTGGGTGTTGACGCGCGCTGCTCCAGCGTGGGCGATTGGAAGTCCGCCGCGGTGGGCGAGGCGCTGCTGCGGCTGCAAGCGGCGAGCAGGGTGATCAGGAGCAGCCAGAAGATGAGGGATGAAAGGCGGCGAGGGTTCATGTTTGCCGATTATACCCGCGTTCTTTGTAAGTCCGCTGATCCAAATCGAGGGTTGAACAGAAAGCTTCTTGACAAACAAAAACAAACGCTGTATGATTATTGTGTAAACTTGCGGCGGTTGTTTAGGAGTTTTATGTCGCCTCGCCCTCGAAAAGAACAAAGACACCCTGATCTACAATCTGCTATAAAAGATGCAGCCTGGCAGCAGATAGGTCGCTACGGCGCTTCTGCTCTCAGTCTGCGCGCCATTGCCCGCGAAGTCAACATTACCGCCCCTTCTATCTACAATTATTTTCCAAACCGTGACGCGCTGGTGACCGCGCTGATTATTGACGCCTACACCTCATTTGGCGATTCGCAGCTCGCGGCGCGCGATTCGCTGCCGGCAGATCAACTCGCGGCGCGGCTGAAAGCCATTGGCGCGGCGTATCGCCAGTGGGCGCTCGCTTATCCCCAACGGTATCAATTGATCTTTGGCACGCCCATCCCCGGCTACGAAGCGCCTTTTATGGAGGTTCTGCCCTATGCCGCGCGCGCGCTCAGTGCGCTGGTCAGTGTGATCGATCAACTGCGCCTTCAAGGCAGGCTTAAGGCGGAAAACTATCCATCCGTCCAACCGGGAGATGAGCAGCAATTTGAAGTCTGGAAAAGTTTTGCAGGCGATTACGATGTCTTTTCGCTGGCGGTCTCGCTGTTGGTTTGGAGCCGCGTGCATGGCCTGGTCTCGCTGGAAATCTCCAACAACCTGCCGCCGTTCGGGATTCATGGCGACGCGCTGTACCTGTACGAACTCGAATCGATCACTGCCCAGTTCATCAAGGAGTGAAGATGAAAACGCTTATTCTCGATGGCTCTGCTGCGCATGACTTGATGGCGGCGCGGGTGAGCGCCGCATTGCAAGATCAACTCGAGGGGTGTGGTTGGGACTATGAGACGGTCGCTGTGCGCGAGATGAAGATCGGCAACTGCGCGGGCGATTTTTTCTGCTGGGTGCGCAACCCTGGGGTATGCAACGTCAACGACGACAACCGCGTGATCGCGAAAAAGATTGTGCAAAGCGATTTGGTGGTTTATCTAACGCCCGTTACCTTTGGTGGATATTCCTCTGAACTGAAGCGCATGGTGGATCATCAAATTCAAGACATTTCGCCGATGTTCGCCATCGTCAACGGCGAGATCCATCATCAGAAGCGGTATGCCAGTTACCCGAATCTACTTGCGATTGGTTGGATGCCTGAAGCCAACCCGCAGGCGGAATCTATTTTCCGCCATCTTGTCCAGCGCAACGCGCTCAACATGTATTCAAAAACAACCGTTTGCGGAGTCGTGATCGGTCAGCCGTCCAACTCTGATCTGATCGCGCAAACCGGCTCCTGGATCGCGGCGACTGCCTCGGCTTCATCCTCTCCCGCCCCTGCGCTGCCGACTCAGCCGGCTTCCCTTGCCGAAGCTGCTCCCGTCCGCCGGGCGGTGCTGTTGGTGGGAAGCCCGCGCACGAAGAAAAGCACCTCGGCCTCGTTGGGGGACTATCTTTTCGAGCAGTTGCAAACGCGCGGCGTGGAGGCGCAAACTTTTTATTTACACACGACCGTTTCCTCTGCAGAGCGTATGCAAAATTTGTACAGTGCGTTGGATAGCGCCGATTTGGTCGTGCTTGCTTTCCCGCTGTATGTGGACAGTTTGCCGGCGCCGGTCCTTTCCGCATTGGAGAAAATCGCCGCGCACCGCGCGTTGAATCCAACCCCGGCGAGGTTTGCCGCCATTGCCAACTGCGGCTTTCCCGAAGCGCGCCACAATGACACTGCCCTTGCCATCTGCGCGGAATTTGCCCGCGCCGCCGGGTTTGATTGGATGGGGTCTCTTTCCCTCGGCGGCGGCGAAGGCCTCATCCACGGCGCGCTGCTCAAGGAAATGGATGGACGCGCCATCTCAATCATGAAGTCGCTCGAAATTGCGGCAGAGGCGCTGGCGGTTGGAAAGCCGATTCCGCAGCCTGCCCGCGATATGCTTGCCAAAACGGTTATTCCCAATTGGCTCTACAGGCTCTTTGGCGGTTTTGGCTGGAAGCGGCAGGCGAAACGTTATGGCGTGAATGATCTTTTGGCTCGTCCGTACAGGAAAAATTGATAGGATAGGTTTTGGATGAAACATTCAATCTGGCTTGATGCAGAAGAATATCGTATTTTAACCAGGAATTTTCTGATTTCTATGGTATGCGCCAAACAGTTGCAGACGGCGGTGGAGTATGATGATGGGTTTGAACTGCTTTTGAGCGCCAAGGAATTGGATGATCTGACTGGTTATGTGGCCGCGGAGGCCAATCACGCTCGTTCGGCGAAACAAAGTCGGATTCTGAATGAAATTTGTGACCGCATGGAAGGGGCTATCTCGGACATCCGGCGGCAGGCGCGATCTGAGCCGGACAGCGAGGATTAGGAACCAGAATTTTATCGCTGTCCGGCTGTGGGATGGGACGGCGATTCCAGCATCCATTCGGCCGCGTAGTGGGCGTGGATGGAGGTGGTGTCGAATAATGGGGCCGGGGCGTCCTGGCTGTCGATCAACAGGCCGATCTCTGTGCAGCCCAAGATGACGCCTTGCGCGCCGGCTTGCAGCAGCCCAGCGATGATCTCCTGGTAGCGCCGGCGTGACGCCTCCAGCACTTTGCCCAGCACCAATTCCTCGAAGATGACGCGATGCACCTCCTGGCGTTCAGCCGGCGGCGGGATCAAAACTTCTAAACCCTGCTGTCGCAGCCGTGCGACATAAAAATCCTGTTCCATCGTGAAGCGTGTCCCCAACAGACCGACCCTCTGCAGCCCGGTTTGCTGGATGGCCGCCGCGGCAGCGTCGGCGATGTGCAGGAGTGGCAGGCCGGAGAGCGACTCTACTTGAGGCGCGACCTTGTGCATGGTGTTGGTGCAAAGCGCCAGGCCTTCCGCCCCGCCGCGAGCTAACGCCGCCCCGGCCTCCCCCAACAGCCGCCCGGCGGTCTCCCAATCGCCGGCCTGCTGCAAAGCTTCGATCTCGGCGAAATCCACGCTGTATAACAGCAGGCGGGCGGAGTGAAAGCCGCCCAGTTTTTCTTTGACCGTTTCGTTGATCAGGCGGTAATAGGGGACGGTCGACTCCCAACTCATGCCGCCAATCAGTCCTAGAGTTTTCATGGCTGTGATTATACCCTCCACCCGTTTTGTTTTACACTGATTCGCGGTTCTCCTGTTTTTTTCTTGACACTTACGGAATTTTGCCGATAATAGGGGTTACAAAGCATGGACTGAGGAAAGTAGCGGCGTGAAACCTGGCAGGGAGGCCGGAGCATAGACTGAAACTCTGGCTCAGGGGCAATGACGCGAAGTTCCCTCACGAGCTGCGCTGGGGAACGAGGCCGCATGGCCTCAAGTAGTCAGCGCCGGTCGTTCACCGTTAACCGAACAACCGGTTCCCGGGCCTGTTCGCCTGGCAGCCGGAGTAAAGCGGGTGGCGTCCTCGCGTGGGGATGCGCACCAATTTGGGTGGTACCGCGGGAAATTGAGCGCAGCTCTTCCTCCCGTCCCATATTCGGGGCGGGAGTTTTTTTGTCTAACTCTGGCCCAGGTATTGTTGCTGGAAAGGTTTCTTTTTTTGGAGGTTCTATGCTGGATCAACTCAACCAAATTGAACAAAGCGCCCTGCAGGCGATTGAGGCGGTGCAGGATGAGGCGGCTTTGGAACGCTGGCGCGTGTCTTTTTTGGGGCGCAGCTCCCCTTTGATGCAAGTTTTTGATCAGATGGGGACGCTCTCGAAAGAGGAGCGCCCGCTGATCGGGCGGCGCGCCAATGAGATCAAGAAGGCGCTGGAGACGGCGCTCAACGGGCGCACTGAGGCCCTGCGGCAGGCGGCGCTGGCGCATTCTCTGGCCTCCGAGCGGTTGGATGTTTCGCTGCCGGGGCGTCCTTTGCCCCTGGGCCGCCTGCATCCCCTGACCCAAACGCTGCGTGAGATATATCGCATCTTTGCCGAGATGGGCTTCCAGGTTTACCGCTCGCGTGAGGTGGAAAGCGATGAGTACAACTTCCAACTGCTCAATATGCCCGAAGATCACCCGGCGCGCGATATGTGGGACACGTTTTACACCACCACGCCCGGTGTGCTGCTGCGCACCCATACCTCGCCGGGCCAGATTCATGTGATGTACCAGTACGCGCCGGAGCCGATCCGGGTGATCTTGCCGGGCGTCGTCTATCGCTACGAGCAGGTCAGCGCCCGCAAGGATACGCAGTTCACCCAGGTGGAGGGCCTGGCGGTGGGCCGCAGCATCACCTTTGGCGATTTAAAAGGCACTCTGGCCGATTTTGCCCGCCGCATGTTTGGACAAAAGGTGCGGGCGCGCTTCCGCCCTTCCTACTTCCCCTTTACCGAACCCTCGGCGGAAGTGGATATCGAGTGCTTTTTGTGCGCCGGCGCCGGCTGCCAGGTCTGCAAGGGCAGCGGTTGGCTCGAAATCCTGGGCAGCGGCATGGTGCACCCCACCGTTTTGCGCAATGGCGGCTACGATCCTGAACAATATTCGGGATTCGCCTTTGGCATGGGTGTGGAGCGCATTGCTATGCTGCGCTACAAAATTGAGGATATTCGCTATTTCTGGGCGAACGATTTGCGCTTTTTGGAACAATTCTAGGGAGAAGCTCTTATGAAAGTACCTGTTTCCTGGTTACGCGATTTTGTCGAAATTGATCTTCCCATTCATGAACTGGCCCAACGGCTGACGATGGCCGGCCTGGAAGTAGAACAAATCCGCTATGTGGGTCTGCCACTGCCGGCGGCCGGCGAGGCCACCGAGGTCAGCGTTGCCGGCCTCGAATGGGACGCGGAGAAGATCGTTGTGGCGTCCATCTCGGAGGTGCTGCCGCACCCCAACGCCGACCGCCTGACGTTGTGTAAGCTGTATGACGGTCAGCAGGAACATATTGTCCTGACCGGCGCGCCGAATTTGTATGACTACAAAGGGAAAGGCCCCTTGCCCTCCCCGCTGAAGGTGGCTTACGCCAAAGAGGGCGCGCGCATCTATGACGGCCATCAGCCCGGCCAGGTGTTGACGACCCTGAAGCGCGCCAAGATCCGCGGCGTGGATTCGTATTCGATGGTCTGTTCGGAAAAAGAGTTGGGCATCTCGGAAGAGCATGAAGGTATCCTCTTCCTCGATGATGACGCGCCGGTGGGGGCGGCGCTGCGCGAGTATATTGGCGATGCGGTGCTGGATATTGCCATCTTGCCCAATATCGCCCGCGCCGCGAATATTATGGGTGTGGCGCGCGAAGTGGCGGCCTTGACTGGCAAACCCTTAAAATTGCCTGGAACGACTTCAGTCGTTCCGGCGGGGGATGATGCGTCGCAGATGCTTGATCAATTGGTCAAAATTGAGATCACCAATTCTGATCTCAATCCGCGCTTTGTCCTGGGATTGGCGCGCGACGTGACCATTCGGCCAAGTTCCTACAAAGTCCAACTCCGCTTGAAGCATGCCGGCATGCGTCCGATTAACAATATCGTGGACGCGACCAACTATGTCATGCTGGAGGTTGGCGAGCCGCTGCACGCCTTTGATTGGGATGTGCTGGTGCAGCGCGCCGGCGGCGGGCCGGTGACGATTCTCACGCGCACTGCTCAGCCCGGCGAAACTCTGAAAACGCTGGATGGCGTTGAGCGCAAACTGGACGCGACGACGGTCTTGGTTTGCGATACCGCCGGGGCGCTCTCGATTGCGGGGGTGATGGGCGGCGCTGAATCGGAAGTCAGCGCGACCACCCGCAATATCCTGTTGGAAGGGGCCTCTTGGAAGTACACCAATATCCGCCGCACGGCGCGCGCCCAAAACCTGCCCTCCGAGGCCAGCTACCGCTTCTCGCGCGGCGTGCACCCGGCGCTGGCTGAGCGCGGCGTCAGGCGCTGCCTGGGGCTGATGGCAGATTGGTCTGGCGGCAGCGTCGCCCCTGGCCTGGTGGATAATTACCCCTTGCCGTTCGCCACGCCTACGGTGATTGTCTCGTCGCAGATGGTCAGGCGCTGGCTGGGGATTGATCTGTCGGTAGAAGAGATTATGCGCATTCTGACGGCGCTAGAGTTCCAGTGCGCGCTGGAGCCGGTTAAGAACCAGGCCGCGCCTGAGGACGGGACGCCGCCGGCGCAGCAGATCCGCGTCATTGCCCCTGATCACCGCCTGGACATTGGCGCCGAGGTGATTGGCATGGCGGATGTGATGGAGGAGATCGCTCGCATTTACGGTTACGATCGCATCCCGGAGACGCGCATTTCTGACGATCTGCCGCCGCTGCGCGGCAACGCCGCGCTGGAACGCGAAGAGCGGGTGCGCGATATCCTGGTCAGCCTGGGGCTGCACGAGATCGTCAGCCACCGCCTGACCTCGCCTGAGCGGGAAGCGCGCCGCCTGCCGCTCAATTTTCCGGTGGACGATAAGCCGTATGTCTTCCTGGCCAATCCCATTTCCGCCGACCGCGTCAGTTTGCGCCACAGCGTTCTCTCGCTGGCGCTGGAAACCCTGGAACGCAACGTCCGGCTGCGCGAGCGTGTGGCGCTCTTTGAGATTGGGCCGATCTTCCTGGCGTCCGAAGCCGGCGCTCTGCCGGACGAGATTCAACGCCTGGCGCTGGTGTTGGCCGGCCCGCGCAGCCTGGGTGGTTGGCAAAAGGCGGATACGACGCCGATGGACTTCTACGATCTCAAAGGCATGGTCGAAAACTTGCTCGGTGGGCTGCACAGTCCGGCGGCGCGGTACGAAGCTGGCGAGCATCCCAGTTTTCACCCTGGCAAATGCGCCAAGGTGCGTGTGAACGATAAGGTGGTGGGTTTCTTTGGCGAACTGCATCCCCTGGTGCGGGAACGCTACGATCTGCCGGCGAACTACGCACATACCCCGATCTTGATTGCGGATTTCGACCTGGACAGCCTGCTCAGTTTGATCCCGCCGCATTATGAGACCCGCACTGTGCCTGACTTTCCGCCTGTGCTGGAAGACCTGGCTTTGGTGGTGGATGAGGCGCTGCCGGCCGAACAGGTTGCAGCGGCGATCCGTGAAACCGGCGGCAAACTCGTCTCGCAGGTGCGTCTGTTCGATGTCTACCACTCGGAGGCGATTGGGGCGGGCAAAAAGAGCCTGGCTTACAGCATCACCTACCAGGCTCCGGACAAGACCCTGACCGATAAGGACGTGGCCGGCATCCGCCAGAAGATTGTGCGGCGGCTGGAGCAAACCATCGGCGCTAAACTCAGAGGATGAAAAACTGTTCACGGTTCGGCATTCTCTGCTATACTTAAATCAACGATCCATGTCTGAATTGCCAAAAAGGAGGCTTCTATGGACAGAAAAACTGGCGGCATTATCGCAACGATTGCGACCGTCATCCTGTGCGGTTGCCCTGGCTTACTCAGCCTGTGCATGGGCGTCGCGTTGGCTATCGTCGGCATGAGCCCAGATGCAAACATTGATATGTTTGGCGGCATCGATCCCAACATGGCGATTGGTTTCGGCCTCAGCGGAATTTGCGCCGGGATCATCTTTGTTGCCATCCCGATTGTGGTGGGCATCGTCACTTTGCGCAAGCCGAAAGACACTTTGACCTCTCCTGGCGGCGATATGCCTTCAGGCCTTTAAGATTAGCGGTGCATCAAATAAACACCCCGCAGGCATGCTGCTTGCGGGGTGTTTGTTTCAGGCGGGCGTTGAGTGATGTTTCATTCGAACTCAGGATCAATGCCCACAATCACGTTCAATTGTCCGTTGTCTTCGATAAAGTTGAGTGTCAGGTAAGCATGATCGCCTTGCAAGAAGAAAAAGGTGGTTGTTTTGGGGTCATCATAGCCTCCATGCCAACCCATACAGCGGTCATTGTCGCGGCATTTTCCCTTTTCATTTAGATCGAGCAGCCAACCAATTTTGGGCAGTTCGGCCAGGTAAAATTCGCGCCCCGCGTTCAGGTCGGCTTTGACCCAATAATTCAAGGTGTCTTCAGTTGAATACAGGTTTTGCGCCCCCTCCATCACTGGCAGGCTAGTTTGAGCGTCAAGGGTGACATCGCTGGGGGTATACGCTGACCCATCAGCGGCGACGCCCAGGAGTTCTACGGCGTCAATTTCGGCCCAATTATTGATTGATCTTTGATCGATCGAGATCTTCAGGGCGACGGCTGAGTAATCTGCCTGTTCGATGACAATATTGAGCACCGCCGGGCAGGTGGATGATTGGGCGGGCGCCGCGCGGTAGACCTCATGGTATTGGCCGGCAGTGTCTTTCAATTCGACCTTGATAATCATGCCGGGATTGAAGCTCTGGTGAATGTTAATTGCTGAGGGGATCACCGCCGTGGTGTAGCCGAGTTCGATCCATTCCAGAGTGCTGCTGTCTGCGGATGCCCAGGCGGATGAATCATCTCCGCACGCGCTGACGTTGGGCGCTCCGGTCGCTTGCTGCGCCGACCAACTGGGGTTGCTGTATTCAGAACTGGCGTTGGCCGACGCCGCCCATTGACGAATTTCTCCCGCGGCGGGGGGATTGGCGGGCGTCGGAGCAGGTTGGGTGGCGGTGGGGGCAGGTTGGGTGCGCTCAGGGATGGGGGCTGTTCCAGCGGCAAAGGTAAAGCCGGTGACGTAGGCGTAAAAGCCCGTGCTATCGGAAAAGGCGATTACTGATCCATCTGGCAAGGCGGCCACACCGGATGGGCGATACGCCGCGCCTTCGGGCCACGACTGCTGTTCAACATCTCCTGCTGCAAATCCCCACAAAGCAACCAGGTTGCCTTGTGGATCAAGCTTCAGCACGCCATAATCCCAGAGCGCGAGGTAGAAGTTTCCGGCCTGGTCAATATCCATATCCTGGGCGCCGACATATTCGTCGAGAGCATCGGTTTGCAAGCTGCCCAGCACTTCGCCATTGGCGCTATATTGGGTCATTTCACGATCAATAAAGCTGACCGTGTAGAGAATCCCATCGGGGCCAAAGTCCATACCGTCTGGCGCAGCCCATTCATCCTTCACGGGAAAGGTTTTTAGCCATTTACCCTGCGCGCTAAAGATTTGGATGCGGTCAATGGTTTGATCGTTCTTGTCTTTGTTGGAGTCGTAGACATAAACGCGGCCATCTGGCCCAACCGCCAGTTCTGTGGGGCTGAACGCCCCAAACTGGCCGTCACCCTGGCCTTCCTGCCCAAAACTGCGCAGCAGCGTTCCATCCGGTGAAAAGACGAAGATGGCATGGGAGCCCCAGGCGGCGACATAGAGATTGCCATCGGGGCCAACCTGGACGTCGGAGGCTTGATCCATATTGGCATCGTTGATCTTTGCCTTGACCGTTCCCTCGGCATCCAGCGCCCACAGGCCGCGCATGCCATCGGCGACATAGAAGAGGTTGTTTGCGGCATCCATGCCTCCCATCGTTACGAAGACATTTTCATCAAAGCTGCTTGCGCCGCCGGCGCGCCATAAGAAGCCAGGCGGAGGGGCCGGGATGGCGGTTGCTTGAGGTTCGGCGGCGACTTCGGGTTCAAAGAAAGTCAGCGTGGCTAACAGAGCTTGGAATTCAGCCAGGACAGTGCTTTCCCACACCTCAGGCGGCGCTCCTGCCATAGCCAGGAACTGGCGCGTTTCGCTGGGGAATGCCGCCGCGATCTGTCCAACCACTTTGCCATCGCTGCGGGAGAAATCGGCTGTGAGACCCTCTACCCCGCCAATTTGAATCGGCCGCTGATTGGAGAGCTTGATCTCGGCGCTTTCCATGATCGCCAGCGTTTCCTCCAGGCTCGTTCCTGGGACGGAGGTCATGCCAGAGAGCATGATCATCGGGCCGAGGTCTGGGTCCGCGTTGGGCGGCGCTAACTGGATCGCGCCATTTGCTTCGTTCAGTTCATAGCCGGGCAGACGTTTAAAGAGGTACCCGCCGGCGCTCGAACGGTATTCCTCGCCCAAGGCGACGCTTTTCTGCGGAACTGCGGTCGGCTCCACTGTAGGGGACTCTGTCGGGGCGGTGGTCTCTGTGGGCGGCGGCGTGGCGGCCACAATATCGAAAAACTTGATTGAGCCCAGGACGGCTTCAAATAACGGGGCGACTTCTTTCTCCCACTGCGCCTTCGGGGCGACCCCAAACAGGATAAATTGATGGGTGGGTTTGACCATTACTGCGACGACTCTGCCGGTTAAGTCGCCGGCTGGGCGGGTAATGGCGGCCGATAGACCGGCCGCGCCGCTGACGGTGATCGGTTTGGGATCGCTTACCTGCACCTCGTCGCTCTTGAGCGATTCGATCAAGGACTGCGCAGTGGTGCCTTCCAGCGCCTCGCCGCCTACCAACATGAAGGCCGGGCCAGTGTCAGGGTCCGCATTGGCGGCGAGCATTTGCACGCCAAAGGATGTGTCTACTTTGTACCCCGGGATCGGGCGAAAGGAAAATCCCTGGTCTTCGATGCGCTGCTCTGCTCCCAATTGGATAGACGGGGTCGCAGTCGGCGCGGGCGTTGCGGTCGGTTGGGGGGTAGCTGTCGCAGTCGGGGCTGCTGATCCGCAGGCTGCACAGGCGAGCAGGATCAGTAATCCGACCAGAAACTTAACCAGAAACGATGTTTTGGCTTT
>CAIQJJ010000666.1 GCA_903872065.1 uncultured Anaerolineales bacterium | reverse complement strand
GCGCTGAACCTGTCGAAGCGTTATCCTTCGACAGGCTCAGGATGCCTCCTGCATAGGCGCGCTGAGCTTGTCGAAGCGCCTCTGGAAATCGGCGCGAACGACTGTCAACGGATTTTGGGAACGGATTAAGCGGATGGCTGCCCGTCCGTGGGCCGCTTCGCGGTGCGAGGCTCGCGGGGAGGGGTTTTGCTGGTGCGGGAGATCGTCCCGACCCAGGCAAACCCCACCCCAACCCTCCCCAACGGAAGATCACCGTTGGGGAGAAGAACGGATCTCCGCAGATAGAAGCGGGGACGGAAGACTCGGACTCCCCTACCCTTTTAGGGGAGGGGTTGGGGGTGAGGTCCGTGAGTCCAGGCGCGACTCTTCGAATCACTGAAAGTGCGCGCGGACGGGAGAGGTCTTTTCAGTGGAGGTCATTTTAGTGTAAACTAAAGAAGGATAGTAAAACAGACTTGCAGACAGCATACTATCAAGGCAGCGTCCATAAGATAAGTGTCAGGAGCGAAAATGACTTTTCAACAAATCACTATTGAAATTCCAGACAAGGTGCTTCTTGCGGAAAAGACCGACGCCGAGTCTTTTGGGCGTGAAATCCGCATGTTGGCAGCAGTCAAGTTATTTGAAATGGGCCGGCTTTCTTCGGGGCGCGCTTCTGAACTTGCAGGAATGCCGCGGGTTGAGTTTTTGCTCAGCCTAAACCGCTACAAAGTGTTTCCGCTTGCCGCCGAACTTGAGGATTTAGAAAACTCTCATGCGTAAAGCCATTAGCAATACTTCTCCGCTTCTCTATCTTTATCGCATCGGCGGCATTGATTGGTTACCGAAATTATTTGACGAAATTGGGTCACCTGAAGCCGTCAAGAGTGAATTGCGAGTTGGGCGAAGTAAAGGTTATGATGTCCCTGAGCTTGGTGATTATTTGTGGCTGAGTATTCTCCCCCCTGAGGCTCTCTCTTCCATTTTAAATACACCCAGTTCGCATCAGCCACATGCCTTTGTCGCCATGCTGAAAGAACATGGCTATGGCCAGGGCCCCGGCCAGCCTTCGGCGGGGAGGCTCTTCCTGGAGGCCGGCGGAGCGTTTGCCTTGAAGTCGCCACTACAAGCGCCCGACCGGTCTATTTTCGTAATAGACATTTTGACCTCGTCCAACCTGTAGATCAGCAGATAAGCTTAAGCACTATTATATTTTTCCAGACCTTGCGGAGCAGATCGGCGCTTCTCTGCTAAGGCGCTGCGCAGACGGCGAGTACTCGACCGCTGCCAAGGGGGAGATTTTCGCCCTGGCGCTGACGCTGGATATGCAAGAAATCAGCCACTTTGTGGGAACAACCCTGGGGAAGCACAGTATCACCGCCCGCTTGGGGAATGGGGGAATGGAGGCCGTCTGCGGATAATTATGACTTTTGTCATACAGCAATCATGACATTTGACACTAATCCTACATTAATATTACTCTAAAATAGGGTAATCAGCCTATTCGGTTAGAGGGTGATTAAACATTGTTTAATTGCCCAAAATCTCACAAAGGAGAAAGAGAAAATGAGGATGAAGTTTAAGTTCTTATTGACGGTCAGCCTGTTGCTCGTATTGGCAGGCTTCATGTTGGTCGGTTGCGCAGGCCCGCAAGGCCCGGCCGGCCCCGCCGGCCCTGCAGGGCCGCAAGGTCCAGCAGGCCCCGCTGGCGCTGAAGGCCCCGCCGGCGCGACTGGCGCGCAAGGCCCGGCCGGCCCCGCAGGCCCTGCCGGTGCAGCAGGCGCGGCTGGTGAAGCTGGCGCCCCCGGTGAAGTTGTAACTCAGCAAGCTTCGACCCCGCCTGAAACCTGCGCCATTTGTCATAAGGGCGCTGGCGCTACGCATCAGCTCTATTATGATCAGATGTACCAGGACGGCGTCATCCAGGTTACCGATTTGAAATATGCCTTTACCGCTCCTGATAAGACGGTGGTATCCTTCAAGATGACCAAGAGCGGCGCTCCATTCGATGCCAAACAAGCAGATGCGCTGGCCATTTACTTCGTCCCCTATACCGAAGGTCAGTTCGCCCTGGATCCGGCGCTCGGCATTGAGCGCATTGCCATCAAAGGCGATATTGCCTGCAAAGATGGCGCCTGCACCAGCACTTTGACCGGCGGCGACGGCGTCTCCAATTTCAGCAGTGTTGACGGTCTGGTTGTGGTATACGGCCGCGATGAAGACGTAGGCAGACTGCCGGCGCGCGTTTACCAAAACAAATATCCTTTTGCCGCCATCCTGGAAACCGGCAAGGGTGTTGATTACGTTTCAGCGGCCAACGATGCTGGCTGCGTCAAGTGCCACACCGATCCCTACCTCAAGCACGGCTATATTTACGCTCAGGTCGGCAAAGATCCCACCACTGATTTTTACACCTGCAAGGCCTGTCACCTGGACACCGGCGAGGGTGGGCATTTCGAATGGCAGCTTTTGGTGGACAATCCTGCTCTGGCCGCCAGCTTCCTGGCCGGCGAGGTCGAACTGACTGAGGAACAAATCGCTCAGTATGGCTATAAGACAAGATTGATGAACGATGTCCACATGTCGCATGCCATGGAGTTCCCCTATCCTCAGTCCATGTCGAACTGCGTCACCTGCCACGAGGGCAAGCTGAACATGGTCTTGTCGGATGCGAATTTCAAGATCGACACCTGCAAGAGCTGCCATGCAATGACCGGATCGGTCGCGGAGCTGAAAGAAGGCCAGGAAGAGCCGGCTTACGACACCACCACGCTCGCCCTGAAAACCATCATCCCCGAAGCCATTCATGGTTCGTTGGATTTGACCACCGCGGACTGCACAACCTGCCATGGCGAAGGCAAGGGCGCTCCGACATTCAGCCAGATTCACACCGGCTATGACAAGAAGATCTACACCGCCGCCGGCGTCAAATATTCTGAGGCCATCACCGTCACGGTGGACAGCGCCTCCTTCGACGGCAAACTGCTCGATATTCAATTCAGCGCAGTTCAGGGCCCCGAAATTGCGGACCTGGATGTCTCCACCATCGTCCCCACCATCCTGGTTGGCATGTACGGTTGGGACACCAAAGACTTCATCATTGGCCCGCACGAACGGCTGATTGATGATAACGGCGACGGCAAGTTTGACAGCAACGATGGCCGCAACCTGGAATACATCATCGGCCAGGAAGCGCCCAACCCGCGCTTCGTGGTGGTTTCGGCTGCCGGTGGCAAATGGGAAGTTACCGCCGACCTGTCGAACTGGACGAGCTTGATCACGGACGGCACGGTGAAGAGAGTCGAAATCGGCATTATGCCGGCGCTGGAGAACGCGGACGGGGTCATGCTGGCCCTGAATGCTCCTTCACGCACCTTCGACCTCGGCGCCAATGCCTTCGCCGATGATTTCTACAGCCCGATCGCCAAGGTGGTGGATGGTTGTAACAACTGCCACGACGCCCTGGCGACGACCTTCCACTCGCCGGACCGCGGCGGCAATATCGTCGTCTGCCGCTTGTGCCACATCACCAAGTCTGGCGGCTCTCACCTGGAAATGCAGTCCCGCTCGATCGACTCCTACGTCCATGCGATCCACTCCTTCCAGGCTTTCGACATCGGCGATATTGATTTCACTGATCCAGTCGCAGCCATGCACTATGAGCATCACATCGAATTCCCGTATCCGAACCACGGGATTACGAACTGCGCCTCCTGCCACCTCAAAGGTACCAACGAGGTGCCGGATCAGGGCAAGTCGCTGCCTGGTTTGCTTTCGGCGGCTGATGAAGTTCAGGGTCGCGAACGCAATATCGGCGCCATGCCGGCGACCGTTACCGGGCCTGCTTCAAGGGCTTGCGGTAGCTGCCACCGTGCAGTGATGATCAAGGAAGACGCAGCCGGCGAACTGGTTTCCTTCAACCAGCACGTCAAGCAAGGCGGCTACATGATCCCCGGTGGAGAGGTTCCGCTCAATACTCTCCTCAATGTCATCAATGAGATCATGGTGTTCTTCAAATAAATGAGCAGTGTTGGGGCTGTCCAAAAGACAGCCCCACTTTTTTTGTCTTTCCCAGGCAGTCCAAAAAAGTCCATTTTTTGGACTGCCTCGATTAACCAAGCAGCGCGGGGGATTTTTTGATGGCAGAGATGAGACGATGAACCCTTTGTCTATTGGCATTGAAATCGGCGGCACCAAGCTTCAGGTGGGGGTCAGTTCCCCAGAAGGCAAGCTGCTGCATGTAACGCGGCGCAAGGCGGCGATGGAGGCCGGCGCGGCGGGCATCCGCGCCGCGCTGCTCGCCATGACGGATGAAGCCTTGCGCGCCGTCCACTACCGCCTGGCAGAGATCGCCCGCATCGGGATCGGCTTTGGCGGCCTGGTAGACGCGCGGCGCGGCGTCAGCATCAGGTCGTTTCAGGTTGACGGCTGGGAGAATTTTCCCTTGCGCGATTGGGCTGAAGAGCAGTGGCGCCGGCCGGCGGTGATTGAAAACGACGCATGCACCGCCGGGCTGGCCGAATGTGTCCACGGCGGCGGACGCGGCTGTGAGCGCGTCTTTTATATCACTGTGGGCAGCGGCGTCGGCGGGGGCTGGATCGTACAGGGCAGAGTGGACGCCTCGCAGGGCATCGGTTCGGCGGAAATCGGCCATACCTGGCTGCCTGATCCACAAACTGGGGAACTGGCGGAGTTGGAGCAGATTTGCTCCGGTTGGGCGATTGGACGGCGGGCGCGAGCAGCGGCTTCTCAAACGCCGGCGACCCGGATGATCGAACTGGCCGGCGCAGTGGAGGCGATTGAGGCCCCGGTGGTTTACGCCGCCGCGCAGCAGGGCGACCCTCTGGCAAAACGACTGCTTGCTGAGACCTGCCAGGCGCTTGGGCTGGCGATTGGCAACGTGATCACGCTCCTGCGCCCTGAGCGGGTGGTGATCGGCGGGGGCGTCTCACTCATGGGGGATTTGTTTTGGCAGGAGCTGCGCGCCCAGGTGGCTTTGCGCGCCTTCCCTTATTTTGGGGCGGGCGTTGAAATTGTACCAGCCGAGTTGGGCGAGGAAGTCGTTGTGATCGGCGCCTTGTGCCTGGCTTGAAGAACAGGAGTGAAATGTCAGGAATATCCACCCACGAAAACATCCCAACCGTCCAGGTCAACTGCGTGGCAGAGGTCGCCTGTCTTTCGGCGCGCACCTATCCCAACCCGTTTACGGAGGTGGAACTCGACGCCCTGGTCGCCGCCCCCGATGGAAGCCAGGCGCGCCTGCCAGCCTTTTGGGCGGGCGGCGATCGCTGGTGTTTCCGCTATGCTGCCAGCCTGCCCGGCCTTTACACCTGGCGGTTGGACTGCTCGGACACGCGCAACACCGGGCTGCACGGCGTCGCCGGCCAGTTTGAGGCGATTCCCTACCAGGGCGAAAACGCGCTCCTTCAACATGGGCCGCTTCGCCTGGCGGAAGATGGACGGCATTTTGCTCACGCCGATGGGACGCCGTTCTTCTGGTTGGGCGATACCTGGTGGAAGAATTTGTGCCAGCGCATGACGTGGGAAGGCTTTCAGGAACTGACCGCCTACCGCCAGGCGCAGGGCTTCAATGTGATCCAGATCGTTTGCGGCCCATACCCCGATGAAAGCATGTTTGAGGCGCGCTGGGAAAATGAGGGCGGCAAGCCTTATGAAACCGCCGATTTCAGCATCGTTAACCCGGCTTACTTCGCTTACGCCGACCGCCGCCTGCGCTGCCTGGTCGAGGCGGGGCTGGTCCCGGCGATCGTCGGCGGCTGGGGACGTCCGCAAACCGGAGAGCCCAGTACCATCGCCCAGGTGGGGCTGGAGGGCTATCAACGCCATTGGCGGCATCTGATCGCCCGCTACGGCGCTTACCCGGTGGTGTGGATCGCCGGCGGCGAGGCGACGGATCAACAAGGGCCGTGGGCGAAAGTGGCGCAATATGTGAAAGCGACGGATCCCTACCGCCGTCTTCTGGTTTACCACGCGCCCGGCCATCCCCGCCAGGCGATCCAGGAGAATGCTATCTTCGACTTCGACATGGTCGCCATCGGTCATGACGGCTTCCAGACCGCGCAGCAGACGTTGGAAATGATCCAATCCTGCCTGGCGCAGCCGCCGCGCCGCCCGGTGATCTGCGGCGAGGCCTGCTACGAGGGCCACATGCAGACCAATTTTCAGGACCTCCAGCGCCATCTGTTTTGGAGTTTCATGCTCAGCGGCGCGGCCGGGCATACCTATGGCGCGGCGGGGGTCTGGCATGCCAGCGTGGAGGGCGATCCGGGAATTACGCCGGTCTATGACCTGACAACCTGGCAGGAGGGGATGCGCTGCCCTGGGGCGCGGCAGATTGGCCTGGGCAAGAAGCTGCTGGAGCGGTATCCCTGGCAGCGTTTTGAGCCGCATCCCGAATGGGTGGAGGCCGGCTGTTTTGCGGCCGGCATTCCCGGCCAACTGCGCGTCATCTATATGCCGCGCCGCAAGATTTACGATTGGCGCGGCCCGCGGGTGGAAAACCTGGATCCCGAGGGCAACTGGCGGGTGTATTATTTTGACCCGGCGAGCGGGCGAATCTTTGAGCAGGGCATCCTTAAAGCGAGCGCCGGCGCTCGGACGGCGCAGCCGGTTCATTTTCAAAAGGACGTCCCTTCGCCGCAGGATTGGGTGTTGATTTTTGAGCGCGTGGCGGATTAACCCGCCGCTGCTTCGTCAAGGAGCATAATCTTGCCTCGACTCCCATCCAGGCGGATGCGCTGCCCGTCGCGCAGGCGTTGGGTGGCCTGGTGGACGCCTACCACCGCCGGGATGCCGTATTCGCGCGCCACCACCGAGCCGTGCGTCATCATCCCGCCCACTTCCATGATCAGCCCGCCGGCGACCATAAAGAGCGGCGTCCAGGCCGGGTCGGTGCCGGGGCAGACCATGATCTCGCCCGGCGCCAACTGCGCCCCGTGCGGGTGGAGGATCACGCGCACCTTCCCTTCGACCACGCCCGGCGAGACCGGGCTGCCGCTGATCGCCGCGGGACTGTCCTCCCCGGCCCCAATCCCATCGTAAAACACCCGCCCGTCGCTGAGCAGCAGGCGCGGGACCTGCCGGCGGCGCAGTTCGCGCCCGTAAGCCTGCCGCCGGGCGGCGATGAGCGCCTGCCAATCCTGCGCCTCGCCGCGCGCCAGGGATTGCAGTTCGCTGACGTGCAGGAAGAACAAATCGTCGCGCTGGACGATCGTTCCGGCGGCGGCAAATTCCTCCCCGATTTCAAGCAGGGTTTTGCGCATGATCCCCATGGCGCGTATGGCGCAGAACTTGGGGCTTTCGCGCGCCCCGAGCAGCAGGCGCACCCGCCGCGCTGCGCCGCGCAGGATTTTTTCCTTAAGCCGGCCGCCGCGCTGCTTGCGCACTTCAACCGCCA
The DNA here is from genome assembly GCA_903872065.1 of uncultured Anaerolineales bacterium. GTDB lineage: Bacteria > Chloroflexota > Anaerolineae > Anaerolineales > UBA4823 > CAIQJJ01. Next base: position 611 of record CAIQJJ010000666.1, on the reverse strand, counting down.
TGCGCTCAATGGCCTCCTCGGCGGCGCGCACATTGCGGGCAAAGAGCAGATCGGGCGCGGCCTCCGGCGGAATTTGCAAATAGCTCTGCAAGGTTTGCAAGATCGGCGTTGGCGACTCCCGCCAGCGCGGCTGGCCGAGGTCAATCTCGCCCACGCCGCGCATCCCATAGCGCTCCATGAAGTCCTGCATCCAGGCCTGGGCGGAGGCGGGAAGCGTCCCTTGCAGATAGCGCTCCGCCAGGGTGGGCGCGTCGGCGCTCTGGAAGGCAGCCAGGGCGGTCGCGTCGGCTTTAATCTGCACGGCGATCTTCCACAGCGCCAGATCCATCTCAGTGGTCACATTTCGCGGCAGCCCGCGGGTCACGTCCAGGGCGGACATTGTAATGCCCGATCCGTCCGCTTCACCCGCCGGCGCCAAGTGGCTGATCAGGTTGAGCAGCGCCAGGGACGGCGCCATCACCGGCATGAAGCGCTGCAGCATGATCGGCAGGGCTTCGGCCAATCCCTTCTGCGCCTCCACAAACGCGGCAAAGTTGGCCAGGCGTTCAACGCGGTCGGCCCCGCCGGCGATCTGCACGGTTTGCAGATAGGCGTCAACCTGGGCGTCGAAG
>CAIQJJ010000665.1 GCA_903872065.1 uncultured Anaerolineales bacterium | reverse complement strand
TAGGTTTCGCCAGTCTGGATACCGATTTTGTTGGCCAAAGGCAGGCTGATCAAGACGTTAATGACGCTGTCCTCGGTCAATTCGGCCGGCGCGGGCAGCGTCCCTTCGACGATCTCGATGTGCTGCTCGATTTCGGGCATCGTCCCTATATTAACCCAGGTCAAGCGCTGATCCTTGACGGAGTAGCTGAGATCCAACCCCGACGGATACAGTTCGCAGGAATCGGTGGCGAAATAGCGCACTATGCGCTCCAACGGCATGTTCAAGGCCGCGGCAATATTCTGACGAAAATATTGATCCAGGGGCTGCACGTCTTCCCACTGCTTAATGCCGCTCCAACCGCCGTAATAGTTGAACATAAACGAGAAAGGCGAAAGGCCGGGGCTTTGGGACGAGCGGAGCGACATTTTTTCGAGAAACGTGCGGTGGTAGACGGCATCGGTGTAGACCGGAATACTGACCACCAGGGTAATCGAAGCGACCAGGCCAATGATGGTGACAAACGCCAGGCCAAACTGCGCTAACAAGCGCCTGGCAACGATATGCACCATAGCCCAGGTACGAAAGAAGAATGCCATAAGGAAGGTCCTTGCGAAGGAAGAAGGATGAAGACTAGGGGCTGACGACGATCTGGCCTTCTTCGAGGCCGGCGGTGATCTCGACGCGTTCTTCGCCGACGACGCCCAGGGTAACATCGACGCGCCGCTGCGCGCCGCCATCTTGCAAAACGACAAAGCGGCGGCCTTCAAAAGTGCGCACCACCTGCGGCGGAACCCAAAGAACGTCAATGCGCTTTTGCAGGATGATGGTGACTTTGACCAGGTCGCCCAATTCGTACCCCAGATCCAGCGGCGACTGCGCCAGAGAAACCCGCAGCGTGTCGTCGCCGGCCTCGCCGACGCGGTCAGAGATGGGCATGCGGCGCACCGAGGCCGCGGCTGCCTCGCCCAAACCGGAGGCGGCAAGCACAGTGGCTTCCATCCCCACGGCGATCTCGTTTAAGTACTCTGGGCTGGCACTCATGCTGACTTCCAACAGATTGACATCGGCGACCATTGCCACCGCTTTGTAGCCCTGCACCTCGCGCCCGGATTTCAGGTTCAAGGCAGTGACCACGCCCGTCAAGGGGGCGGTGAGCAGGGTATTTGAGATGGCAAATTGGACTTCATCGAAACCGAGCGAGGCTTCACGCACCGAAATATCGGCCAGTTCCAACTCGCGCTTCTTCATCTCAAGCTGCGTGTGGTAGCCCTTGGTATAGGTGGAGGTGGTTTCGACAAACAGGTCGAAGCCCAGGCGCGTCATCTCAGCGTTCAACTGAGAACGGCGCAAATTCAATTGCAACCTGTCCAACTGGCGCTGCAATTCATCAATCCCCTCCAAATCGGCCAAAACCTGGCCGGCCTGGACTGCATCCCCCTCTTCGATATAGATATTGCGCACACGACCATTGATGCGAAAGAAAGCTTCTTCCTCATTAACCGGCGCGATGCGGCCGGTGAGGCGAAGCAAACCAACCACATCGCCGCGAGCCACGGTGTAGGTGGGCTTGGCCAGGGCGGCGGCGGTCGGCAATGGGGTGGGGGTCGGCTCCTCGGCCGCGACCGGGCCGGTTTGAGGAGCCGAACAAGCCAGCAATGAAAGCAGCATGGCCGCGACGATCAGCGCTTGAAGCGAGCGAAATAGACCAAAATTTTTCACGTACAACCTCCAAAGAGAGGGAACTGCCGGCGCGATGAAGGCGAGTCGTTATCGTTCCCGTTATCGTTCTCAACCCCCTATCATAGCAAAGAAGTAATGGAAAGTCAACAGAAGAAAAGAAAGGCAATTTTAGAGTACAATTGATTCAGCGCTTCTTCCCCACAGCAGGAGAATCTTATGCCCACTGTTGAAAAATCGAGCATCATCCAGATTGTCAACTCAGACCAACAAATTGTCGGCGCGGGCTTTCTCGTGGCGAAAAACACGGCTGTTACCTGCACGCATGTGATCGAGGCCGCCGGCGCAGGGCCTGGGGAAAAGGTTTCCATTCGCTTTTACCATCCATCCAGCGCTCATTCGGCGATCGTCTTAAGCGAAGGCTGGTTCCCAGGCAACGATGTCGCCTTTTTGCGGGTGGAGAGCGGCCAGGTACCACCGGTGGAGTTAAAGTCTGCAGAACTGAGTGGGGGGAAAAGTTTTCGCGCCTTTGGCTATCCGCAAGGGGGACGGGTTGAGGAGCGTTTTGCCACCGGGAAAATCGGCGGGCTGGTGGAGTATTCCGAATTTGAGAGGCCAGTCCTGCAATTGGATGGGCAGCAAATTGACCGCGGGCTGAGCGGCGGGCCAGTGTGGGAAGAGGGGACGGGCGAGGTGGTGGGGATGATCGTGGCGCTGGACGATCTCGACCGGAGGGAGCAAAACGCCCCGCCGGAACGCCTGGGATACGCCATTCCTGCCGATACTCTGCTGTCCTATTTGCAAAGCCTGGGCGTTCAAAACCAGGGATTACAGGAGAAGATGCAGCAGCAGTGGCGCAAGCCGCAAAACCGCCGGCTTTTGCAGCGGGCAGGCCTCGCGGCGGCGCTCATTCTCAGCCTGATCATCTTTCTGGACAAAAGCTGGTACCGCGCCTGGCCTTTTGCCCCGGCTGCCCCGGCAGTGCAGTCTCTTACCCTGGACGTACAAGGATTGGAAGACCTGCCGGCGGACAGCCAGGCCCCACTCCAAACGCTGATCAAAGAGCTTAACCTTTCAAGCGCCGCGCCGTCCAAGCAAAGCCCACACCGGCTGCAAATCGCTCTCCTCCCCTCCAGCGCGCAAACGATCGCCATCCGCCTGGCGCTGCCCGATCTGCCAGCCTACCAGTTAGATTTTCTCCCTGAAATCCGCCAGTTTCACGAAGCCAGTCTCTCTCCAGAGGAAAGCCGGCGGCTGATCGAAGGCGGGGTAAACTACAGCCTGGGAAACTATCAAAAAGTCGCCGCCGGGCTGTCCAACGAGAACAACCTGAGCGCGCAAATCCTACGCGCCCAGGCGCATCTTTACCTGGATCAATTTAAGAACAGCCAAAGCGCTTATGAGAGCGCTTTGCAAACCGCCGCGGCGCAAGAGGAGGACGAGAGCGCCTTGCAAACCGCGGCGGCGCAAAGGGAGGAGGAGGAGAGCGCTTTGCAAACCGCGGCGGCGCAAGAGGAGGACGAGAGCCGGCTGCAAATGGGCGCAGCCCTGGCTTACTGGCGGCAGTTACCCATGCGCGGGGGGTTTGCTCTCTCTTCAGCCGAGGAAGAAATCTGCCAGGAAGCAATTGACCACTACAACCAGGTTAAAGTGACAGCAGGGAACAAGGCGCTGCTCACAAACCTGAAGATCATTGTCTCCTCTCCAGTATTTTGCCAGAGGAGCCAGGAGTGGGATGAGCCCCTCTGGCCTGCGCCGGGGGTGGACGATCCAAGCGCGACTCTGCTGGCTGACTATATCGCCTCCCAACGCATCGGGCCGAATGACTCGAAGCAAGCAGAGGCTTACCAGGAAAAATTAATGAGTGCGGCAAAGCAGCTTAACCTGGCACGCTACAAAGCAGGATTATATTTCTGGCGTTATCCACGCGACTGTTCACAAGCAAAAGTCGCCCAAGGACAACTGCGCGAGGCAATGTTCAGCCAGATAGACATCCAATATTTTCGCGAGCTGATACGAGAACTGCCGTTGCTGTGTAATCCATAAAACCGGCCATTACCACGGATGACCCCATCCGTGGAAAAACGAGTGGTCCTGCTGATGCCATTGAATAATCATCCAAACGCCAAAATTTGCGCCACCTTTATGAGTATGTTCCCCAGCGCTGCCGGCGTTATCCGAAGTTGATAACCTTGCCTGCAATAATTCAGCAACATTCGCAGCATTTTGGAGGCCCAACTTTGCCAGAATTTGAGCCTCATCCAAACCAGGCGTGGGAGCAACCAACACAGGCAGAGGCAAAGGATTGTTTCTCATCGCCTGGTGCAAGGCGGCTACTGCGTCTCTTGAAGCAGAAGGTTGCGATGACGTGAAACAGACATTCAGCAGGTTAATTAAAGCCTGGCGCAGCAACATTTGTCCTTGCTCAATATTCGGGGCTTGCAAAGCTGGAAGCTTGACGAGATCAGTTTGCTGCCTGAACTCCCACAAACAATTTGCGTAATCTTGTGCGCTTGATGATTCACTTAAGCTGCCGCAAGGGGAGGGCATCTGGCTGCCGACAGCAAACTTCGCCAGGTGCGTCGCTACCTCAATCCGGAATTCTACTGGAGGATAATAACGATCGCTTTTGGCGCTCGATGTGCTGCGTTGAAGCACTTCTTGCAACAACGGAATAAATGGTTCGCCCAAGGCAAAGACGCTGCAGGCATCCTCAAACAATTGCGTAAACCAGGAAACAATATCTTTCGACTGCGCCCGAGATAAATACTCTTGCACTTTTTTCCTGGCATCTGAGGAGATGTCCATCTCCGAGTTTTCCTGAATCTGACGGAGGAGTCCTAAAACCGGATCGCCATCGGGAGGTAAGCCAGGGTGATTTACATATTTGGTCTGCAAAAACTTTTCGATCTCAAGAGTTCTGACTTTAATGCCCGCCAGTTCATGCCAGATGACGGTCCATTCCCAGGGAGCGTTGATCACCGACAACGGCATCTCCAGGAAGTACATGGGCTTTGTTGTGTAAGCGGGCATAAAAAGTGAAAATTTTTTCCCGAAGCGAGTCAGCAGCACAAATTGCTCCTCAAGCCTCAAATCTCGTTTGGCCAGTTCCACCAATGGCGTCAAAGTCCAAAAATAGGCCCCGCCCAATGAACTGGTGGAAATCAGCACAAAGAGGTGGCTCCATTCTTCATGTAGTTTATCCACCACTTGATGAAGGGAGGCTTCCTCTGAGGTTAACGCACAGGCTTTCTTGTACAATCCCTGCGCCATCGCAGTGAAATCGTCCATTAAGGCGCGCAAGGCGTCGGCCTGCGGATCATTGAGAGCTTCGCGCACACTCTGGATGTGCAGTAAAAGGGCGTCAAAGCGCCATTGAGGCGCTGAGATGGATAGGGCAGCATGAGTGATCTCATCGGCTGTCAACATTTGGGCGGTCATAGTTCCTCCATAAACATCAATGAAATATCAACGATCGTCTTTGCACTGGAAATCGATCTGGAAGCAGCAAAGAACGCTCTCGTTTTCTCTTATTAGGACTGATCTTGTGGTTGAGCAAATTTCACGCCCTCGATACGCAAGCGCAAGGTGCGCAGGCTTAACTCTACCAAATCATTTTCGTTGCTCTGCAAAGCCTGGGTCGTCGCTTCGAACAAGTGTATAACTTCTTTGTCCATCTTATCCGGATTTTGCCGGCAAAACTCGATATAGCGACCTTCCAACTCAGAAAGTTGTTTGGCAAATTCCTGCGCTTTGAGCTGCTTCTGCCGCGGCCCTTCCAGGCGGCTGGCAAAAACAGCCGAGATGGCATCTACAAAACGCTCGCCAATATTGACCATCGCTTCTTCCAGCAGATTGACGAACATGCCCACAAAAATCATGATCACCTGGATGGGCATTCCGGTTGAGCTATCGGAAACCCCCTGGCAGTCAGATGGCGCGCCCAGAAGCCAATAAATGATAGAAGCATAAACTGTCGCCTGCAAAAAGCGGAAAGCGTAACTGCCGATATACTTTATCTTCCAATCGCCTCGCTCCAACCGGCGGTAAAGGGGGATCGCCACGTTGATCGCTGCGCCGGCCCAGGCATATCCCCAGTAAGACCATTTGATGAAAAACTCTCCCCAAAAATTAGCTACTACCATAAGTATGAATGCGCCCAAAGAAAAACCAAAAAGCACCCAACCGGCTACTTCTGCGCGCTGCTCACGCAGATCTGTTCGGGGATGTCTTTTAGCCTTGCCGCCAAGGGCACCTTTTTGATCCTCATTTGCTGAATTGTTGTCGGCCATATTGTCCTCCTTCCCCGGTAAGCAACCTGGGAGCTAAAGAATCAGAATTTTATGATTGTCCGATG
>CAIQJJ010000664.1 GCA_903872065.1 uncultured Anaerolineales bacterium | reverse complement strand
TGTTCCACCAACTGCGTGGGGATGTCCTGGCGGTGGCCTTATGGAACCAGCGTTCGCGCCAGCTTTCGGCCAAAGACCAGGTGGCGCTGTTTCAGCCGGCGGAGACGCTGCTGCACGGCTGGGTGCTGGCGCAAGACGAGCAGCCAGGCGGGATTGAAATGATGGAGCGCGGCTTAAACGCCTGGCGTCAATCCGGCGCGTTTCGCCACTATCCACATTACCTGGGGATGCTGGCCGGCGCTTACGCCGCAGCCGGCGCGCCTGGGCGAGGCCTGGCTTGCATCGAAGAAGCCCTGGCGGCGCTGGCGCAGAGCGGTGAACGCTACTACGAGGCCGAACTGTACCGCTTGCAAGGTGAACTGCTCTGCCAGGCGCAGCCCGGCGCGGCTGACGAGCGGGCAGAGGCGGCTTTTCGCCAGGCGATCGCTGTTGCTTGTTCTCAGCAGGCAAAAGCCTGGGAACTGCGCGCCGCGCTCAGTTTGAGCCGGTTTCTGGCGCAGCGCGGCCAGCGCGAGCCGGCCCGCCAAACGCTGCACGAAATTTATGCCTGGTTTTCTGAAGGCTGGGCCGACCCGGATTTAGTCCAGGCGCGCGCCTTGCTGCGAGACCTGGAGTAAACTTTTCTTTTTTGAAGGCCGCCTGGAGCGCCAGGCGGCGGAAGGAGCTTTTTAATCATGGCCAAGTCAATCATCTTTGGGGTGGGGGAAGAATTTTTGCGGCGCGATGGCCTGGCGGAGCAGATCGCTCCCTGGGAAGATGGCCTGCGCGCCCCGACCGCGCCGGGTTCTTTTGAATGGTGGTACTTTGACGCCCATCTGGAGGACGGCTCAACGGTGGTGATCGTCTTCGCCACCAAGCCTATGCTCGAACGCAATGGCCCGCTCAAGCCCACCCTGTTGTTGACGCTCACCCGTCCTGACGGCAAGAAGCTGGATCGCTCGCGTTCCTATCCTGCGGCGCAGTTTTCGGCGGCGAAGGAGCGCTGTGATGTGACCATCGGCGGCAGCCGTGTGTGCGGCGATTTGCACTGTTACGAGCTGCACGCCGCCAACGAAGACCTGGCCGCCGACCTGGTTTTCACCGGCATTGTGCCTGCCTGGCGGCCCGGCAGCGGCAAGAACTATTACGACCCGGCCTTGCAGCGCTATTTCGCCTGGCTGCCGCCCATCCCCTACGGTAAAGTCGAGGGGACGCTGACCTACGACGGGCAGCGGCGGACGGTCTCCGGCGTGGGGTATCACGATCACAACTGGGGTAATGTCGGGCTGAATGATGTCATGTCGCATTGGTATTGGGGGCGCGCCCGCCTGGGCGATTATTCGCTCATCTTTGTCGAGATGACGGCCGCCCCGGCTTACGGCGGACAGAAGATCCCGGTCTTTTTGTTGACCAAAGGCGACCAGATTTTGATCGGTGATGGCACTCCGCTGACGTTAACCACGGCGGATGTCGTCGCCCATCCTGGCGGGCGCGAGTACCCACGCCAGGTGGACTTTCACTGGCAGCCGCCGCAGAACAATGCCGGCAGCGTCCACCTCAAGCTTCGTCAGCCGGCCCTGATCGAGGCGTCCAGCCTGTTGGCGACCTTCCCCAGGTGGCAGCAGATCCTGCTGCGCCTGTTCGCCAACCCCTATTACTTCCGTTTCAACGCCGCGCTGGAACTGCGCATTGATTTGCCCGGCCTGCAAGCGTTCGAACAAGGGCCGGCGCTGTACGAGATGATGCTGCTGCGCTGAGATGGTTCAGCGTTTCAACAGTCCGCGCTGGGCGGCAGTGGCGATGGCCGCGGCGCGCGAGTCGACGCCCAACTTGCTGTAAATGCTGGCCAGGTGGGCTTTGATCGTCCGCTCGCTGATGCCCAGGCGGACGGCGATCTCTTTGCTGCGCTCGCCGCGCGCCACAGCTTCTAACACTTCCTGCTCGCGCTGCGTCAGGACTTCGCTGCTGGCGACGGGGGCGGCCGGCGCTTCGATTTTGGATAGCAGCCGCCCGATCACCTCGGCGCTGAACAGCATTTCGCCGCCCGCCGCGGCGCGAATGGCATGGAACAAAGTCTCGCGCCCGGTGTCTTTGAGCAGATAGCCTCTGGCCCCCAGGCGCAGGGCGCGCAGCAGCAGATCGTCTTCGTTGTAAGTGGTCAGGATCACGACCACTATCTTCGGCTGCTCCTGGCGCAGGTGTTCGAGCGCCGTCAGGCCGTCCATGCCAGGCATGCGCAAATCCATCAGGATCACCTGCGGCTGCAATTCGGCCGCCAGGCGCAGCGCAGCCAGGCCATCCGCCGCTTCCCCTATCAGTTCAAAGTCCGGCTCGGTTTCCAGGATCAAGCGCAGGCCCTGGCGGATAATCAGGTGATCGTCGGCAATGAGAATGCGAATGGGGGATGTCAT
>CAIQJJ010000663.1 GCA_903872065.1 uncultured Anaerolineales bacterium | reverse complement strand
GGTGTAATCCGTCAGTCCGCCGAGCGCGGTGCCGGGGTAGGCAGCGAAACCGTTCTGGCGCATAAAACCCGCCATTTGGTTGCCGATCCGCGCTAAGTTGCCGTAGCCTTTGGCGACTTCTCTCATGGCGACAAAGCTCGGGGCTGTAGCGATATGGGACTGATCCATCTCAACGGTGATGACCACCGCGTACTCATGCGGGATGCCCTTGTGTTGGAAAATGGCGTTGCGCGGCACCCGAACGTAGCGAATATCCGCTACGCCCGCCGTCCGCGCCATATTTTCAAGCGCAGACAAGAATTCAAGCGAGGCTTCCGAGCGACTAGGTTGGAATTTGCCATCGTACATGCGAGCGCTCTGGCTCATCCGCACGCGCAGCGGAATCATCACTGGTAGGAATGACAGGATCTGGCGCGGGGTCAGGTGCGACATATACATTTGCTCAAAAGTCAGGTGGGGGCTGTCGAATGGGGTACGCGGTTTGGATGTAGAATCAGGCCGAACCAGTGTTTGGAAGTTTTCCAGTTCCCTGTCGAAAATCGCCAGCATGCTATCCAGTGAGGGCTTTTCACCAGTGATGCCCATGATGGTTTTGAATATCTGGTTAATGATTGCCATATTAGCTCCGTTTATTGTTAGCAAACACTAACAATAATGTATCATCATTATTATTGTTTGTCAACACTTACAAATGATATAATCGAATCTGGAGTAGCCATGCCAAAAGTCATCACTGATGGGCAAATTTTCCAGGCGGTTATGGAAGTCATTGCCAAATTGGGCTATGCTGGAGCCACTACCCGCCAGATTGCCGATGCCGCCGGAGTCAGCGAAGTGACCCTGTTCCGTAAATATGGCAGCAAGGCCGAACTCGTCAAGCGCGCCATAAGCGCCTTAGTGGAGCAAACCGAATTTGAATCAGCCACGCAATATACGGGCGATCTTCGCGCTGATTTATTGCGGGTGTTGCGGGCTTACCAGGAAGGCGTTGTACGGAACGAGCATTTTTTCTTTGTCTTGTTCGCCGAACTTAGCCGTACCCCCGAACTGGCTGATTCCTTTTCACAACCACTTGGACTGTTCCGGGCTATTGGGGAGTTGCTTTCGCACTATCAGTCCGATGGCATGCTCAAGCCTGAGAATCCCCTGCATAGTGTGGCTTCCCTGCTCGGGCCACTAATCTATTACTCAATGATTGCGCGTTCAGCAGATGACGCATCCATGCCGTCGCTAGAGATAGAGGTGCTGATCCAATATTTTCTTGATGGACGATATGGGTCAAAGCAAGCGCCCAAATTGGGTTGAATGACCAATGTGGTATTGCCTCAAAGGGCTGGCTAACACCCGCTTGCACCCGACTCGCTACGCGAGCGGGTGAATTGGAACTATAACCAGACAGAAATGATCACCGCACTTGTCCATTGGCCCTCAGGTCCAGTCCGTCTCCGCTGGGTTCCACAACCCAACAGGTATGCGGAGCCGGTAACGGCTGTGCATTGTTGGCTTCGCCGTCCCCGCCCCGCAGTCGTTCACGCACACCGTTAGTTAGTGAGAGTGTAGCCCTGGCGGGGTGGCTATCGTATTGGCCACGCTAAAACAACGACCAGAAACGTAGTTTCTGCACTATCCTTGCGCGGCAGCGCCCTTGCGATTCACATTGCAAGTGGGCAACGCTTTATTACGCGCCGCCAGCCACTCGGACCAGGTGTGGGCGATAAAGGGCATCGCTTCTTCGAAGGGGTTGAGATGGGGGCTGACCGAGGTCAGCGAGCGGCAACAAAGATTGTCGCTTAGATGGATAAATCCCAGGAAAACAAAGGCTCCTCCGCCAGTTTAGCGAAGGAGCAAAGTGGTAATGGGATACAGATTCGGTTAAGAAGGTTGTGAAACAGGCAGATGAATGGGGATCGGAGCATTCTCTTCGATGGCCGCAAACATTTCCTGCGTAAAGCGCTTGTCCTGGTAAGCCTTTTGGGCCTGGATTTCTCGTTCGAGGTCAGCCCGGGTGGCCTGGACGATTTCGGAGAAGGTCTCCACGTCATGGATCTCAGCCGGCTGACCCTTGATGATGTTGCGAACGAACAGGATTTTGACAATCGCTTTGCCGGTGTGCGCGGACTGAAAAACATCCAGCACCACCCCAAAGCTGCCGGCTTTGACGATGTCCCCAGGTTGTGGAAGGTCAGTCATAATGATCCCATCCTTTATCGAGTAAACGTTTTGCCAGTTTGATGGCCTCAGTTGGCCCGGTGACGACATAACCGAGCATGCGAAGGATCATCATCAGAATGGCGTGTCGCCCGCCGACGCCTTCGATGGCCGCCGATTCGGCGTCATCGAGCGCATTTTGGAGATCCTGATATTGATTGAAGCTCAGTGGACTCATTTTACCTCCAAATTCAGAAAAAATGTTCCAAGAAAGTAAAATAGCCCTGGCGGTTGGCCAGGGCTATCAGATTGCATCTCACGCAAAAACAGCTTGTTCTCACGGAGTAGTGATTCAGGTGGGGAGGCGATCACCGCCATTGTCCATGTTATCGCCGGCGGCGGGTTGGGATTGGTGTAGCGAAGCCGCCGAACAGATCCAGTTGTACAGTTTGTCCCGCAGGGATCGCGGCAATGACAGCCTGGGCGAAGCCAAGTGAATTGCATTTCTCTACACTCGCTTCTTGCGCCAATTGGCTTTCCAACGTATTGATCCCGATCGGGATACAAACCGGCTCCAGCGCTGCCTCGATGCCAAAGCGTGCGAGCGCATCCGATCGGGTATGCAAAGCCCGGATCGCAGCGAGAGCAGCCTGTACTTCGGCGCTGGTATCCACGTCCAGATGCACCGGTGAAATAGCCGGACCGCTGGATTCACAGCTTCCGTGTATAGACAGATCCAATTCACGCTCCAGGGCTTTGGCTTTCATTTCAAGTTGGGTGTAACGCTCTTCGTGATCCCAGGGACGATTGATCTCTGTTTCCAACGAGGCGATCTTTTGACCAAGAACGATATACTCTTCCTGAGCTTTCATTAGTTCGGCGTCGAAGGAACGCAATCTGGCATCCAGGCTCATGGTCACACCGGCATCCGACTCGCCAATATTGATGGTTAGATGATATTGGCCAACCTGGATGTACACCTGCGGAACGGGTCCGGTTGGTGTACGAGTAATCCTTGCCATCAGTGAAAACCCCCGATAACGACCGATCTCCAATGCACCGTCGCCAGGCATGATCGTGAATGCGGTGCCAGCGCTCAAGGAGCGAATGCGCCTGCCGGCCTGCTCGCGCTCGGTGACCGCAGCCAGACGGATGGATTCATCCGTATCGTTGCTGTCCGCCTCGCGCCGCAGCAGGATGGTAAATTTCTCTGACATGTGGGCATTGCGAATAGCAATAGCTTCCGTAAATGCACGCACATCCTGCTCACGACTGGAGCGTCGGGCGCTCAATCCGCTCAAAGACATCCTGGCTAAGAACTGCGACGTGTTCCAGGCATTCCGCACGGCTTCCAGACGGGCCAGTTCGGTGTCAATCAG
>CAIQJJ010000662.1 GCA_903872065.1 uncultured Anaerolineales bacterium | reverse complement strand
GCGGCGGACTGAATCCCCTCGCCAGACTCCTGCCGGAGGGCATTCCCCCGGAAACCCATCACCCCTGTCCCAGGAGCGCCGCCAGCCTGGCGCGCCAGGTTTTCTTCGGCTTGGGGGCAAACAGGCTTTGCAGGTTGCTGCGGGCAGTGACCAGGCTCGGATGCTCGGGGGGCAGGATGCGTTCAAAGATGGCGACCGCCCGTTCGTAGGCTGAACGCGCCCCGGGCAAATCGCCCTGGGCTTGCATCACGTTGCCCAGGTTGTTGATGTCCACCCCCACGCGGGGATGCTGCGGGCCAAAGGCGGCGGCGTCAATCATCAAGGCTCGTTGGTGGGCGGCGCGGGCCGCCTCCAGTTCCCCCTGCAAACGCAGCACGCCGCCCAGGTTGTTGACCATCATGGCAACTTTGGGATGATCGGGGCCGAAAACCGCTTCGTCGGCGGCCAGGGCCTGTTCAAAGGCGCGGCGCGCCCCATGCAGATCGCCCAGGTCAAACAGCACCAGCCCCAGGTTGCTGACAATGGAAGCGACCTCAGGATGGTGGGGATTGTAATAGATATTGTTGATCGAGAGCGCCCACTCATACGATTTGCGCGCCTCGCTCAGGTTGCCCAAAGCTTGCTGCGCCATCCCCAGGCTGTTGAAAGCGGCGGCAACGTGCAGCGTGTTCGAGCCAAAGACCTGCTCGTAAACGGCGATCACCTGCTCCAGGCAAGTCTTGGCCTTCAGATATTCCCCCTGCTGTAGATAGAGATTGGCCAGGTCGTTCATGGCAATGGCGGTATCGGGGTGCTGCTTGCCCAGAGTCTTCTCACGGATAGCCAGGGATTCCTCAAACGCGGCCTGCGCCCCTGGCAGGTCGCACAAATCGCGCAGCAGGTTGCCCAGGTTGCTCAGAGCCAGGGCGACGCGCGGATGCTGGGCGTCGAACTTCTGCTCGCAGACCGCCAGCGCCCGCTCGAAAATGGTGCGCGCCGCGCCGTACTCGCCAGCCCGCCGCAAGAGGTCGCCCAGATCGTTCCAGGCCGCGCCGGCGTCCGCCGCCACATCTTCCACCTCGGCGCAAACTTCCGCCGTGCGAGCGACGGAGTGAATGTGGGGGCGCAAGAGGCTGAAGCGCTCCAGCGAGTCGCTGTCCAGCATTTGCTGCGACAATCCTTTTAAGGCGTTGATCAAGCGCGACACCCCCTCGCCGCGTTCGTCTTCGAGGCGCGCCAGCCGGGCCAGCCAGGGATGCAGCGTCAGCCCGTCCTCGCTCGCCTGCGCCAGCCCCAGGTCGCTCAATCTCTCGCACGCTTGCTCGATGGCTCGCTCATGCGAAGCTTCGTCGCCCTTCGCCGCGCTGAAGACGCCAGCCTTGAGCAAATTGCGCGGGATGACCACACCCGGGGCGCAGTAGCCGGCAATGAGGTACATTTGCCGCCCCACGCCCCACTCAACCTGCGCCAGGCTCAGTTGAAAGACGGCCGCCAACTGGAGCATGGCCTCGAGCGGATTCGAATCGGTCCACTCCAAGAACCGGTCACGCGCGGCGGGATTCGCGGCCAGGCGCGCGAGGGTGAACTCTACCGAAGCCAGGTATTCCTCGACGCTCAACTCCTCGCGCCAGCGCAGGTAGCGCCCGGCCAATTCCAGAGCTAACAGCCGGTCGCCCAGGCGTTCAGACAATCTGCCCAGCGCCTCGTCCGCCGCGGCTTCAAGGCGCGGGGCAAGGTGGCGCAGCAAGATCAAGCTGCCGGGGCGCGTTAAAATATCCAGCAGCGGGGGTTGGTTGGAGGCGGTAATGGGCTGCTCTTCGGGCAATGGGATGGAAAGAAAAGAAGCCTCAGAGGTCAATGAAGTTGCCTATGAAAAAATCCAATTGGGCGTCAATTTGCGTCCTATTACCATCTTACCCAAATCTGGCAAAATGCGCTATAGACAAATGTCATGGCGTGGGTAGAGGTTTTTCCTGTTTGGAGTCAAGAAGGCAGAAGGCAGTAAGCAGAAGGCAGTAAGCAGAAG
>CAIQJJ010000661.1 GCA_903872065.1 uncultured Anaerolineales bacterium | reverse complement strand
GGGGCGTGTTATCCGGCATCCAATTCGATGATGATGTGTTCAAGGCCGACGCAGCGCTCCACGCCGGCGGCCAGGGGGTCGGGGATGCGGTCGGTGTTGAGGCGGACAACGTCGCCGAATTTGGCGAAAGAGCAAGTCATAATCTTGCTAAAAACTCGGCCGGGCGCAGAACAGGCACACCCTCGAATCGATCCAGGCTGAGCAGATCGCCATCACCTGATACGATGCAGTCAGCTTGCCCAGCCAGGGCAGCCTCCAGGAACTTATCATCGGCGGCGTCTCGGCAAATGCTCACGCGACGGGTGGGGAATGCCATCTCGCCGCGCAAGCGGATCAGGTTGATCAGGGCAGTCAGGTCCTCAGGGTAGATGTGGTACTTAAGACGCAGAGTGGGGCGTCCCAGCACATCCACCACCTCCACCAGGATGGGGGTAGTATAGATGATAGTAAAACGACCGTCCTGCAAGGCGCGCAGCACATCGCCAGTGGTTCCTTGGCGGCGGATCAGAGCGCTGACCAGCACTCCAGTATCAATCACGGCGCGCATCGCCTAAACTCGTCGGGCCGCCTGGATATCGGCGGCGATCTCTTCGTCGCTGAAGGCAGCGTTGACTTCGGCCAGCCGATCCCATACCTGGTTGAAACGCGCCAGCACTTCACTCTCTTGCAACTGCTGGAAACGCAGGTAATCCTCATAAGGGATCAGTACCGCCTCTGGGCGCGAGCCGCGCGTCAGGATGAGCGGCGTGTGTTTGCGCGTCACATCCTCGAAGTACGAGCGAAATTTCCGTTGGAGTTCCGTCACACCAATAATGTTCTGCATATCAGTATCCTTTCTATGTATTCTAATATATATTATAACATATACGATAAGAATATTGATTCGCAAGATAAAATTGGTATCATATAAGTGTAAAAGCACACAGCTTCTCCCGCCCCGCGAAAGGTCGCCGATTGTGGCGGCCCCGCTCCCGTCTGGACGTGATGACGGTGTGGCTAGCGGGGCGGGTTGCTTGCAGGAGAAGGGCAGTGTAGGGTGTTGGGGCGTGTTATCCGGCATCCAATTCGATGATGATGTGTTCAAGGCCGACGCAGCGCTCCACGCCGGCGGCCAGAGGAAGGGTTCATCGCAGCGAAATGCTCAACCGGAGGCCCAGGTAAAATACTGTTTCAGATCATTACAGTTCGCAGATGGCAGTTTCCCATCATGCTGCAGGCGTCCGGTTACAATTCCGGGCGCAATCTTGAGACGGCGAGCAAAATCCCGGATTTCATCTTTGCTGTAATACCCCAAGCGGGCTGTAAAACGCTGGTATTCGGCGGGTGGAATCAAAAAATCCGCCGCGAATTGGTCAGCTTCAGTTTCTTTTTCATCCTGCCCGCTGCCATCTTCAACGAAAACATCGCGTTTGCCATGCTTGAGGATATGCCCGGCTTCATGAAAAAACGTAAACCATAACTGGTCATCCGTTTTATAGCGTAAACTGACCTGAATCAAAGCTTTGT
>CAIQJJ010000660.1 GCA_903872065.1 uncultured Anaerolineales bacterium | reverse complement strand
GGTGAAAAATGACCGTGAATGAGCTTCTGAATGATCAACGCGAAGAGATATTGCGGATCGCCGCCAAGCATGGCGCGCGCAACGTGCGCATCTTTGGTTCGGCAGCGCGGGGCGAGGCCAGGCCAGACAGCGACATTGATTTTTTGGTGGATATGGAACCAGGGCGCAGCCTGTTCGATTTGGGCGGCTTGCTGAGTGATCTGAAAAAGCTGTTGGGGGTCGAGGTAGATATTGTCACCGAAAAGGGGCTGCGTTCTCGGATACGCGAACGGGTTTTGACTGAGGCGATCCCATTATGAGAAGCAATAAAGAACGTTTACTTGATATCTTGGAGGCGATCGAGAAAATAGAGGCGCAAGTTAATCAAAATAGAGAGGCGTTCGATAGCGATCCCACAATACAAGTATGGGTCGTTTATCACTTGCAAATCATCGGCGAGGCTGCCAGTCGCTTATCAAGTTCATTTCAGGATCGCCATTCTGAAATTCCGTGGGATAAGATCATCGGCATGCGCCATGTCCTGGTGCATGGCTATTTTGAGATAGACCTTGATATCGTTTGGTCGGCGGTAATCAACGACTTGCCAGATTTGAAACAGAGAGTCGTCGCAATGCTGAAAACAATTACAGAATCGTGATGTCGGGAGTAAGAGTGCTAAAACGTTCATCGGAGGATTTGTGTGGGCTGAGTTTTTGTTGTTGTTAACTCAACTCTACTACAAAAACCCTCTCAAGTTAGCTTAATTTTGGCGAAGGTATTGACAGGAGTAAAGTTTGGATGTTGAAAAAAATCTGGGTATGTTTAACCTGGCTGGTGGTAATTTCTTTGGTTAGTTCCACAATGGGTTCGGCGAAAGCCACTGTGGTAGACAATCTACCAGATACTATTGAGATTCAGTATATTACAGTGCCATCCGTTTTGCTGGCCGATTTAACTTCCCAAACCATCGTTCCCGGGCAAGGCATCACTGGTACCGTCATATTAAGTAATCCGCTGCACTCTTTTTACCTTTCCCTCAACACCCAGGTCAGCTCTGGCGCTCAGTTTGAAGCGGTGGGATGGGAAACAGAGTTGTGGGATCTTTTGAAGATGATTAAGCCGGGCGGCGAATTAAAGTATAAAGTGACTTTCACGGATTTATCCCAGACGATTAGCATCCAGAGCAATCTGGTTGATGAGACAACGTTTGCGATCAACATTTTGACAGTGTTGATCGAGTCGCTGCCTGGCGTTGAGGGGATCAAAAGTTCATCCGAAATCATCAAAATAATCAAAAATTTGGTTGATCTGAAAGATACCGTCGAGGCACTGAAAACGGTCTATGATAACTTCAAAGAGATCGTCGCCGAGCCGTTAAGCTGGCAAACCCCGGCGCGTACGACGGAGATTGCCGAGGGGCTGTATAATTTTGCCACATCGGATCGGGGGAAGGCGGTCATTACCAAGATTGTCCAGGCCCTGGATGTGACGGATGTTAAAGAGGCAGTCAAAGCCTTGAGCGGCTGGGCAAAATTCTATACCTATGCCAAGTTCGCGGTAGATATTGCTGTTTATTTGGGGATGACATTCTGGCATGGGGGAAGCCTGGATAACCAGATTCTCATTTCCGCCAAGACTTTTGGCCCCGGCATTCCTCCTGCTTCCCCGCGCCTGATCGCGCCTCTGGGACAGGATATTGCCATAACCCCTACTTTTCAATGGGGCGATGTGCTGCGCGCCCAGACTTACCTGTTGGAGGTGGCGACCGATCAGAACTTTAGCTCGCTTGTGATCCGGGAAGAAGTCAGCGCCAGGCAATATCAGCATCCTTCGCATCTGTTGGCTGGCGCGACCTATTATTGGCGCGTCTTTGCCCGTTCGAGTTTTGGCAATTCGAGCGTTGCCAATATTGGTGTATTTCATACTGGCGGATGGACGTCTTCCCCAGTTCCCGGCCCTTCCAGCGATGACGCCATATTTCTGGCGGATGTGACTCTGCCGGATAATATTATTGTTTCATCCAATCAATCCCTCACCAAATCCTGGCGTATGACGAATACTGGCTCTACCACCTGGGGCGGCGGCTACCAACTTGCCTTTGTCAGCGGAGAACAGATGGGCGCACCCTTCGCAGTGGATGTGACATCCACTACCCCAGGCCAGCAAGTCGATCTGAGTGTCAACATGACCTCCCCAACCGATCCAGGTGACTACGCCGGCTACTGGCAGCTTCGTAACCCGCAAGGAACCTTTTTCGGTGATAAGGTGTGTGTGCAAATAACCGTTCAAGATGATAGCGGCCCTACGCCAACGCCCTTACCCAATAACCAATCGTTTATTGAACTGTCTTGTGATGAGTGTCTTGCTCAACTCGCACCTGGACAAACCTTTCGGCCCACGATTCGGGCAAAAGTCAATGGCGGACAATTACTCGGTTCACGCGGGGATATGCTGCTCAATGTGGATGGCAACTTATATGGGGCGTATGATTTTGTTGCTGTCCCTGAAAATACCGTGGTCAATCCCGGCCAAACGTATGATTTTACCTTTTATGCCGATAATCCCATTCGCGCGCCTGAAACCCCTGGCGTATACCAAAGCACCTGGCGTATCTGGCGTAATGGACATTGGGATGGCGATACATTCACGATCCAGTTTGAAGTTGAACAGGCCGCAGCCCCCAACCACGCCCCCAACGCCCCCAACCTCACCGGCCCTGGCGATTGGGCGGTGTATTACGGCAACACTGGCATCAACCTATCGGCCAGCCCCAATGGCGATCCCGATGGCGATTCGGTGACCGAATGCTACTTCGAGATCTTCGAGAGCGCTCAATTGGCCAACAGCGGTTGGGTCAGCTCTTGCACCTGGTCGCCGCAGGGCCTGGGGTTCAACAATTATCAATGGCATGTCAAGGCGCGCGACAGTCGCGGCGCGGAAAGCGGGTGGAGCAATGCCTGGCATTTCAGCCTTCTCAACAACAATGCCGAAATCTACAGCTTCAGCTATCAGACCTGCCGCGATGCCTGGGGCGGCCCGGAAAAAATCTGCTTTTGCGCTCAGACCAATGCCGGTACGCTGAAATTGCAGGTTAACCTGGCCACCGATGGCTCGGCGAATGGGGAATGGAAAGGGGTAGATGAGCTGGGTACGCCGAACTATAACTGTAACACCGATAATGACCGCCCACCCAACTGGGGACAGCTTGAATACCCTGATGGCACATATCGCTTCCGATTATATGCCCGGCGCGAAGGCGGCTGGGAAAATGCGGCTATTGCTGAATTGACCGTGCCATTGGCGACCAATCGGCGTCCCAACAATCCACCAGTCAGGCTGCCGCAGCATAATGGCTATGTCAACGATCTCAATATCCATTTCGACTGGGATGCCAGTTTGCGTACCACGGGGTATCGCCTGGAAGTCTCGCCCGATGCGGCCTTCTCCACGCTACTGGTGGATACGCAACTCGCTGCCAACGTCACCGAATACGACTATACCCTGCCCACCGATTACGAAACGGTCTACTGGCGTGTCACGTCCTACGGGGAAGTGAGTGACACCAGCAACCAGACCAACACTTTTTTTCATGTAGACTTACACTCCCCGGCGTCCACCATCGCGCCGCTGCCGCCTGTCACCTATGAAACCAAGTTCAGCGTCAACTGGAGCGGCGCGGATGAGCGCTCTGGTATGCGTTGGTATCACGTCCAGGTGCGCGACAACACGCATTCTGATGGCGAATGGCAGGACTGGCTGGTCAACACCACCAAAACCGCCGAACTTTTCCAGGGCCAGGCCGGGCATGTCTACAATTTCCGGGTGCGTGCGATGGACACGATTGGCAACTGGGAAGCGTGGCCTGCCGGGGATGGCGATACCACCACCGTGATAGACCCTGCCTCGGCCCCGCCGGACGTCTGGTGGAATGCTGGTTGGGCGCTCAAACGGAACCTGGTGCTGCTCAATAACGACTCCGATGCCATCCCGGTGCACTTCCCCATGCATCTGCATTTCGACGGCAGCACCACCCCCACCGCCGCCGAAGTCTATAACGCTTCCCTCACAGCCGTCAAAGGGGATGATATTCGCATCGTCTATCAAAACCAGACCGAACTCAACCGCACCATCACCAAATTCACCGCCAGTGAAATTGACATCTGGTTCCCCTTGCAAGAAGCGCTGGCAGGAGGGAGTTCAAGCAGCGGCGTTTACCAGATGTACTTTGGCAACGCCGCGGCGGGCAGCCCGCCAGCGGATGTCAATGCAGTCTATTTACCTGAAGCAGATGGCAACACGGTGGGTCTATGGCATTTCCAGGAAGGGAATGGCAATGTAGCTGTAGATACATCAGGGCGCGGTCACAATGGAACATTCTACAGCCCTGCCTGGTATGATTATGGTCTGATGGGTCGCGCGGGCAGCTTCAATGGCGTGGATGCCTATGTGGACATGGGCAACTTAAGCGATTTCAACATGACGGCCATGACCCTTGAAGCATGGATTTATGTGACCAATGTGAACTTTGGGCATATTTTCTCGAAATGGGGTTCGGGTGGATCATCATATTTCATCCGAATGACCAGTGATCGAACTGTCCAATTTCAAATTACTGGAGATGGCGGAGATCGCGGTGTCGCCAGCAACATGCAGTTGGACTTAAACCGTTGGTATCATGTCGCCGGCGTTCATGATGGCGGCAATAACATGTGGGTGTTTATCAATGGAGAACAACGCGGACATAATAGCGACTCGCGCACCCCAAATATCACCAGTTCGACCTTCCGGATCGGGCGCGACCCGAATTGGAATGATACTCAATTCCCAGGGTATATCCAACATGCCCGCGCCTCGAATGTGGCTCGTTTCGACTTCCCCTATGCTCGAATTGATATCGCGCCTTCTGTCGAAGCGGGTGCGCCAATTGCCCCGCCTGTAGTTGGCAATGCTGACCTGGCCTTATTAGATTTGACCACTTATCCTGATCCAAACGGCGGCTTTCTGGTGCAGGCCGTCTTCCAAAACCAGGGTAATCTTGGCACCCAAAACGGTTTCTTTACCGATTTGTACATTAATCACCTGCCTGTGGGTGGCGGCGATTATACCGGCAGTCTGCAATTTTGGATAAATGATCCAATTTCCGCTGGCGCAACAGTTACTGTCACCGCGGCGTTGACCGATCTGTTATCAGCGGGAACCAGGTTTCCTCTGACGCCCGGCAGCGAAATCACCGCCACGCTCTATGCCCAGGTGGATTCGGCTGGATCCGTCACCGAACCGGATGACGCGAACAACATCTTTAGCGCTGGCGTCGAAGTCTGTATGGCTGCCCCGGATGCTTATGAAGGGGATGAAACCTCTGCATTGGCATCTGGCATTGGGGTGGGAACTGTGCAACTTCACAATTTCGATGCGCTGAACGATCAAGATTGGCTGTGGTTCAACGCTGAAACGGGCAAAAGATACATCATCCAGACATCTGATCTGGGGAGCGCTGCGGATACCTATCTCTATCTGTATGCATCGGATGGTGTGTCCTTGCTGGCCGCTAATGATGATTTTGATGGTACGCTGGCTTCCCAAATCGAGTGGGAGTCTCCATCCAGCGGCATGTACTACATCCTGGCGCGACACTGGAACCCCAATGCGGGCGGATGCGGCGCTGGCTACAGCCTGAGTTTGATCGAAGGCGCATACAATATCACCGGCGTTGTGTTGGACGCCAATAACACACCCTTACCCGGAGTCCTGATTTCTGTTGGGACAGGTTATACTGCTACTACACAGGCTGATGGAAGTTATATTCTTACGGACTTACCAGTGGGATCCTACTTAGTGATCCCTTATCTGGTGGGCTACAGTTTTACACCCTCATTAGCCCAAGTCAATGTTGGGCCGGATGCAGCTCAGATTAATTTTGTAGGTACTATATCGCAAGAAGAAACCTATATCATCGCAGGCAAGGTAACAGATAGTAGCAACGATCCATTGCCTGGTGTATTAATCTCCGCTGGCGCAGAATACTCTACCACTACTCAGGCTGATGGGAGCTATGTCCTGACTGGCTTGCCAGCCGGCGCATATCTACTGACGCCCAGCAAGGAAGAATACACCTTTACACCCATCACAATCCAGATCATTGTCGGCCCGGATGCCGTCGGTGTAGATTTTGTAGCATCCCAGGCCCAGGTGGTGTATAAGATTTACCTGCCTATTTTGCGGAGGGAACATTAGGTGTGTAAAACACCCACTCTGATACCAAGCGCTCTCGGAGGAAAACCTGGAATCACGGGCCGGCAAACACCCGGCCCGTCCAAACCCTACCTTTGCCTCTTTTCCCCGCTCAAGCCGTAGATCATCAGCCGGCCCAGGTCGCCCATCAGCCGCGGGTTGCGCGCAAAACCGGGCTGTAAGGCAGGGTCGGTGAAAATCCCCATAAAGACTTTGAAGTAAACGCCATACGCTTCGTCGGTGAGTTCCGCCTCAACCTGGCCTTGCTGCTTGCCCTCCTGGATCAGCCCCATCAGCAGTTGGATCATTTTCTCTTGCGCTGCGGTGTGGATCTTTTGGATTTCGGGGTCGTTTAGCAGATCGAAGCTCCTGGTGAAGATGGCGCTGTCGGCCGGCGAGGGCTGTTCTTGCGCCATGACCCCAGCCAGGAACTGGATGAATGCCGCCAGTTTGTCCCAATAGGGCTGTTCTGGCGCCAGCACGTCCTGCACACGCTGTACAAGCTGCTCAATCGAGCGGCTGACGAATTCGCGCGCCAGGGCTTCTTTGCTGCCAAAGTTGTTGTAGATCGTCGCCTGCGAGACGCCTGCCTTGCGGGCGATGTCGGCCATGCTGACCCTCTCCACTCCAAACTGGCTGAACAGTTCCCAGGCGGCCTTGCGAATCTCTTCTTTACTTTGCTCTTTGCGGCGGGCGAATCCATCCATGCTTGCCTCTTCCAATTGACAGAATTGTTAGACTTAAAACGGTTGACAATTCTAATATTTGGGCTATAATCAAATTTTAGAATTTCTATAGGATTATAGTCTAAAATTATAAATATGGATAGAGATCAAATCACCACCTTTTTATTTTCATCCCCCGAATTTCCTCTCTTGGATCAAGCCGGCGGCAAGGCCCTGGCTTTGAGCCAGATGACCAGGGCTGGCCTGCCGGTTCCACCGGGGTTTGTCTTGAGCGTCGCGTTCTTCGCCCCGTGGCTGAAGATGCTGCAAACACTGCCGGCCTGGGCTGCTCTGGCAGGTGCGGCGGGCGACGAATTACTCCAGGCGGCCGGGGCGCTGCAGCAGGCGTGCCGCGCCCTGCAGTTCACTGAGCAGCAGCACGATGAACTGCGGCGCGCCCTCCAGGCTTTGTCCGCCTTTTCTCCCGCTCGATTGTTTGCCGTGCGTTCCTCCTCGCCCGAAGAAGACTTGGACGGGGCTTCCTTTGCCGGCGGCTACGAGACGACGCTCGGCGTGACGGTTGAGGGCTTGCCAGCGGCCATCCTGCGCTCCTTCGCCTCGGCTTTCGATGGCCGCGTCTTTCTCTACAAAAAAGAGCATGGCTTTGCCCTCGATCAGCCGCGCATCGCTGTCATCGTCCAGCAGCAAATTGACGCTGCCAGCGCCGGCGTGGCCTTTTCGCTCAATCCGCTGAACAATTGCTATGACGAGGCGCTGATCAACGCCAATTACGGCCTGGGCGAATCGGTCGTTTCCGGCGCGGCGGAACCGGATGCCTTCGTGGTGGATAAGCTGGCGCGCCAGGTGCGCGAGACGCGCCTGGGCGGCAAACAGACGCGCATCACCCTCGACCCGGCCGGCGGCGTGATCAAATCCAGCCCGCTTGATCCGCCGGCCGCCTCGCTTACCCCGGCCCAGGTGTTGGTTTTGAGCGATCTGCTGCTG
>CAIQJJ010000659.1 GCA_903872065.1 uncultured Anaerolineales bacterium | reverse complement strand
GGGGGCTGGGGGCCTGCCTGGCTGACGATATGGGCCTGGGCAAAACCATCCAGACCATCGCCCTGCTGCTGCACGAACAAGAGACCTTGGGGGAACTGCCCGCGCCGGCGCTGCTGATTGCCCCCACCTCGGTCGTGACCAACTGGGAGCGCGAAATCAACCGCTTTGCGCCCAGCCTGCGCGCCTATGTCCACCGCGGCGGCGAGAGGCTGCACGGGGATGAATTCCACCAGGCGATTCGCGATCAGCACATCGTCTTGACCAGCTATCCGGTGGCGCGCCTGGACGCCGAAGCGCTCCAGGCGGTCAACTGGATGGCCGTGATTTTGGACGAGGCGCAAAATATCAAAAACCCCTCCGCCAAACAAACCCAGGTAATCCGCAAGCTGAACGCCGGCTTTCGCATTGCCCTGACCGGCACGCCCGTCGAAAACCGTCTCTCCGAGCTGTGGTCAATCATGCACTTCCTCAACCCCGGCTACCTGGGATCGCAGGCGCAGTTCCGCCAGCAGTTCGCCCTGCCCATTGAGCGCTACAACGACAAGGCGGCGGTGCAGCAATTGCGCCAGTTGACCACCCCCTTCATTTTGCGGCGCGTGAAGACCGATCCCAGCGTGATCTCAGACCTGCCAGAAAAGGTCGAGACCAAAGAATACTGCTCTTTGACCGAGGAACAGGCGACGCTTTACCAGGCGGTGGTGCAAGACGCCATGCAGCGCATCGAGACAGAAGATGGCATCCAGCGGCGCGGGTTGGTCTTGAGCATGCTGATGCAGTTGAAGCAAATTTGCAATCACCCGGTGCAATACCTGCACCAGGCCGGCAAAGACAGCGCCGGCGGCGCGCTGGAGGGGCGCAGCGGCAAGCTGGAACGCATGGGGGAGCTTTTGGAAGAACTGCTGGCCGAGGGCGAACGGGCGCTGATCTTTACCCAATTTGCCGAAATGGGGGCGCTGCTGGCCAATTACCTGCCAACGGCTTTAGGAACGGCGGTGCAGTTCTTGCACGGCAGCACCCCCGCCAAAACGCGCGATCAGATGGTCAAACGTTTTCAAGAAGAAGATCAAGCCCCGTCGATCTTTATTCTCTCCTTAAAAGCCGGCGGCACCGGGCTAAACCTGACGCGCGCCAGCCATGTCTTCCACTACGATCGCTGGTGGAACCCGGCGGTCGAAGACCAGGCCACCGACCGCGCCTTTCGCATCGGGCAAAAGCGCAATGTGCAGGTGCACAAATTTGTCGTGACCGGCTCGCTCGAAGAAAAGATTGACGATATGCTGCAAAACAAGAAGGGCCTGGCGCAGGCGGTGGTGGGCGGCGGAGAAAACTGGCTGACCGAACTCAGCACCGCCGAACTGCGCCAGGTGGTCAGTTTGCGCAGAGAGGGTTGACAAGATGTCTTACGGTTACTTTAAACCCAGCAAACCGAAAGCCAGCCCGGATGGCATCAAAGCGCGCAGCCAGCGCGGAAATTTTGCCAGCAACTGGTGGGCGCAGCGTTGGATCGCCGCCCTGGAGCGGCTGATGGATTCGGGACGCCTGTCGCGCGGGAGATCGTACGCCCGCAAAGGGCAGGTATTGGACATTGATGAAGTCAAAAGCGGGATTGCGGCGCGGGTGCAAGGCTCGCGCCCCACGCCGTATAAGATCAGCATTCAACTCGCCGCCCTGAGCGACGCGCAGTGGGACAAGGTGATTGACGCCCTGGCCGAGCAAGCGATTTTCACCGCGCAGCTCCTGGCCGGCGAAATGCCGCAAGAGATCGAGCAGACCTTCCAGGCGGCCGGCGTCAGCCTGTTTCCCAGCACGCAAAAAGACCTGAAGACGGATTGTTCATGCCCCGACCCGGCCAACCCTTGCAAGCACATCGCCGCCACCTATTACATCCTGGGCGAACGCTTCGATGAAGACCCCTTCCTGCTCTTCCGCCTGCGCGGGCGCAGCCAGGAGCAAGTGCTGCAGGCATTGCGCCAGCGGCGCGCTGGCAAAGGTGAGATGGAGGAGGCTGAAGCCGAAGAATCCGAAACGATTATCCCCCTGGAAGACTGCCTGGGCAATTTTTGGGGCCTGGGCGCGCCGCTGGAAGAGTTTTCGCTCTCGATCCGCCCGCCGGCGCTTGAAATGCCGCTGCTCAAACGCCTGGGAGAGCCAAGCTTTGCGCCCGATGCGGGGTTGGCGGCGCTGTTGAAAAACGCCTACCAGGCCTTCAGTCAACAGGCGATCCAGGTCGCCTACCAGGAAAAGAATAAGGAAAGCGCCGATGGGAGCTAAGGTTTCATTACTCGACAAAGTAGCCCTGATCACCGGCGCGTCTTCGGGAATTGGCAAGGCGACCGCTCACGCCTTTGCCGCCGCCGGCGCGGCAGTCGTCCTGGCCGCCCGCCGCGCCGATCTCCTGGAACAAGTCAAAGCAGAATTGGCGGCTTATGGCAAGCCCGTGCTGGCCGTTCCGACGGACATCGTCCAGGAAGCTGATCTGCAAACCCTGCGCCAGAGCATCGCCGACGCCTTTGGCCGCCTGGATGTGCTGGTCAACAACGCCGGCCTATCGTTGGGCGGACCGCTGCAAGAAAGCGACGCCAACGCCATCCACAGCATGGTGGAACTGAATGTCTACGCCACGATCCGCGTGACCCAGGTCTTTTTGCCGCAAATGCTGGCCTTACGGCAAGGGCATATCGTCAATATCAGCAGTGTGGCTGGGCTGATCCACAGCCCAGGCCAGGCGGCATACGCGGCCACGCGCGGGGCGGTGATTGATTTCAGCCACGCCCTGCGCCGTGAACTGGCCGGCAGCGGGGTGCGCGTCTCAGTTGTCCTGCCGGGGTGGACGCGCACGCCAATGATCGAAAAGATGGACCTGCGCCTGATGCGCGCCGCCGGCATCATGCCCCCGCAAACTACCCTGGACAATGCAGAGGTTCCCGCCCGCGCCATCGTGGACGCCGTAAGCGAGAACCGTTCCCAAGTTACCCTGGGTGGGCTGGGCTTTGCTTTTGGCAGCCTGATGCACCGCCTCTCGCCCTCGCTGCTGGATTGGTACTATCGCTTCTTTACGAACAAGCCAAAGATGCTGCAGGTCTTGAAAGATTTGGGATGAGGTGGATCACGCCGGGGAAGAATTAACCGCGAAGCGAAGCCAGATTAAAACCACGAATAACACTAATCTACACGAATTTATTTTCTTATTTGTGAAGATTGGTGTTATTCGTGGTTAATCTATGTTGGCGTTGAAAACGAACTTTCCCTAACCGGATGCAATTTCTGAGCTTGTTGAAGCATCCTTGAGAATATTGAATAAACTCAGTTAAGTTAATTTATAGTCGTCTTAGTAGGGAGTGGGGATATGTGGATAACTCTCCGGGTGGGTTTGCCAGGCCCTATATACAGGCTGTGAGAACGCCTGCCCCCCGCCAAAGGCGGCTGAGGCGGCATAATTTCTCCACAGCCGACCTGGGGATAAGTGGATAAAAACACAGGCCTGGTTTTTCCCACAAGATAGCCGCCTGAAAGGGATGGGGGCGCGTAAAAATGCACCCCCTAGATATGGGGGTCGCCGGAAAGGGGGTATAGGGATAAATCGGGTAAGTTCTCCCCAATTTAATCTACTTATCCACAGTTTTAGGCGGGTTATCCACAGTTGAGAGATGTTCAGGACGTTGCATCTACCCCCATATCTGGTAAGATCATTTGCATGGTAGTCCAGTCATTTTATCGGAGGCAGAGACCGTGAACCTTTTTGCTGTTTGCGCCCCAGGCTTAGAGACGATCCTGAGACAAGAAATGGCCCGCCTGGGCCTATCGCCGCGCCCTTCGCCGGCGGAGCCGGCTGCGCCGCCGGCCGGCGAGGAAGAGGGCGGGGTGGAGTTTGAAGGCGGCTTGAAGGATATCTATCGCGCCAATCTCTGGCTGCGCACCGCCAGCCGGGTGCTGCTGCGCATCGAGGGCGGGGAATTCCCGGCGGTGGGTTTCCCGGAACTGCGCCGCAAAGTCCACAACCTGCCCTGGGAGCGCTACCTGTCGCCTGGGCAGCCCATCTACCTGCGCGTGAGCAGCCACGCCTCGCGCCTGTACATGAAGCGAGTGATCGCGGAGCATATCGCGCAGGGGATCACGGCGCGCCTGGGGAAGCCCTCGCCGCTGGTCAAAGCTGAGGAGGGGGACGGCGCAGCGCAGTTGATCCTGGCGCGCATCCAGCGCGATCTGTGTACCCTCAGCGTCGATTCGTCGGGCGAGCATTTGCACCGCCGCGGCTATAAGCTGGCCGTGGCCAAAGCGCCGCTGCGCGAGAATCTGGCCGCTGGGATGCTGCTGGCGGCGGAGTGGGAGGGGGCGGCCGCGCTGCTCGATCCCTTCTGCGGTTCGGGGACGATCCCGATTGAGGCCGCCCTGCTGGCCTGGAATATCCCGCCGGGGCGCTTGCGCCGCTTTCAATTTCAATCCTGGCCGGGCTTCGCTGCGGCGCTCTGGCAGGAAATCTTGCGCGCCGCTGACG